>NZ_JBEXRC010000028.1:0-100289 GCF_040612915.1 Streptomyces sp. NPDC006326 | reverse complement strand
CGACGGCGGCCGCGGACGCGGCGGCCGCACCCGCACCCTGACCCTCCCACGGGGCGTCGGCCCCCCGCCCGGACCCGTGTCCGGGCGGGGGGGCCGACGCCGTACCCGCACAGGGGACAATGGCCCCATGAGTCTGTTCCGCGACGACGGCATCGTGCTGCGCACCCAGAAGCTGGGTGAGGCGGACCGCATCATCACGCTCCTCACCCGCGGCCACGGCAGGGTGCGCGCCGTCGCCCGCGGGGTCCGGCGCACGAAGTCGAAGTTCGGCGCCCGGCTGGAACCTTTCTCCCACGCCGATGTGCAGTTCTTCGCCCGCGGCAGCGAACTGGTCGGCCGCAGCCTCCCGCTGTGCACCCAGACAGAGATCATCGCCCCGTACGGCAACGGCATCGCCACCGACTACGCCCGCTACACCGCGGGCACCGCGATGCTGGAGACCGCCGAGCGCTTCACCGAGAACGAGGGCGAGCCCGCCGTACAGCAGTACCTGCTGCTCATCGGCGCCCTGCGCACGCTCTCGCGGGGGGAACACGAGCCGCACCTCATCCTCGACGCCTTCCTGCTGCGCTCGCTCGCCGTCAACGGCTACGCGCCCAGCTTCACGGACTGCGCGAAGTGCGGGATCCACGGCCCCAACCGCCACTTCTCCGTCGCCGCGGGCGGGGTCATATGCGGGGACTGCCGGGTGGCCGGCAGCGTCGTACCCTCGTCGGAGGCCATCGCCCTGCTCAGCGCCCTGCTGACGGGCGACTGGGGGCATGCGGACGCGTGCGAGGCGCGGTACGTGCGGGAGGGCAGCGGGCTCGTCTCCGCCTATTTGCACTGGCATCTGGAGCGCGGGCTACGCTCCCTGCGATACGTCGAGAAATAGGAGCTGGGCACATGGCACGACGCGGGATTCTGGGACGCTCTCGCCGGGAGTACAAGGTTCCCGAGCCGCACCCGTCCGGTGAGCGCCCGCCGAAGATCCCGAGCGAGCTCGTCCCGAACCACGTCGCGGTGGTCATGGACGGCAACGGCCGCTGGGCCAAGGAACGCGGGCTGCCGCGCACCGAGGGACACAAGGTCGGCGAGGGCGTCGTGCTGGACGTGCTCAAGGGCTGCCTGGAGATGGGCGTCAAGAACCTCTCCCTGTACGCCTTCTCGACGGAGAACTGGAAGCGCTCGCCCGACGAGGTCCGCTTCCTGATGAACTTCAACCGCGACGTCATCCGGCGCCGCCGCGACGAGATGAACGAGCTGGGCATCCGCATCCGCTGGGTCGGCCGCATGCCGAAGATGTGGAAGTCGGTCGTCCAGGAGCTCCAGGTCGCCCAGGAGCAGACCGTCGACAACGACGCGATGACGCTGTACTTCTGCGTGAACTACGGCGGCCGCGCGGAGATCGCGGATGCGGCGCAGGCGATCGCGCGCGACGTGGCCGCGGGCCGGCTGGACCCGTCGAAGGTCAACGAGAAGACCTTCGCGAAGTACATGTACTACCCGGACATGCCGGACGTGGACCTCTTCCTGCGCCCGAGCGGTGAGCAGCGCACGTCCAACTACCTGATCTGGCAGAGCGCGTACGCCGAGATGGTCTTCCAGGACGTGCTGTGGCCTGACTTCGACCGCCGCAACCTGTGGCAGGCCTGCCTGGAGTACGCCCAGCGCGACCGCCGCTTCGGCGGCGCCGTCCCGAACCAGCCGGTGGCCCCGGCCGGCTGAGCCCGCCCGCTAGGCTCTGCCGCCATGGACGTGCCGGAGGCCCCGGAGAACTCCGAGGCGGTGGAGCTGTACTACTGCACGGCCCGCAGTGACGTACGCGAGGTGCTGCGATGGCGTGCCGCCGGAGCCCCGGGGGCCCGCGGGCAGCTGCTGATCTGGCTACTGCTGCTCCCGCTGGCGGTGTGCGCGGCGATCGTGGTCCAGCACGGCCGGGAGACGGACCCGGCCGCGCTGGCCTTCGCGGCCGGGGCCGGGGTCTGCCTCGGCGGCGTCTTCCTGGCGCTGGACTGGTGGCGGACGGCGCGCCGGATGTACGCCTGGGCCTCGGAGTACCCCGAGTACCGCTGCACCGTCTCGGGGGCGGGGATGACGAGCCACCGGCCGGACGGGTCCACCGCCGCCACCGTGTGGCACCAACTGACCGGCTGGGCCGAGACCCGGGGTCTGTTCGTCTTCGAGTACCACGGGACCGGCGACCTGGCCTGGCTGCCCAAGCGGGGCGCCCTGACCCCCGCCGAACTGGAGCAGGTCCGGGGACTGATCGACCGGAACCTGCGCCGGCTGTAGCGGCCCTGGCCCGAGCCTGCTCAGGCCCTGGGAAACCCGAGCCTGCTCAGGCCCTAGGAAGCGGCGGCCGCGCAGTCCGCGCAGGTGCCGAAGATCTCCACCGTGTGGGCGACGTTCACATAGCCGTGCTCGGCGGCGATGGACTCCGCCCACTTCTCCACCGCCGGGCCCTCCACCTCGACGGCTTTGCCGCACTTGCGGCAGACCAGGTGGTGGTGGTGGTCCCCGGTGGAGCAGCGCCGGTACACCGATTCGCCGTCGCTGGTGCGCAGCACGTCGACCTCGCCCGCGTCGGCGAGGGACTGGAGGGTGCGGTACACGGTGGTCAGGCCCACGGAGTCACCGCGGTGCTTGAGCATGTCGTGCAGCTCCTGGGCGCTGCGGAACTCGTCCACCTCGTCCAGCGCCGCCGCCACGGCTGCCCGCTGCCGGGTGGATCGTCCTCGTACTGGCGCGGTATTCGTCTCGCCAGGCGCAGTCGCCACCGGTTCCTCCTCGTATCGGCCTCGGCCCATTGTGCCAGGAGGCCGTTCCTCCTAGACCTTCACATCATCGCGCGTGCAGACCGCTTCGGCGGTCCTCGCCGCGTCCGCCCGGCGCCGGGCCAGCGGCGTGGAGAGCGCCGTCATGACCATGAAGACGCCGATGGCCAGCAGGACGATGGTGGCGCCGGAGGGGACGTCGATGTAGTAGGTCGCGGCCGTTCCCGTCAGCGAGACGGTGAGGCTGATGGCGACGGCCAGTCCCAGCGTGGCGGCGAAACTGCGGGTCAGCCGCTGGGCGGCGGCGACCGGGATCACCATCATGGCGCTGACCAGGAGCAGCCCCACGATGCGCATGGCGACGGTGACGGTGATGGCCGCGGTGACCGCGATCAGCAGGTTCAGGAACCGCACCGGGAGCCCGGTGACGCGGGCGAACTCCTCGTCCTGGCAGACGGCGAACAGGTGCCGGCGCAGTCCGATGGTGACGGCGATGACGAACACCGCGAGGACCGCCATGGCGAGGACGTCCTCGTCCGAGACGGTGGTGATCGAGCCGAACATCGAGCTGAGCAGGTTCGTCGTGGAGCCGCCCGGAGCCAGGTTGATGATCATCACGCCGCCCGCGAGGCCGCCGTAGAAGAGCATGGCCAGGGCCACGTCGCCGCTGGTCCGGCCGCGGGAGCGGATCAGCTCCATGCCGACGGCGCCGACGACCGCGACCAGGGTGGCCATCCACACCGGGCTCGTGTTGAGCAGGAAGCCGAGCGCGACGCCGGTCATGGCGATGTGCCCGAGGCCGTCGCCCATGACCGCCTGGCGGCGCTGGACGAGGTACGTGCCGATCGCGGGCGCGGTGATGCCGACGAGGGCGGCGGCGATCAGGGCCCGCTGCATGAAGGCGTAGTCCAGGAGGTCCATCAGCTCAGCAGTCCCGTCCGGAGCGGCTCGGCGTCGTGCGCCGCGTGGGGGTGTACGTGGTCGTGGCCGGGCAGGGCGTGCTGGCCCACGGCCTGCGGGGGCGGGCCGTCGTGGACGACGCAGCCGTCGCGCAGGACGACCGCCCGGTCGATCAGCGGCTCCAGCGGGCCCAGCTCGTGCAGGACGAGCAGCACGGTCGAGCCGGCGGCGACCTGCTCGCGGACGGCGGTCGCGAGGACCTCCTGGTTGGCGAGGTCTACGCCGGCCATCGGCTCGTCCATGATCAGCAGTTCGGGCTCCACGGCGAGGGCCCGGGCGATCAGCACCCGCTGGTGCTGACCGCCGGAGAGGGCGTTGACCGAGGAGTCGGCGTACCCGCCCATGTCGACCAGGTCCAGTGCCCGCTCGACGGCGGCCTTGTCGGCCTTGCGCAGGATGCCGAAGCGGGAGCGGGCCAGGCGGCCGGAGGAGACGACCTCGCGGACCGTGGCGGGGACTCCGCTGGCCGCGGTGGTGCGCTGCGGGACGTACCCGATGCGGGACCACTCCCGGAAACGGGCGAAGTCGGTGCCGAACAGGGACAGTGCGCCGTCGGACAGCGGCACCTGGCCGACGACGGCGCGCACGGCCGTCGACTTGCCGGAGCCGTTGGCGCCGAGCAGGGCGACGACCTCGCCGCGGTGGACGGTGAGGTCGACCCCGCGCAGCACGGGGCGCGAGCCGAGCGAGGCCGTGGCCCCGCGCAGGGATATGACGGGCTGGTCCGGGGCCTGTGCGGGCGTGGACTGCATGGCGCGCGCCTCCGTTGCTGCTACTGCCATTACTTGGTACCCAGTGCCTTCTGCAGGTTCTTCAGGTTGGACCGCATGACCGCGAAGTAGTCGGCGCCCTGGGACGAATCGGTGATTCCCTCAAGGGGGTCGAGGACGTCGGTCTTCAGGCCGGTGTCGGCGGCGAGGGACTTGGCGGTCTTGTCACTGGCCAGGGTCTCGAAGAAGACGGTGGAGACGTTGTCCTTCTTGGCGAGGGCCTGGAGTTCCTTCATCCGCGCCGGGCTCGGCTCGGACTCGGGGTCGACGCCCGAGATCCCCTCCTGGTCGAGGCCGTAGCGCTCGGCGAGGTAGCCGAAGGCGGAGTGGGTGGTGATGAAGGTCTTGGAGGCGCTGTTCCCCAGGCCGTCCTTGAACTCCGTGTCGAGGGCGGTCAGCTTGCCGGTCAGCTCGTCGGTGTTCTTGCGGTAGTCGGCCGCGTGGGCGGGGTCGGCCTTCTCCAGGGCCGCGCCGACGCCCTTGGCGATCTCGGCGTACTTGGCCGGGTCGAGCCAGACGTGCGGGTCCGCGCCGGCCTCGCCGTGGTCGTGGTCGTGGCCGGAGGGCTCGCCCTCCTGTGCGTGCTCGTGTCCCTCGTGGCCCGCGCCTGCGTGGACCTCCAGCTCGGTGAGGGTGGCGGCGTCGACGGTGTTCTTGACGCCGGACTGGGCGACGGCCTTGTCCACGGCGGGCTGGAGGCCCTTGAGGTAGACGACCAGATCGGAGGCGCCGAGCTGTCCGGTCTGCTTCGGGGTGATCTCCAGATCGTGCGGTTCGACGCCCGGCTTGGTCAGCGAGGTGACCTTCACATGCTCCTTGCCGATCTGTTCGGCGAGGAACTGCATCGGGTAGAACGACGCCGTGACGTGCAGTTTTCCGTCCTCGTCGGCGCCGGGGGCGGAGGCTCCGGAGCAGGCGGTCAGGGCCGTCGCGCCCAGGGCGACGGCTCCGGTGAGGGCGGCTGCGGATATGAGGCGTCGTGCGTTCATGACATCCATTTTCATCAAAGATGGAAACCGTTGTCAAAAACGCAGGTGGGGGGCCCGCTCGGGCGGCCGAGGAGGGATCGTTGAAGGGGAGCCCGATTTGAAAGGGGGGGTGCGGGCGCCGGTAACCTTAAGACTTCGCCGTTCGTCCTCGTAATGAAGAGAGCACCGTGGCCGCCGACAAGATCGAAACCATCGTCAGCCTGAGCAAGCGCCGTGGCTTCGTTTTCCCGTGCAGTGAGATCTACGGCGGCTCCAGGGCTGCCTGGGACTACGGCCCGCTCGGTGTCGAGCTCAAGGAGAACATCAAGCGCCAGTGGTGGAAGGCCATGGTCACCGGCCGCGAGGACATCGTCGGCATCGACTCCTCCGTGATCCTGGCCCCCGAGGTCTGGGTGGCCTCCGGTCACGTCGCGACCTTCTCCGACCCGCTGACCGAGTGCACCTCCTGTCACAAGCGTCACCGTGCGGACCACCTGGAAGAGGCGTACGAGGCCAAGCACGGCCGCCTGCCCGCCAACGGCCTCGCCGACATCAACTGCCCCAACTGCGGCGTGAAGGGCCAGTTCACCGAGCCGAAGCAGTTCTCCGGCATGCTGGAGACCCACCTCGGCCCGACCCAGGACACCGGCTCCAAGGCGTACCTGCGCCCCGAGACCGCCCAGGGCATCTTCACCAACTTCGCCCAGGTCCAGACCACCTCGCGCAAGAAGCCCCCGTTCGGCATCGCGCAGATGGGCAAGTCCTTCCGCAACGAGATCACCCCCGGCAACTTCATCTTCCGCACCCGTGAGTTCGAGCAGATGGAGATGGAGTTCTTCGTCAAGCCGGGCGAGGACGAGCAGTGGCAGGAGTACTGGATGCAGGAGCGGTGGAACTGGTACCGCGACCTCGGCATCCGCGAGGAGAACATCCGCTGGTACGAGCACCCGAAGGAGAAGCTGTCCCACTACTCGAAGCGCACCGCCGACATCGAGTACCGCTTCAACTTCGGCGGCAACGAGTTCTCCGAGCTCGAAGGCGTGGCCAACCGCACCGACTTCGACCTCAAGGCCCACTCCGCCGCCTCCGGCCAGGACCTCACCTTCTTCGACCAGGAAGCCGGTGAGCGCTACACCCCGTACGTCATCGAGCCGGCGGCCGGTGTCAACCGCGCCATGCTCGCCTTCATGCTCGACGCGTACAACGAGGACGAGGCCCCGAACGCCAAGGGCGTCATGGAGAAGCGCACCGTGATGCGCCTCGACCCGCGCCTGGCCCCGATCAAGGTCGCCGTCCTGCCGCTGTCCCGCAACGCGCAGCTGTCGCCGAAGGCCAAGGGCCTCGCCGCCGACCTGCGCAAGAACTGGAACATCGAGTTCGACGACGCGGGCGCCATCGGCCGCCGCTACCGCCGCCAGGACGAGATCGGTACGCCGTTCTGCGTCACCGTCGACTTCGACACCCTGGACGACAACGCGGTGACCGTGCGCGAGCGCGACACCATGAAGCAGGAGCGCGTCTCCCTGGACCAGATCCAGAGCTACCTCGGCAGCCGCCTGCTCGGCTGCTAGGTCACGCTGGAAGACCGGTGGCCCGGTGCGCGATCCGCGCACCGGGCCACCGGTCTTTGTCCGTACGGACTGTCCGGGTGGTCAGGCCGCGGACCCCGTGGCCTGCTCAGCCGCTGCGGCCGCCGCGGCGGCCCGCTTCTCGCCCTCCGCCTTGGTGCGCTTGACGAAGCGGACCGTCCACAGGGCCAGGCCGCCGAGCGTCCCGTAGATCATGAACGGGCTGAGGGTCACCATGGTGGAGGTGTCCAGGACGTACGACAGGACGATCCGGACCGCCGCCTCGATGAGGTAGAACACGCCCCAGACCAGGGTCATGCGGCGCTGGGCGTTGCGGAAGCCCTCGAACCGCCACAGGTCGTTGTAGTACGCCACACCCGCCGGGGTGCCGTCCGTGCCGAACTTCCGGCCGAAGTAGAACATCAGCGGACGCGGCGCGAGCAGCGTCGCCAGGCACAGGACCCCGAACAGGCCGGTGACGGCGGAGTCCTTGACCAGCAGGGCCTGAGTGGACTGGGCGCCGACGAGGGAGACCACGGCGGTGATCACCAGGAACACCAGGGTGACGATGGCGAACTCGTCGAGCTTGCGCCGCCAGGCCACCATGACAGCGCTGTCCAGTACCGGCCAGGCGCCGCTGGCCAGCAGCGCCGAGGCCTCGCTCCAGCCGTGGTCGTCGACGAGGGTGTTGTAGGTGACGATCGGTGCCACCACGTTGAGCGCGATGGTCAGGATCAAGCCGATCGCGGCGGCGCCACCCGAACGGGCCGGAGGCGTGGACGGCGTTGCCTGAGTTGCTGGAGCGGACAAGGTTCCCCCTGGAACGTGCCTGATGAAGTGCGGTAGGGGGACCGTATGGAACTTGACGGGTTACGGACAAGCCGACCACGCACAAAATGATCATCAAGCTGTGCGGAGTGGCTGCTTCCGGACAGTGCGGCCCTGATCAGGCGCGCAGGCCCCGGATGACCAGTCCGGTGACCGCCTCGAACTCCGCGACGATCGTGGGTGATTGCCAGTCCGCCGCGTACTGCGGATCGTGGAAGCGGCCGGTGGCGTCGAACACCGCGCGGGCGGCGGCCCGCACATCGGGCGCGGCGAGCGAGCCCGCCTCGACACCCTCTCCGATGATCCGGGCCAACTGGTCGATCAGCGCGCTCAGGTGCTGGTCCACCACCCCGCTGTTCTCGGCGAGCAGCACCGTGTACGTCGCGAACAGTTCCGGGTCGTCACCCGCCTTGTGGCGCTTGGCGTCGAAGAGAGCCTCCAGCCACGCTTCGAGCTTGGAGGGAGCCGGCTCGGCGGGCGCCGAGGCGATCTCCTCCAGGCGGTCGACGCTCTTGGCGAGCCAGCGGTCCGTGACGGCCTCGCGCAGCGCCGACTTCGACGGGAAGTGCCGGTACACGCTGCCGTGGCTGACGCCCAGGGCCCGCGCCACGTCCACCACGGTCGCCTTGGTCGGGCCGTAGCGGCGCAGCACGTCCTCGGTGGTTTCGAGGATGCGCTCGGGGGTCAGGGGCTCGGCGGCAGCGGGGGGCATGGGTATGACCGTACCGCCAGCTCAGTGCTCGCTGTCGAGGTGGGCCATCTGCGCCGCCGGGTACCGCTCGCCGGCCGCCGCTCCCGCCGGGACCGCCGCCTCGATGGCGCCCAGATCGGCCGGGCTGAGCTCCACCTCCATGGCACCGAGTGCCTCCGCGAGCCGGTCCCGCCGCCGGGCACCCACCAGCGGCACGATGTCCTCGCCCTGGGCGAGCACCCACGCGATGGCGGTCTGGGCGACGGACATCCCCTTCTCCTCCGCCACCTTGCGCAGGGCGTCGACCAGGTCCAGGTTCCGCTGGAGGTTCTCGCCCTGGAAGCGGGGGCTCATGCCGCGGAAGTCACCCGGGGCCAGCTCCCGGTCCCGCCCGAAGTGGCCGCTGATCAGGCCGCGGGACAGCACCCCGTACGCCGTGATGCCTATGCCGAGCTCACGGGCGGTCGGCAGGATCTCCGCCTCGATGCCGCGGGAGACGAGGGAGTACTCGATCTGCAGATCCGCGATCGGCGCCACGGCCGCGGCCCGGCGCAGGGTGTCGGCGCCGACCTCGGAGAGGCCGATGTGCCGCACGTGCCCGGCCTGCACGGCCTCGGCGATGGTTCCGACGGTCTCCTCGATCGGGACGGCCGGGTCCACCCGGGCGATCCGGTAGATGTCGATGTGGTCGCGCCCGAGCCGCTGGAGCGAGTAGGCCAGGAAGTTCCTGACGGCCTCCGGCCGCCCGTCATAGCCGGTGAAGCCGCCCTCGACCGTCCGCAGCGCACCGAACTTCACGCTGGTCAGGGCCTGCTCGCGGGCGGCGGCCGGTGCGGTGCGCAGGGCTTCGGCGATGAGGAGCTCGTTGTGCCCCATGCCGTAGAAGTCGCCGGTGTCGAGCAGGGTGACCCCGGCGTCCAGGGCGGCGTGGAGGGTGGCGATGGATTCGGCCCGGTCGGTCTCCCCGTAGAGCGCGGACATGCCCATGCAGCCCAGCCCCAGCGGGAAGACGGAGGGGCCGGTGGACCCGAGGGTGCGGGTGGGTCGGCCGGCGGTGGTCGCTTCTGCGTTCACGTTCGTGGTCATGGAACGAGAATGGCATGACCGATGACAGATTTCAATATCTGTCACTCGATAGTGCGGAGCCGCCCCGCGAAGCCAGGGAAACGGCGGGGACCGGAACGGCAGGGGGGCCCTGCGTGGGGTGGTCAGCGGCGGTGGCCGGCCCGCGGGTCCACCGGCGCACGCTCCAGCGCGCGGGCCGCGCGCCGGGCGGTCCCGCTCGCCCAGCGCCCGCTCGTCACGGCGCCCACCAGCAGCACGAGCAGCCCGCAGACCGTGACGATCCACCAGGCGGGCCGGGCCGCGGCGACGAAGTCCGCGCCGCCCGCGGTGCCGGCCGCCAGCACCGCGCCGATCACGGCCACGCCCAGGGTGCCGCCGGTCTGCCGGCTGGTGGAGGCGACGGCCGCCGCGACGCCCGCCTGCGCCCGCGGCATCCCCGAGACGGCCGTGTTGGTGATGGGCGCGTTCACCATGCCGAAGCCCAGCCCGAAGAGCACGTAACCGGTGAAGAGCAGCGGGGTCGAGCTCTCGGCGGAGAAGGCCGCGAACAGCAGCCCGCTCGCCGCCATCGCCGTCCCGGCGACCAGCAGCGGCAGCCGCGGCCCCCGGCTGCCGACGAGCCGCCCGGACAGCGGCGCGAAGACGAGGGTCAGCGCCGCCATCGGCAGCATGTAGAGCCCGGCGTGCAGGGCGTCGAGCCCTCGCACGTCCTGGAGGTAGAGGGTGTTCAGGAAGAGGAACCCGGCCAGCGCGGCGAAGGCGCTGACCGCGATCAGCGTGGCCCCGCTGAAGGGCGCGCTCCGGAAGAACCGCGGGTCGATCAGCGGCTCGGCCCGCCGCGGCTCGTACACCAGCAGCGCCGCCAGCGAGGCGACGGCCAGGGCCGTGCAGCCCAGGATCAGCGGTGAGCTCCACCCGGCACTCGGGGCCTCGATGATCCCGTACGTCACCGACCCGAGCAGCGCCATCACCAGCAGCTGCCCCACCGGATCCGGCCGGCGCGGGTGCGCCGCCCTCGACTCGGGGACGAAGCGCAGGGTCAGCGCCAGGGCGAGCAGCCCGACCGGAAGGTTCACCCAGAACACCGACCGCCACCCGACCGATTCGACCAGCAGGCCGCCGATCAGCGGCCCCGCGGCCATGGAGATGCCGACCACGCCGCCCCAGACGCCGATGGCCCGCGCCCGCTCGCGCGGTTCCGTGAAGGTGTTGGTGATGATCGACATGGCGACCGGGTTGAGCATCGAGCCGCCGACGGCCTGGACCGTGCGGAAGGCGATGAGCCAGTGCAGACCGGGCGCGAGCGAGCACAGCAGCGAGCCGGCCGTGAAGAGCACCAGCCCCACCGTGAAGACGCGGCGCCGGCCGATCCGGTCCGCGGTGGAGCCCGCCAGCATCAGCAGCGAGGCCAGGACCAGCGTGTACGCGTCGATGGTCCACTGCATCCCGGCGACCGAGGCGCCCAGCTCGCGGCGCATCGAGGGCAGTGCGACGTTCAGGACGGTGGTGTCCAGGCTGACGAGGAGCAGGCTCATGCAGCAGATCGCCAGGATCAGCATCCTCCGCCGGGCACTCAACTCGACCATGCTTCCGATAGTACGGCTAACTAAAGAAATGCGGGATCCCGTGAGGCTGCGCGACAATGGGGGGATGACCACGCTCCCCCCGCCGCTCGCGATCGGCCCGCACACCGTGCAGCCCCCGGTGGTGCTCGCCCCCATGGCCGGTATCACCAACGCCCCGTTCCGCACCCTCTGCCGCGAGTTCAGCGGCGGCAAGGGGCTGTTCGTGAGCGAGATGATCACGACCCGCGCGCTGGTCGAGCGCAACGAGAAGACCATGCAGCTGATCCACTTCGACGCGACCGAGAAGCCGCGCTCGATCCAGCTGTACGGAGTCGACCCGGCGACGGTGGGCAAGGCGGTCCGCATGATCGTCGAGGAGGACCGCGCCGACCACATCGACCTCAACTTCGGCTGCCCGGTCCCCAAGGTGACCCGCAAGGGCGGCGGCTCGGCGCTCCCCTACAAGCGGAACCTGCTGCGGGCCATCCTGCGCGAGGCCGTCGCGGGCGCCGGCGACCTGCCGGTGACCATGAAGATGCGCAAGGGCATCAACGACGACCACCTCACCTACCTCGACGCGGGCCGGATCGCCGTCGAGGAGGGCGTCACCGCCATCGCCCTGCACGGCCGTACGACCGCCCAGCACTACGGCGGCACCGCCGACTGGGACGCCATCGCGCGGCTCAAGGAGCACGTCCCCGAGATCCCGGTCCTCGGCAACGGGGACATCTGGTGCGCCGAGGACGCGCTGCGCATGGTCCGCGAGACCGGCTGCGACGGCGTGGTCGTGGGCCGCGGCTGCCTCGGCCGCCCGTGGCTGTTCAACGACCTGGTGGCGGCCTTCGAGGGGCGCCCCGAGGACTTCCACAAGCCCACGCTGCGCGAGGTCGCCGGCACCATGCACCGGCACGCCGAGCTCCTCGGCGAGTGGATCGGCGACGAGGCGCGCGGGGTGATCGACTTCCGTAAGCACGTGGCCTGGTACCTCAAGGGCTTCTCGGTGGGTTCGGAGATGCGCAAGAAGCTCGCGGTCACCTCCTCCCTGGCCGAGCTGGATGCTCATCTGAGCGAGCTCGACCTGGACCAGCCGTGGCCCGACAGCGCGGACGGCCCGCGCGGCCGGACGTCCGGAAACAACCGGGTTGTCCTCCCGGACGGCTGGCTGAAGGATCCCTACGACTGCGCCGGGGTGAGTGAAGACGCGGAACTGGACACGTCCGGAGGCTGAGAAACAGCTGACAAATTATGCCGTCGGCGGCGTGACATACGCCACGCATGGGTGGGGTTGCGCTCACATGAGCGCGAAAGTCACGGGTAAGACTTCCAAAGGGTGGCACTGGGTGCCACCCTTTGTTTGTTCACTACTTGAACGCAAATGTATCGATGATCGCTCATCCGAGCGTAAACAAGCCTCAGGAGCCCCCTCATCCTTCGGGACGTGAACGCTCTTCGTAGGTTTCAGCTACCCATCAGTCACTTTCGATCTGCTGGCGCACGAGTGGTTACAGCCGCATGACGACCAAGTGGACGTACCCAGAAGCCTTCGATCTGGGTATGTTCCTGGCCGTCAGGGCAGCCACCGAGTCCTCGAGGAGTCGAGACCCGTGTCGGAAAACAAAGAGCAGAAGTTCGTCTACGACTTCACCGAGGGAAACCGCGACCTCAAGGACCTTCTCGGCGGCAAGGGGGCCAACCTCGCCGAGATGACCAACCTGGGTCTCCCGGTCCCTCCCGGCTTCACCATCACCACCGAGGCCTGCAAGGTCTACCTGGAGAGCGGTGAGGCCCCGGCCGCGCTGCGCGACGAGGTCAGCGCCCACCTCGCCGCCCTTGAGGCCAAGATGGGCAAGAAGCTCGGCCAGTCGGACGACCCGCTGCTGGTCTCCGTGCGCTCCGGCGCCAAGTTCTCGATGCCGGGCATGATGGACACGGTCCTCAACATCGGCCTCTCCGACGAGTCCGTGACCGGCCTCGCCTCCCAGGCCGGTGACGAGCGCTTCGCGTGGGACTCGTACCGCCGCCTGATCCAGATGTTCGGCAAGACCGTCCTCGGCGTCGAGGGCGAGCTCTTCGAGGACGCCCTCGACGAGGCCAAGGCCGCCAAGAAGGTCACCGTCGACACCGACCTCGACGCCGCCGACCTGAAGAAGCTCGTCAAGGTCTTCAAGAAGATCGTCGCGAAGGAGGCCGGCCGCGAGTTCCCGCAGGACGCCCGCGAGCAGATGGACCTCGCCGTCGAGGCGGTCTTCAACTCCTGGAACACCGACCGCGCCAAGCTCTACCGCCGCCAGGAGCGCATCCCGGGCGACCTGGGCACCGCGGTCAACATCTGCTCCATGGTCTTCGGCAACCTCGGCCCCGACTCCGGCACCGGCGTCGCGTTCACCCGCGACCCCGCCAGCGGCCACCAGGGCGTCTACGGCGACTACCTCCAGAACGCCCAGGGCGAGGACGTCGTCGCGGGCATCCGCAACACCGTCCCGCTCGCGGACCTGGAGGCCATCGACAAGGCCTCGTACGACCAGCTCATGACGATCATGGAGACGCTGGAGACCCACTACAAGGACCTCTGCGACATCGAGTTCACGATCGAGCGCGGCCAGCTGTGGATGCTGCAGACGCGCGTGGGCAAGCGCACCGCCGGCGCCGCCTTCCGCATCGCCACCCAGCTCGTCGACCAGGGCCTGATCGACGAGGCCGAGGCCCTCCAGCGCGTCACCGGCCACCAGCTCGCGCAGCTGATGTTCCCGCGCTTCGACGAGAGCGCGCAGACCGAGCTGCTCGGCCGCGGCATCGCCGCCTCCCCGGGCGCGGCGGTCGGCAAGGCCGTCTTCGACTCCTACACGGCCGTCAAGTGGTCCCGCTCCGGCGAGAAGGTCATCCTGATCCGCCGCGAGACCAACCCGGACGACCTGGACGGCATGATCGCCGCCGAGGGCATCCTGACCTCGCGCGGCGGCAAGACCTCCCACGCGGCGGTCGTGGCCCGCGGCATGGGCAAGACCTGTGTGTGCGGCGCCGAGGACCTGGAGGTCGACACCAAGCGCCGCCGGATGACGGTCGGCGGCACGGTGATCGAGGAAGGCGACGTCGTCTCCATCGACGGCTCCACCGGCAAGGTCTACCTCGGTGAGGTACCCGTCGTACCCTCGCCGGTCGTCGAGTACTTCGAGGGCCGGATGCACGCCGGCGCCGACGACGCCGACGAGCTGGTCGCCGCCGTCCACCGGATCATGGCCTACGCGGACCGCGTCCGCCGGCTGCGCGTGCGGGCCAACGCCGACAACGCCGAGGACGCCTCGCGCGCCCGCCGCTTCGGTGCCCAGGGCATCGGCCTGTGCCGCACCGAGCACATGTTCCTCGGTGAGCGCCGCGAGATGGTCGAGCGCCTGATCCTCGCCGACACCGACTCCGAGCGCGAAGAGGCACTCAGTGCCCTCCTCCCGCTGCAGAAGAAGGACTTCGTCGAGCTCTTCGAGGCGATGGACGGCCTGCCGGTCACCGTCCGGCTCCTCGACCCGCCGCTGCACGAGTTCCTGCCCGACATCACCGAGCTGTCGGTGCGCGTCGCCCTCGCCGAGTCCCGCAAGGACGCCAACGAGAACGACCTGCGCCTGCTCCAGGCCGTGCACAAGCTGCACGAGCAGAACCCGATGCTGGGTCTGCGCGGTGTTCGCCTCGGCCTGGTCATCCCCGGTCTGTTCGCCATGCAGGTCCGGGCGATCGCCGAGGCCGCGGCCGAGCGCAAGAACGCCAAGGGCGACCCCCGCGCCGAGATCATGATCCCGCTCGTGGGCACCGTCCAGGAGCTGGAGATCGTCCGCGAGGAGGCCGACGCGGTCATCGCCGAGGTCGAGGCCGCCACCGGCACCAGCCTCAAGCTGACCATCGGCACCATGATCGAGCTGCCGCGCGCCGCCCTGACGGCCGGGCAGATCGCCGAGGCCGCGCAGTTCTTCTCCTTCGGCACGAACGACCTGACCCAGACGGTGTGGGGCTTCTCCCGCGACGACGTCGAGGCCAGCTTCTTCACCGCGTACCTGGAGAAGGGCATCTTCGGTGTCTCGCCCTTCGAGACCATCGACAAGGACGGCGTCGGCTCCCTGGTCCGCAGCGCGGTCCAGGCCGGCCGGGCCACCCGCCCCGACCTCAAGCTCGGCGTCTGCGGCGAGCACGGCGGTGACCCCGAGTCCGTCCACTTCTTCCACGAGGTAGGCCTCGACTACGTCTCCTGCTCGCCGTTCCGGATTCCGGTGGCGCGCCTGGAGGCCGGCCGTGCCGCCGCCGAGGCGAAGGGCAGCGACAGCCGCTGACCCCCCGCGGCCCTTGCCGGGCCGCCCCGTGACCGCGCCTGCCTTCGGGTTCCCTGACCCCCGTGGGCAGGCGCGTCCAATTTTTTCCTCTTCAACAAAGTTGCTTACGCCAGCAGGCGGTGGACGGATCCCCACCCGTCCACCGCCTGCTGTCAATCCGCCAGGCACGTCGGCGCTTCCCGGTGCGACCGACCGCCAGGCCCCGCAAAGCCCCCCACGGCCTTCACGGAGCGTTTCGGTCGCACTGGAGTGTGCCTGGCGGAGTACAGGATTTCGGTTGTCACGCCCCTGCCGAAAGGGGTTTCAACTGTGGCTGAAAGGGCGTGGTGACGTCGTGTGACGGCATGCATACTCATGGGGCGGGGGGATTGCGGTTGCACAGGTGGGGGTTCGGTGCTGCGTATCCATTTCACTGGAGTGGACCTGGCACGCGTACGGATGGCAGGGCGTCCCGATGCGTTGTGGGAAACGATTCTGAGTTTTCACCGCTTAAGAGACCGGCGTGACCCCCGGTTCTTCGGTGAATGGCGAACAGAAGCCCGCAGCAGGTTGAATGGTGAAACACGCTTGCTCGGCGCGCTCATACCGAGTCGCGGCTATTTCCCCGATTTCCTGACCCCTGTGGAGGGGCAGTACGGGTGGGACGTGGGCCTCGACGCCCTGCGCGCCATCCGCCCCGAGCGGATCCGGCGCGAGCTCGCCCTGATGGGGGCGGGCACGGGCGTGGGCGACGCCTTCGGCATGCCCTCGGGTCCGAGCGGCCGGGTCGACGCACCCGTCCCGCGGCGCCTGCGGGAGTTCATGGACGGCGGCACCAAGCACGTGCCCCGGCTGCTGGGGGAGCTGCGCGGCTACCACCGGGCGGCCGTGGCCCCGTACTGGACCCACATCCAGGCCCAGATCGAGGCCGAACGCGCCGCCCGCGGCCGGGCCCTGCTCGACGGCGGCGCCGACGAGCTGCTGGCCTCGCTGCCGCCCATGCTGCGCTGGCGAGCCCCGGTCCTGGAGTGCGACTACCCCGTGGACCGCGATGTGCGGCTGCGCGGGCGCGGCCTGCTGCTCCAGCCGTCGTTCTTCTGCCGGCGCACGGCGGTGACGCTGCACGACCCCGAGCTGCCGCCCGTGCTGGTCTATCCGGCGGCGGCGCAGCTGGCCTCCGCGCCTGCCGGTGGCGAATCGATTCGGCCCCTGGAGGAGCAGCGTCAGCGCACCCTCGGCAAGCTCGTCGGGCACACCCGCTCCGTGGTGCTGCGGGCCATCGGCGACGGCGCCACCACCAGCGAGCTCGCCCGCCGGGCCGGCGTCTCCCTGGCCTCCGCGAGCCAGCACGCCTGCGTCATGCGCGAAGCCGGGCTGGTGACCACCCTGCGCCGCGGCAACGCCGTCCTGCACACGGTGACCCCGCTCGGCGCGGCCCTGCTCAAGGGCGGCGCGGTGGCTTCCTAGCCGGCCCGTCCCCACAGGCGCCGCGAGGGCCCCGGACCGCTCCCGCGGTCCGGGGCGCCCCCGTACCGTGGTGACGTACTCGGGGACTTCCGGCCCTGGGGAGCCCCCGTATGCGCGAGAATGGTGGACCGATGAACCACTTTGCCGCCGACCAGGACATTGCGGGCCGCGCCGACCTCCTCGCGCTGCTGCGCCGCTTCTACGCGGCCGCCTTCGCCGACCGCAGGATCGGACCCTTCTTCACCGAGATCGCCGGCACCGACCTGGACGCCCATCTGCCCCGGATCGCCGACTTCTGGGAGCGGGCCCTGTTCCGCAGCACCGACTACACGGGCAACGCCTTCGCCCCGCACGCCGCCCTGAACGCGGCGCGGGAGATGACCGCCGAGGACTTCGGGCGCTGGGTGCAGCTGTGGCGGGCCACGATCGACGGCCTGCACCGGGGGCCTCGGGCGGAGCAGGCCAAGGCGCACGGCGAACGGATCGCGCTGGCCCTGCACGCCCGGCTGGCCGGCCGGGACGCACCGCTGGAGGGCGGGGACGGCCGGGGCTTCATCCCGCTGGCCGCCCTGGAACTCCGTACGGTGGCCTGACCTGCGGGTAGGCCCCCTCCGGGAAGCGGCGGAAAAATCTTTCCCCGGGAGCGATGAGTTCCCCGGCCGCCCGCGGTCTACCTCTCGACAGCACCGCGAAACACGGGCGATCCGAGAGAGAAGAGAGACCGCGATGTCCTCCACGATGATCTTCGTCAACCTGCCGGTCAAGGACCTGGAGGCCAGCAAGGGCTTCTGGACCAAGCTCGGCTACGCGTTCAACGCCCAGTTCACCGACGAGAACGGCGCCTCCCTCGTCATCAGCGACACCATCTACGCGATGCTGCTGACCGAGTCCCGCTTCAAGGACTTCACCCACAAGGCCATCGCCGACACCTCCACCACCACCGAGGTGCTGATCGCCCTGAGCGCCGACAGCCGCGCCGCGGTCGACGAGCTCGTCGACGCGGCCCTCGGCGCCGGCGGCAGCGAGCCCCGCCCCGCCCAGGACCACGGCTTCATGTACGGGCGGGCCTTCGAGGACCTCGACGGGCACACCTGGGAGGTCTTCTGGATGGACCCGGCCGCCGTCCAGGGCTGACGCCGGGCCACGGCCCGGGCCGCACCACGCGGCCCGGCCCACTCCGGGGCCCGGCTACGCCCCGACGCCCGAGGTGACGGCGGTCCGCACCGGATAGGTCCGGACCGCCACCCCCTCCTCGTCCAGGCAGTGTCCCGACGCCAGGTCGAAACGCTGCTTGAGCAGCGGCGAGGCCACGAACGGCCGGCCCTCCGCGCAGCCCACCAGCCCCCGCGAGAGCACGAACGCCCCGGTGAAGGGGTCCTGGTTGTCGATGGCGTACAGGTTCCCCGAGCGGCCGATGAACACCGCGGCCTGGCCGCCGTCCGGCAGCAGCACCGCGACCCCGCGCCCGGGCGTCAGCGCGGACCGTTCGCACACCGTCAGCCAGCCTTCGGCCACTTGCAGTTCCACGGTCATCGGGTGCCTCCCAGGGTGAGTACGGCGAGGTCGGGCTTGACCTGATCGCGTTCGGGTACGAAGCGCACGGTCGGATCGGGGGCGCCCGGCGCGTTCACGAAGGACACGAACCGGCGCAGCCGCTCCGGGTCCTGAAGGGTCTCGGACCATTCGTCGCGGTAGTGCGCCACGTGGTCGGCCATCAGGGCCTCCAGCTCCGCGCACAGCCCGAGCGAGTCGTGCACGACCACGTCCCGCAGGTGGTCCAGGCCGCCCTCCAGCCGGTCCAGCCAGCTGGACGTGCGCTCCAGCCGGTCGGCAGTGCGGATGTAGAACATCAGGAACCGGTCGATCAGCCGGACCAGTTCGGCGTCGGACAGGTCCTGGGCCAGCAGGTCGGCGTGGCGCGGCGTGGCCCCGCCGTTGCCGCCGACGTAGAGGTTCCAGCCGTTCGCCGTGGCGATCACCCCGAAGTCCTTGCTCTGCGCCTCCGCGCACTCCCGGGTGCAGCCGGAGACCGCCGACTTGAGCTTGTGGGGGGCGCGCAGCCCGCGGTAGCGCAGCTCCAGGTCGATGGCCATCCGCACGCTGTCCTGTACGCCGTAGCGGCACCAGGTCTGCCCGACGCAGGACTTCACCGTGCGCAGGGCCTTCCCGTACGCGTGGCCGGACTCGAAGCCGGCATCGACGAGCCGGGCCCAGATCTGCGGGAGCTGGTCGACGCGGGCACCGAAGAGGTCGATGCGCTGCCCGCCGGTGATCTTCGTGTAGAGGCCGAAGTCGCGGGCCACCTCGCCGATCACGATCAGCTTGTCGGGGGTGATCTCGCCGCCGGGGATGCGCGGGACGACCGAGTAGGAGCCGTTGCGCTGGAGGTTCGCGAGGAAGTGGTCGTTGGTGTCCTGGAGGGAGGCCTGCTCCCCGTCCAGGACGTAGCCGCTCGCACCGAGGGTCGGGGCGAGCGAGGCGATGATCGAGCCGACGGCGGGCTTGCACACCTCACAGCCGTCCCCGCCGCGCGCCTCCGGCCTGCCGTGGCCGTCGAGGAGCTGCTCGTACGAGGTCAGGCGGCGGGTGCGGACGATCTCGTAGAGCTCGGCCCGGGTGAACGGGAAGCAGGCGCACAGGCCCTTGTCGGCCGGGGGCGGCAGCAGCTGGCCGATCACCTTGAGGCAGCCGCCGCAGCCGGTGCCCGCCTTCGTGCACTGCTTGACCTCGGCCAGGCTCGCGCAGGCGGCGATCGCCTTCTTCGTGACGTTGTGGCAGGAGCAGATCACCGCGCTGTCGGGCAGGGACGCCGGGCCGAGCTGTGCGGCGGGGCCGAGGCCGGCCGGCAGGACCAGCTGGTCCGGGGCGATGGGCGGGACGCTTCCGGTGAGCGGGCGCAGCAGCCCGTACGCGTCCGCGTCGCCCACCAGGACGCCGCCGAGCAGCACCCCGTCGGGGGAGACGACCAGCTTCTTGTAGACGCCGGAGCGGGAGTCGGAGTAGACGACGTCGAGGCTGCCGTCGGCGGCGCCGTGGGCGTCGCCGAAGGAGGCCACGTCGACCCCGAGGAGCTTGAGCTTGGTGGAGAGGTCGGCTCCGGTGAACTCCTTCTCGCGGCCCAGGAGGTCCTCGGCGGCCGTCTCGGCCATCTCGTACCCGGGGGCGACCAGGCCGTAGACGCGGCCGTCCACGGCCTGTGCGCACTCACCGATGGCGTAGACGAAGGGGTCGGAGGTGCGGCAACGGGAGTCGACGCGGATGCCGCCGCGTTCGCCCGTCTCCAGCCCGCAGTCGCGGGCCAGCTGGTCGCGGGGGCGGACGCCGGCGGAGAAGACGACCAGTTCGGTCGGGACGGTGGTGCCGTCGGAGAGCCGCATCCCGCACACCGCGCCGTCCTCGCCGGTCACGACCTCCTGGGTGCCGACGCCGGTGTGCACGGTCAGGCCCATCGACTCGATGGTGCGCAGCAGGGCGGCGCCGCCGCCGTCGTCGACCTGGACGGGCATCAGGCGGGGGGCGAACTCCACGATGCGGGAGGAGAGGCCCAGGCCCTGGAGGGCTCCGGCCGCCTCCAGGCCGAGGAGGCCGCCGCCGACGACGGCGCCGGTGGTCCGGGTCTTCGCGTACTCCTCGATCGCGAGGAGGTCCTCGATGGTGCGGTACACGAAGCAGCCCGGGGCGTCCTTGCCCGGAACGGGCGGCACGAAGGGGTAGCTGCCGGTCGCGAGCACGAGCACGTCGTACGGGACCACCCGCCCGGAGCGGGAGGTGACGGTGCGGGCGTCGCGGTCGATGGTCTCGGCGGGATCGCCGAGGAGGAGCTCGATCCCGTGCTCCTCCATGAACCCGGCCGGGGTCAGGGAGAGGTCCTCGGGGGTGCTGCCGGAGAAGTACGAGGTCAGGTGCACACGGTCGTAGGCGGGCCGGGGCTCCTCGCAGAGCACGGTGATCCGGTGGGTGGCGGTGGCGCCGCGCTCGGCGAGTGCCTCCAGGTAGCGCTGGCCGACCATGCCGTGGCCGATGAGCACGATGGCGGGGGTGGGCGTGGGCGTGGGAGCGGCCATGTTCAGGAGCCTCCGTCGTCGGTGAGCAGGTGCGTCAGGTCGTTGAGGGGCTGGTCGCCTTCCCAGCTGCGGGCGAGGGCGCCCACGGTGGACAGCTCGCCGAGCAGGACGCCGCCGACGAGCCGGTCGCCGCGGACCACGACCTTGCGGTAGGTGCGGCGGGTGGCGTCGGTGAGGCGGACCACGTCGTCCCCGGGCAGCGGGGTCGTCTCGCCGAAGACGGCGAGGTCGAAGGGACCGGGGCCGGCGGCCGCGAGGGTGAGGCGGGTCAGGGCGCGGGTTCCGCCGTAGCCGGGGGCGGTGGGGCTCCCGGTGCCGTCGCCGTCGGTTCCGGCGTCGGCTTCGTCGGCGGGTGCGCCCGCGGCGAGGACGGCGGCCAGGGCGTCGGCCTGTTCCAGCGCGGGACCGGCCAGGCCGTACACCCGCCCGGCGTGCTCGGCGCAGTCGCCGATGGCGTGGATGCGGGGGTCGGCGGTCCGCAGCCGGTCGTCGACCACGATGCCGGTGCGTACGGGCAGCCCGGCGGCCAGCGCGAGGCCCGTACGGGGGCGTACGCCGCAGGCGAGCACCACGAGGTCGGCGTCGAGGCGGTAGCCGTCGGCGAGCTCGACGGCGGTGACGGCGCGCCCCTCAGGATCCGCCCCCGGCCTCGCGGCGGCCGGGCTCGTGACCAGGCCGCGGACCCGGCACTGGGTGTGGATCTCGATGCCGAGCGCGGCCAGATGGGCGTGCAGCAGCTCCGAGGCGTCCGCGTCCAGCTGGCGTTCCATCAGGCGCTCGCCCTGCTGGGCCAGGACCACCTGGGCCCCCCGCTCGGCCAGTGCCCGGGCGGCGGAGACCCCGAGGAGACCGCCGCCGATGACCACCGCCCGCACACCGGGCCGCGCCGCCACGGCCGCCGACAGCGCCAGGCAGTCGTCCATCGTGCGGAACGCGTGCACCCCGTCGGGGAGTTCCCGGCCGCACGGGGTGAACAGCCCGCGCAGCGGCGGGAGGACCGGGTTGGAGCCGGTGGCCAGGACCAGGGTGTCGTACGCCTCGGCACTGCCGTCGTCGCAGTGCACGAGCTGCTCGGCCCGGTCGATCCGGACCGCCCGTACGCCCCGCCGCACCGTCGCGCCGGGGGCCGGGAGGGCGGTCACGTCGGGGGCGTACCGGCCCGCCAGGACCTCCGCCAGCAGCACCCGGTTGTACGGCAGGTGCGGCTCCTCGCCGAGGACCCGCACCTGGGCGCCGGCGCCCAGCCGCGCGGCGAACCGCAGGCCGGCCAGTCCGGCGCCGATCACCACCACACGCTGTTTCGAGGTCATGGCACGAGCGTGCGCCGCCGCTGTTTCCCTGCCGCATCGCCGTTGTTACCCGGACGGAACGCGCACCTCAGCGTCCCGGCCGGAGGCCGGTGAGGGAGGGGCCGGGGCGCGCGGGACGGGCGGTGAGACCGGTGGGACGCGTGGCGCGCCCGGTGGGACGGGTGGCGCGCCCGGGACGAAGCTCAACCTTTGCGCAAGTTTTCGGCGATCGATGGCCCGTACAGCCGACTTCTTCCTAGGGTCGGGACCGTGCCTGACATATCGACGACCATGATCATCATGCTGTGCGTGGCCGCCGCGGCGGCCGGCTGGATCGACGCCGTGGTGGGCGGCGGCGGACTGCTGCTCCTGCCCGCCCTGCTGCTCGGCCTTCCGAACGCCCAGCCCGCCGCGGTGCTCGGCACCAACAAGGCCGTGGCCATCGTCGGCACCGCGGGGGCTGCGGTGACGTACGTGCGCAAGGCGCCCTTGGACGTGAAGCTCGCCGTCCGGATCGGCCTGGCCGCCCTCGCGGGATCCATGGGCGGCGCGGCGCTGGCCGGCGGCATCAGCAAGGACGCACTCCGCCCGCTGATCATGGTGGTGCTCCTGGTCGTCGGTGCCTTCGTCACCTTCCGGCCCGCCTTCGGCACCGCCCCCTCGGCCTCGCCCGTCAGCCGCCGGCGCGTGCTGCTCGCGATCGGGCTCGCCGGTCTGGGGATCGGCTTCTACGACGGCCTCATCGGGCCGGGAACCGGGACCTTCCTGGTCCTCGCACTGACCGCGCTGCTCCACCTCGACCTGGTCACCGCCTCCGCCACCGCCAAGATCGTCAACTGCTGCACGAACGCCGGCGCCCTCGCGATGTTCGCGTACCAGGGCATGGTGCTGTGGCAGCTGGCCGCACTGATGGCCGCCTTCAACCTGGCCGGCGGCATGGTCGGCGCGCGGATGGCGCTGAAGAAGGGCAGCGGGTTCGTCCGGGGCGTGCTGCTGACCGTGGTCGGCGCCCTCGTGGTCAAGCTCGGCCTGGAGCAGTGGGGCTGATCCGGCTGATCCGGCTGATCCGGCTGATCCGGCCGCAGCCGACCGGGCAGGCGTCCCTCAGCGGGTCCCGGTGAGGTGTGCGAAGACGACCACGTTGCCCCGGTAGCCGGTGCGGGGCGAGAAACCGCCGCCGCAGGTGATCACCCGCAGCTCGGCGCGCGGCGAAGGCCCGTACACGCGCGCGTCCGGGAAGGCCTTGGCGTCGTAGACCTCGACGGCGTGGACGGTGAACACGGCCGTGCTCCCGTCTGCGCGCGGCACCTCGATCGTCGCCCCGCGGCGCAGCGCGCCCAGGTG
Source organism: Streptomyces sp. NPDC006326 (assembly GCF_040612915.1). NCBI lineage: Bacteria > Bacillati > Actinomycetota > Actinomycetes > Kitasatosporales > Streptomycetaceae > Streptomyces > Streptomyces sp. NPDC006326. Next base: position 76,662 of record NZ_JBEXRC010000028.1, on the reverse strand, counting down.
GTAGAAGACCGCAGGCCCGGAGGCGTGGTCGACGTGGCCGAGGATGACGGCGGTGCCGACCGCGCCGGGCGTGGTGCCGTCGCGGTACCACCCGGCCAGGTCGCGGCGGGCGGGCGGCGGTACCTCAAGGCTGCCGTCCGGCCCGAGGCCGAGCCCCGTCAGCGGGGCGTCCACCCGGATCGACGGGATCCGGATCCGGGTCGGCGGAGAGCCGGGCAGCGGGTCGATGCTGCCGGAGTAGGACGTCTGCCCGTTCAGCGCCTCGGCGGGGGAGGGCAGTGGGGGCTGTACGGACTCGCCGGAGCCGCTGGTGACGAGCCAGATGCCCACGCAGGCGGTGAGCGCGACGAGCCCGCCGCGGCGGGCCTGGCCCGTGCCCATGCGCGCCCCCTTGGCGATCGATGTGCTCTGCGTGGAACAGGCCGTCGCCCGGCCCCGCGAACGGGGGGGACCTCGCGGGGCGGGCGACGGGGGGCGGTACCGGTCGGACCGCGGCCGCAGCCGCGGTGGGCGCCCGTCAGCTCCGCGTGCCGCTCGCCCGGCGACGCAGGAGCCAGGTACCGCCGACGGCGGCCGCGGCCAGCACGGCCGCTCCCGCCGCGATCTTGGTGGGGTCGGTGGTGGTGCTCGTCCCGCCTCCCACTCCCGTACGGACGTGGCCCTGCGGGCCGCGTTCGGTGACGATCAGGTTGCCCGTGGCGAACTTGCCGTTCGCGCAGGTCGCGCCGATGGCGTAGGTGCCGGCGCGGGTGCCGCGGGCGATCTGGAACTGGCCCACGACCACCTCCTTGTGGGTGCCCGGCACCAGCTTGAACCGGCCGCCGCCGACCGTGGTCGCGTCGCCGTCGGCGTGGCCGCCCGCGCCGCAGGCGGTGGTGTTGACCGTGACGGTGGCCCCCGTGGCGCCGGACTTGGGCCAGACCTCCAGCGCGGCGAAGTCGCCCGGAGCGAAGCCCGCCGTCCCGAGTTCCGCGGCGACGACGGCGCCCGCGACCGGGCCGGTGAACGCGGCAGCGGTCAGCGCGGTGGCGGTGAGCACATGGGCGGTGCGTCGGCGCATGGCGGCTCCTGGAAACACGGGGTCGTGATCCGAGGTAACCCGGCATACCGGCGCACCGCCTGCTGAAGGGCCGTCAGGTGATCTACGCTCGACCCTGTCTGCCCAGGTCACGGCAGTGTCCGCCGCCCTCTGCGCCCTGACCCCGTCCGGGTGATGGCTGCACCGCTGCCGGCGGCGGGAGTTTGCGGCACAGCAGTGCGTACGGTGGGGGCACGCTGGGAAACTCGGGACCCGCAGGTCCCGGACCAGGAGCTGTTCCGTGGGACATCGAGGGAGGGCCCCGTGACATCGGTCGACCGGCCGCAAGAGCCGCAAGAGCCGCAAGGGCCGCACCAGCCGCAGACCCCGCACGGCCAGGTGCTCACCGTGCTGACCACGGTCGACTCGGCCGAGCAGGCAGCGGCCCTCGCCAGGACCGCGGTGCAGGCCCGGCTGGCCGCGTGCGCGCAGGTGACCGGCCCGGTGACCTCGGTCTACCACTGGAAGGGCGCCCTGGAGACCTCCCAGGAGTGGCAGGTCTCGTTCAAGACCACCGCGTCCGCCTACCCCGCCCTGGAGGCCCGGCTCACCGCCGAGCACCCCTACGACACCCCGGAGATCATCGCCACTGCGGTGGTGCGGGGCAGCGCGGACTACCTGGCCTGGGTCGCGGCCGAGGTGAGCGCCGGATGAGCGCCGGGCTCCCCCTCTTCGTCTACGGGACCCTGCGGCCCGGCGAGGTCAACCACGACCTGTTCCTGCGGGGCCGCACCGCCGCCGAGGAGCCCGCCCGGCTCCCCGGCGCGCTGCTCTACGACGGCCCCGGATTCCCGTACGCCGTCCCGCACACGGGTTCCGAGATCGTCGGCGAGCTGGTCACCCCGGCGCCGGAGGCGTACGAGAGCCTGCTGGCCGAGCTCGACCGGCTGGAGGAGTACTACGGCCCGGACCGGCCCCTGAACGTCTACGACCGGGTCCGGCGCGAAGCGGTCCGCCCGGACGGCACCCGCACCACCGCCTGGGTCTACCTGGCGGCCCCCCTGCTCGCCCGCCGCCTGCGCGCCACCGGCGTCGAGATACCCGGCGGCGACTGGCTCAAGCGCTGAGGCATGCCCGCCGCACCCGGGAGCCTGCGAGGAGCCGGCGGGGAGCATTCCGGGGAGCTCTCGGGGGCTACAGACCCTCGGCGCCGCGGTTGCGCAGGCGCTGGCCGTACTGCTGGAGCACCCACAGCTCCTCCTGGACCGCCGCCAGCTGCTCCGGCGGGGCCTGGGGGCCCATGCGCGCCAGGGTGCCCTGGACCTCGTGCACCCGGCGGTCGACCGCGCGCAGCCGGACCTGGACCAGCTGGACGCCGGCGTACACCTCGTCCACCGTCTTCGCGTGGATGGCCTCGACCGCCAGTTCGGTGACGAGCGCCCGCACCGTGTCGTTCGGCGCGGCCTCGCGGACCCGGGCCAGGTAGTCCGAGGCGGCCGCCGAGGCGCCGCCCGCGTCCTGGACGGCCTGGCGGACCGCCGCGTACGGGGGAGCGGTGAACTCGTCCACCCCGTACGCGTCGAAGGCGGGGGACACCAGCTCCGGCCGCTGCAGCGCCAGCTTGAGCAGTTCGCGCTCGGTGCGGTGCGCGGGGCTGCGCAGGTTCAGCGCGGGGCCGCCCGGCTGTGCGGCGGGCGCCGGCGCGGCCTCGTACGGGCGGCTGCGCGGGCCGGGCTGCCGGTCGGCGCCGGGCCGGTCGCCGCGCTCGCGCGCCCAGCGGGCCAGCTGCGCGACCCGCTTGACCACGAACTGCTCGTCGCGGATGCCCAGCATGCCCGCCAGCTGGACCGCCGACTCGTGCTGGATCGCGATGTTCTTGATGTGGGCGACGACCGGCGCCGCCTCGTCCAGGGCGGCCGCCCGCCCCGCCGGGTGCTCCAGGTTGTGCCGGGCCACGATGTGCCGCAGGGCGAACTCGAACAGCGGGGTGCGCGATTCCACCAGGCCCGCCACGGCCGCGTCGCCCTGCGCCAGCCGCAGGTCGCACGGGTCCATGCCGCCCGGGGTGATCGCGATCGAGGTCTCCGCGGCGAACTTCTGGTCGTCCTCGAAGGCGCGCAGGGCGGCCTTCTGCCCGGCCGCGTCGCCGTCGAAGGTGAAGATCACCTCGGCCGTCGCGTTGTCCATCAGCAGGCGGCGCAGGATCTTGATGTGGTCACCGCCGAAGGCCGTGCCACAGGTCGCGATCGCGGTCGTCACCCCGGCCAGGTGGCAGGCCATCACGTCCGTGTAGCCCTCGACGACCACGGCCCGCGAGGTCTTCGCGATCTCCTTCTTCGCCAGGTCGATGCCGTACAGCACCTGGGACTTCTTGTAGATCGCCGTCTCGGGCGTGTTCAGGTACTTCGGCCCGTTGTCGTCCTCGCGCAGCTTGCGCGCGCCGAAGCCCACCACCTCGCCGGTGATGTCGCGGATCGGCCACATCAGCCGGCCGCGGAAGCGGTCGATGGGCTTCCCGCTGCGGCTGTCCTGGGCCAGCCCGGAGAGGATCAGCTCCTTGTCGCTGAAGCCCCGGCCGCGAAGGAAGCGGGTCAGGTGGTCCCAGCCGGCCGGACTGTAGCCCACGCCGAAGTGGGCGGCCGCCGCCTGGTCGAAGCCGCGCTCGGCCAGGAACGTGCGGCCGATCTCCGCCTCCGGGCCGTCCAGCTGCTCGACGTAGAACTGGGCGGCCGCCTTGTGCGCCTCGACGAGCCGGATCCGCTCACCGCGGCCGCTGGTGCCGGCGGTGTAGCCGCCCTCCTCGTACCGCAGGGTGATGCCGGCCTGTCCGGCCAGCCGCTCGACCGCCTCTGAGAAGGAGAGGTGGTCGATCTTCATGATGAAGTCGAGGGTGTCCCCGCCCGCCTGGCAGCCGAAGCAGTGGTAGAGGCCCTTGCTGGGGCTGACCTGGAAGGACGGGGACTTCTCGTCGTGGAAGGGGCACAGGCCCTTGAGGTTGCCCCCGCCCGCGTTGCGCAGTTGGAGGTAGTCGGACACGACGGCGTCGATCGGGACCGCGTCCCGTACCGCCTTCACGTCGTCGTCGTTGATCCGTCCTGCCACCCGCAAAGTCTACGGCCGGGCGCAGACAATCCCGTCAGGCCCCCGCCCGTCTCCGGGCAGCCCCGCGCGAGCCTCCGCTCACGCCCCCGGAGCCGGTACCAGGGAGGCCAACGGAACGGTCGGGTCCGCCAGCGCCTCGCGGTTGACGGGCGCCTTCGACCTGATCAGGGCCTGGATGTGCTCGGTGACGTCCCACACGTTCACGTTCATTCCGGCCAGCACCCTCCCCTCCGACAGCCAGAAGGCGATGAACTCCCGCCGGGCCACGTCCCCGCGGATCAGCACCTGGTCGTAGCCGCCGACCGGGGCGTACCCCGAGTACTCCAGACCCACGTCGTACTGGTCGGAGAAGAAGTACGGGATGCGGTCGTAGGAGACCTCCTGGCCCAGCATCGCCCGCGCCGCCGCCGGTCCGCCGTTGAGCGCGTTCGCCCAGTGCTCCACCCGCAGCCGGGTGCCCAGCAGCGGGTGGTGGGCGGCGGCCACGTCGCCGACGGCGAAGATGTCGGCGTCGGAGGTGCGCAGGGAGGCGTCCACCGCGATGCCGCCGCCGTGCTCGCGGTCGATCAGCGCCAGCCCCGAGGTCTCCGCCAGCGCGGTCCGCGGCGCCGCCCCGATCGCCGCCAGCACGGCGTGCGCCGGGTGCTCGTCCCCGTCGTCCGTCCGGGCGGCCAGCACCATGCCGTCGTGGCCGACGATCTCGGTGAGCCGCGAGCCGAAGTGGAAGCGGACCCCGTGCTCGGTGTGCAGATCGCCGAAGAGCCGGCCGATCTCCGGGCCGAGCACCGCGTGCAGCGGCGTCGCCAGCGGCTCGATGACGGTGACCTCGGCCCCGTACCCGCGCGCCGCGGCCGCGACCTCCAGCCCGATCCAGCCCGCGCCCGCGATCAGCAGATGGCCGTTGTCCCGGCCGAGGGTGGTCAGCACGCCCCGCAGCCGCTCCGCGTGGGCCAGCCGGCGCAGGTGGTGCACCCCGGCCAGGCCGGTCCCCGGGATGTCGAGGCGGCGCGGCTCGGCTCCGGTGGCCAGCAGCAGCTTGTCGTAGTGCAGCGCCGTGCCGTCGCCGAGGACCACCCGCTTGGCCTCCCGGTCCAACTGGACGGCGGGCTGGCCCAGGTGCAGCTCGATGTCGGCGCGCGCGTACCAGGACGGTTCGTGGACGAAGACGCTGTCGCGCTCCTCCTTGCCCTGGAGGTACCCCTTGGAGAGCGGCGGCCGTTCGTAGGGGTGGTCGCGTTCGTCGCCGATCAGGATCACCCGCCCCGTGAACCCCTCCGACCGCAGCGTCTCGGCCGCCTTGGCCCCGGCCAGACCTGCGCCGACGATGACGAACGTCCGATGTGCGTCGACCACCTGATGCCTCCTCATAACCTCTCCGCCACTTGCCACCACATGCGAGCGTCCCGCACTGAGCGGGCTGCGTGAAGGGGGAGTGGCCCGATCGGCTCACCCCTCGGCGCTGCGCCTGTGCATCGTGAGCCGGGCGTGTAGAGAGCGCGCCGAGGCGTCCGTGAGCGCCGCGATCTGGTCGATGACCGCTCGTTTGCGCGCTCTGTCGTCCGGGGCCGCGTCGAAGAGCGCCCGGAACTGCGGGTCCAGGCCCTCGGGCGCGCGGGCGCTGAGCGCCTCGGCGAGTTCGGCCAGGACGATGCGCTGATCGGCCCGAAGCCGCTCCTGCTCGTCGCGCTGCATGACGTAGAGGTCCGCCACCGCTTTGAGGACCGCGCACTCGTTGCGCGCCTCGCGCGGGACGACCAGCTCGGCGGCGTACCGGGTGAGGCGGCCGGAACCGTACGCCTCCCGGGTCGCTCCCTCCGCGGCCAGGCAGAACCGGCCGATCAGCTGGCTGGTGGCGTCCTTCAGCCGGGCCTGGGCGACGGCCGATCCGTCGTACCCGTGCGGCCACCAGTCCTGCTCCATCAGCCGGTCCAAGGCCTCCCGCAGCTCCTCCGGATCGGTGCCGGCGGGCACGTACCGGCCGATCGCGACCCGCCAGATGGCGGCGCGCTCCGGTTCGGCGAAGAGGAGGTTGGGGTCCAGGTGTCCGGCGTGCAGGCCGTCCTCGAAGTCGTGCACCGAGTACGCGACGTCGTCGGACCAGTCCATGACCTGGGCCTCGAAGCACTTGCGGTCCGCGGGCGCGCCGCGGCGCAGCCACTCGAAGACCGGCAGGTCGTCGTCGTACGCGCCGAACTTGACCGAGTCGGGATCCGTGGGGTGCCCGCCGCGGGGCCAGGGGTACTTGGTGGCCGCGTCCAGGCAGGCCCGGGTGAGGTTGAGGCCGACGCTGGCCGGCTCGCCCGTCTCCGGATCGGGTACGAAGCGCTTCGGCTCCAGGCGGGTCAGCAGGCGCAGCGACTGGGCGTTGCCCTCGAAGCCGCCGCAGTCCTTGGCGAACTCGTTCAGCACCTCCTCGCCGTTGTGGCCGAAGGGCGGGTGACCCATGTCGTGCGAGAGGCAGGCCGCCTCCACCAGATCGGGATCGCATCCCAGGGCCGCGCCCAGCTCCCGGCCGACCTGGGCGCACTCCAGCGAGTGGGTCAGCCGGGTGCGGGGGCTCGCGTCCCAGTCGTACGAGCGGCTGCCCGGGGTGACGACCTGGGTCTTCCCGGCGAGGCGGCGCAGCGCGCCCGAGTGCAGCACGCGGGCGCGGTCGCGCTGGAAGGCGGTGCGGCCGGGCCGTTTGTCGGGCTCGGCGGCCCAGCGTTCGGTGTCGGCCGGAGCGTACGGGGCGGGTGCGGAGCCTTCCATGCCTTCCATGCTCCGACGTTAACCGCAGGCGCCGACAATCCGAGCATTCCGAACCCGCGGGCCCTTCATGCGCTGGCGAGTTCCAGGCGGCCTGCGTGCTCGTCCCGTTCGCCGCGCCGGCGGGCCAGGGCCTGGTCGTAGCGGAGCAGGACGAGGCGGGCCAGGGCGGGGTGGTCCCCGAGCGGGGCCGACGCCGGGCCGGACGCGGCGGCCGCGCTCTGGGCGGCGAAGCGGCCGGGGGCGGTGAAGTACGAGGCCACGGCGACCCGGTGGTGGCCGCGGGCGGCGAGGGCGCGCACGGCGTCGGGGACGGCGGGGGCGGCGGCGGACGCGTAGGCCGGAACGACGGGCGCTCCGCCGAGGCGTTCGGAGAGCAGGGCGGCGGTGCGCCGGGTGTCGGCCGCGGAGTCGGGGTCGCGGGAGCCGGCGGCGGCGAGGACGACGGCGGAGCGGTCCTCCGGGTCCGGGCAGGCCTCCAGGAGCCGTTCGTACAGGGCCTCCACGAGCAGCGGGTGCGGGCCGAGCGGTGCGGCGACGCGGGTGCGCAGGTGGGCGGCGCGGGCGGCGGCCGCCGGGAGGTCGCGCTTGACGTGGTGCCCGCGCCCCAGCAGCAGCGGGACGAGCACGGCCGCGCCGGTGGTGCGGTGGAGGGTCTCGCCGAGCAGCGGCTCGTTCAGCTCGATGTGCCCGAGCCGGACGTCGAGGCGGGGGCGGAGCTCGCGGACGCGGTCGAGGAGGGCGCGGACGGTGTGGAGGGCGCGCGGGTCGCGACTGCCGTGGGCGACGGCGACGAGGGTGGGCTGCATGCGTGGACTCCGTGTGTCCGGGCCCCCGGGGGCCGCAGTCCGCTGAGCTGTGCGCCCAGTTGGGCCGTGATCCGGGTCAGCAGCTCGGTGGCCGTGGCGGGGGGAAGCGGAAAGGACAGGGACTCGGGAGGGTGCACCAGCTCCGTCATGAACCGATCCTGCGGGCCGCACGTTGCGTCGGCGTTGCGCGGGGGTGACGGGCGTTTACCGGGAGCTCACTCGCTCATTCGTCCGAGTGAAAGAGGAGGAGGGGGGAACTGGGGACCGGGGCGTGATCGTCAATCCGTGCGAACGATGTACGGGGTGTGGCAAGGGGGGACCGATCATGAGGATGCCGGGCTGGATGAGGTCGGTGGCGGGCCGGCGGCGGGCCGTGCAGGCGGTGATGGCGGGCTGCGTGCTGGCGCTGCTGCCGTCGGCGTGGACCCATGCGGTGGCCGCGGACCGGCTGCGGAGCACCGCCGACGCGCCGGCCGCGGGGGTGGCGGTGGTCTTCGGGGCGGGACTGTGGAACGGCAAGCCGACGCCGTATCTGGCGAACCGGCTCGATGCGGCGGCCGAGCTGTACCGCACGGGCAAGGTCAAGGTCGTCCTCGTGACCGGTGACAACAGCCGCACGGAGTACGACGAGCCGGACGCGATGCGGACGTACCTGACGGGGCACGGGGTGCCGGGCGAGCGGATCGTCAGCGACTTCGCCGGGTTCGACACGTGGGACTCCTGCGTCCGGGCCCGGGAGATCTTCGGGGTGAAGCGGGCGGTGCTGGTCAGCCAGGGCTTCCACATACACCGGGCCGTCGCCCTGTGCGAGGCGGCGGGCGTGGAGTCCTACGGGGTCGGGGTCGACGACGAGCACGACGAGACCTGGTACTACGGCGGGGCGCGCGAGGTCTTCGCCGCGGGCAAGGCGGCGCTGGACGCCGCCTTCAAGCCGGAGCCGCGGTTCCTCGGGCCCAAGGAGCCGGGGGTGTCGCAGGCCCTGGGAGCTCTGCCACACTGACGCACCGTCGGCTGTGCCGATCAGTCATATACCAAGGGGTGGGGACCATGGCTGTGGTGGATCTGGGCGGCAAGACCGTCGTCATCACCGGCGGAGCCCGCGGGCTGGGCGCCGCGGCCGCGCGGGCCGTGGTGGACGGGGGCGGCCGGGTGCTGATCACGGACGTGCTGGAGGCGGAGGGCGCCGAGACCGCCGACCGGCTCGGCGGCGCGGCGCGGTTCCTGCGCCACGACGTGACGAGCGAGGCGGACTGGCAGGCCGCGCTCGACCACGCGATGGCCGTGTTCGGCCGTATCGACGGCCTGGTCAACAATGCGGGCATAGCCGCCGGGCGGCTCCTGGAGGAAGAGAGCGTCGAGCACTTCCGCGAGGTCGTCGAGACCAACCTGGTCGGCGTGTTCATCGGGATCAAGACCGCCGTCCCGCTGATGCGGGCGGCGGGCGGCGGCTCCATCGTCAACATCTCCTCGGCGGCGGGCCTGACCGGCCTGGCCCTCACCGCCGGGTACGGCGCCTCCAAGTGGGGCGTGCGCGGACTGTCGAAGATCGGCGCGGTCGAGCTCGCCGAAGCGGGGATCCGGGTGAACTCGGTGCACCCCGGTATGACGCTGACCCCCATGACCGCCCCGGTGGGCATACAGGCCGGCGCGGGCAACTTCCCCGGCGCCCCGCTGGGCCGCGTCGGCGTCCCGGAGGAGATAGCCGCGGCCGTCGCCTTCCTCCTCTCCGACGCCTCCGCGTACGTGACCGGCGCCGAGCTGGCGGTGGACGGCGGCTGGACGGCCGGCCCGACGGTGAGGCACCTGACCGGGCAGTGACCCGGGCAGGCAGGGACGCGGAGGGTAACCCCCGGCAGGGGCACGCGCCGCGGCCCCGGGTGGTGGGCCCGGCCCCTCACGGGCCGCCGGGGGGCGCGCTGAGGTGCTCGTACATGAGGCGTAACCGGACGCGGCGGCTGGACGTAACACCACCGCCCCAGGCTGAGGCGTATGCACACCCCGGAATCAGCCACCGCCACGCACTGTCCCTACTGCGCGCTGCAATGCGGGATGCTCCTGCGGCCCGAGCCGGGCGGGGAGGGCGTGGTGGTGGAGGAGCGGCGGGACTTCCCGGTGAACCGGGGCGCGCTGTGTGGCAAGGGCCGTACCGCCCCCGCCGTGCTGTCCTCCCGGGTACGCCTGACCGAGCCGCTGGTGCGCACCCGCACCGGAGAGCTCGCCCCGGCCACCTGGGAGGAGGCCCTCGACGCCGTCGCCGAAGGGCTCGCCCGCACCGGGCGTGCCCACGGGCGGGACGCCGTCGGGGTGTTCGGCGGCGGCGGTCTCACGAACGAGAAGGCGTACGCGCTCGGCAAGTTCGCGCGGGTCGCCCTGCGCACCTCGCAGATCGACTACAACGGCCGCTTCTGCATGTCCTCCGCCGCCGCCGCCCACCAGCGGGCCTTCGGACTGGACCGCGGACTGCCCTTCCCGCTGGAGGACATCCCGCGCACCGGCTGCGTCATCCTCGTCGGCTCGAACCTGGCCGAGACCATGCCGCCCGCCCTGCGCTTCCTCACCGAGCTCAAGGCGAACGGCGGCACGCTGATCGTCGTCGACCCGCGCCGCACCCGCACCGCCGAGCAGGCGGACCTGCACCTGGCCCCCCGCCCGGGAACGGACCTCGCCCTGGCCCTGGGCCTGCTGCACCTCGTCGTCGCCCAGGGCCGCACCGACGAGGAGTTCATCGCCGAGCGCACCACCGGCTGGGAGGAGGCCCGGGCGGCGGCCATGGCGCACTGGCCGGAGCTGGTGGAACGGATCACCGGCATCCCGGTCCCGCGCCTGCGCGAGGCGGTCGAGCTGTTCTGCGCGCCCTCCTCCGCGATGGTCCTCACCGCCCGCGGACCCGAGCAGCAGTCCAAGGGCACCGACACCGTCGGCGCATGGATCAACCTGTGCCTCGCCACCGGCCGTGCGGGCCGCCCGCTCTCCGGCTACGGCTGCCTCACCGGCCAGGGCAACGGCCAGGGCGGCCGCGAGCACGGCCAGAAAGCGGACCAGCTCCCCGGCTACCGCAAGCTGACCGATCCCGCGGCGCGGGCGCACGTCGCCGGTGTCTGGGGAGTCGACCCCGCCACCCTGCCCGGCCCGGGCCGCAGCGCCTACGAACTCCTCGACGCCCTCGGCACGGACGTGAAGGCCCTGCTCCTGATGGGCTCCAACCCGGTGGTCTCCGCCCCGCGCGCCGCCCACGTCGAAGGCCGCATCCGCTCCCTGGACTTCCTGGCCGTCGCCGACGTGGTGCTCTCCGAGACGGCAGCCCTCGCGGACGTGGTCCTGCCGGTCACCCAGTGGGCCGAGGAGACCGGCACCACCACCAACCTGGAAGGCAGGGTCCTGCTGCGCCGCCGGGCCCTGACCCCGCCGCCCGGCGTCCGCACCGACCTGGAGGTGCTGCACGGCCTGGCGGCCCGCCTCGGCATCGAGAAGGGCTTCCCCACCGACCCCGAGGAGGTCTTCACGGAGCTGCGCCGCGCCTCGGCCGGCGGCCCGGCCGACTACTCGGGCATCTCCTACGCCCGCATCGAGGCCGAGCAGGGCGTCTACTGGCCCTGCCCCGAGGGCTCCCCGGGGCAGCCGCGCCTCTTCCTGGACGCCTTCGCCACCGACGACGGCCGGGCCCGGTTCGTCCCCGTCTCGCACCGCGACGCGGCCGAGGTCCCGGACGCCGAGTACCCCGTCCTGCTCACCACCGGCCGCGTGGTCTCCCAGTACCAGTCGGGCGCCCAGACCCGCCGCGTGGACGAGCTCAACGCGGCCGCCCCCGGCCCCTTCGTGGAACTGCACCCCCGCCTCGCCGCCCGCATCGGCGCCACCGACGGCACCCCGCTCGCGGTCACCTCCCGGCGCGGCCGCGCGGTGGCCCCGGCCCGCATCACGGACACCATCCGCGCGGACACGGTCTTCATGCCGTTCCACTGGCCGGGGGAGGGACGTGCCAACACCCTGACCAACCCGGCCCTCGACCCCACCTCCCGCATGCCGGAGTTCAAGGTCTGCGCGGTCCGCGTCGAACCGGCCTGACCGCCGCGGTCACGTGCGGTTCGTGCGGGGGAAGTGCCGCCGGTCTTGTCGGACATGCGTCCGATCCGCATCGGGGTTTCCGGCGGCGGGTAACCATCCGGTCACGCAGCGGGCTCAGAAAGTGCTCGCACGCCCCTCGTGGCGGCGATGTGTCGTACCCCACACTGAGGTGCGGTGCCCCCGTCCTCGGAGCCCTGGAGGTCGCCCCCGTGCAGACCCAGATCCTGACCGTCAACGTGAGCCCGCCCGTCCACGACACCGAGGCCACAGCAGGCGAAGAGCCCGAGGTCGAGAGCGTGGACGACGAGCCCGAGGTACTGGAGCTGATCGAGCAGGTGCCGGAGCAGCCCCGGCGCGGCGACAGCGGCACAGCGGGACCCTCCGCCGACCTGTTCCGGCAGTACCTGCGCGAGATAGGCAGGATTCCGCTGCTCACCGCCGCCGAGGAGGTCGAGCTCGCCCGCCGCGTGGAAGCCGGACTGTTCGCCGAGGAAAAGCTCGGCAACACCCCCGACCTGGACCTGGCGCTCGCCCTCGACCTGGACAAGCTGGTCGTCATGGGCCGGATGGCCAAACGCCGCCTCATCGAGTCGAACCTCCGCCTCGTCGTCTCCGTCGCGAAACGCTACGTGGGCCGCGGCCTGACGATGCTCGACCTCGTCCAGGAGGGGAACCTGGGCCTCATCCGGGCCGTTGAGAAGTTCGACTACGCCCGCGGGTACAAGTTCTCCACGTACGCCACCTGGTGGATCCGGCAGGCCATGTCCCGGGCCCTCGCCGACCAGGCCCGGACCATCCGCGTGCCCGTCCATGTCGTGGAGCTGATCAACCGCGTGGTGCGCGTCCAGCGCCGCATGCTCCAGGAGCGCGGGTACGAGCCCACCGCCGAAGAGGTCGCCGTCCACCTGGAGTTGACCCCGGAGCGGGTCACGGAGGTGCTGCGCCTCGCCCAGGAGCCGGTCTCGCTGCACGCGCCGGTCGGCGAGGAGGACGACGTCGCGCTCGGCGACCTGATCGAGGACGGGGACGCCGCCTCCCCCGTGGAGTCCGCCGCGTTCTTCCTGCTGCGCGAGCACCTCGAAGCCGTGCTCTCCACCCTCGGCGAGCGCGAGCGCAAGGTCGTCCAGCTGCGCTACGGCCTCGTCGACGGACGGCCCCGCACCCTGGAGGAGATCGGCCGGATCTTCGGCGTGACGCGCGAGCGGATCCGCCAGATCGAGTCCAAGACCCTCGGCAAACTGCGCGACCACGCCTTCGCCGACCAGCTCCGCGGCTACCTCGACTGACCACCGCAGAGGACGACCGGCACGCAGACGACCGGCACGCAGACGACCGACAAGAAAACGAGGACACGAGGACGAGTGCACGAAAGAGGAAAGGGGGCGCCCGGCATCCCGGGCACCCCCTCCCTGCCGACCGGCGTCCGCCGGCCGGCAGGCCGGCCTCAGTCGACCTCGGCGACCGCCTGCGCGAACTGCGCCGCGTACAGGCGCGCGTACGCCCCCTCGGACTCCAGCAGTTCCTCGTGCGATCCCTGCTCCACGATCGAGCCGTTCTCCATCACCAGGATCACGTCCGCATCGCGGATCGTGGACAGCCGGTGCGCGATCACGAAGGACGTACGGCCGTCCGCGAGGCGCGCCATCGCCTTCTGGATCAGCACCTCGGTACGGGTGTCCACCGAGCTCGTCGCCTCGTCCAGCACCAGGATCACCGGGTCCGACAGGAACGCCCGGGCGATGGTGATCAGCTGCTTCTCACCGGCGCTGACACCGGCGCCCTCGTCGTCCAGCACCGTGTCGTAGCCGTCCGGCAGGGTGCGGATGAAGCGGTCGGCGTGCGCGGCCCGCGCCGCCTCCTCGATCTCGGCCCGCGTCACCTCGCGCGAGGCGCCGTACGCGATGTTCTCCGCGATCGTGCCCCCGAACAGCCAGGTGTCCTGGAGCACCATCCCGATGTCCCCGCGCAGCTCCTCGCGGGTCATCTTCGCGATGTCCACCCCGTCCAGGGCGATCCGGCCGCCCGTGACCTCGTAGAACCGCATGAGCAGGTTCACGAGCGTGGTCTTGCCCGCGCCCGTGGGGCCGACGATCGCGACCGTCTGGCCGGGCTCGACGCTCAGCGACAGGTTCTCGATCAGCGGCTTGTCCGGCTCGTAGCGGAAGGCCACCTCCTCCAGCGTGACCTGGCCGCGCACCTTCTGCGGACGCTCCGGAACCTCGACGTCCGGGTCCTGCTCCTGCGCGTCCAGCAGCTCGTACACCCGCTCGGCCGAGGCGACCCCCGACTGCACCAGGTTCGCCATCGAGGCGACCTGGGTCAGCGGCATCGAGAACTGGCGCGAGTACTGGATGAAGGCCTGCACGTCACCGATCGACAGGCTGCCCGAGGCCACCCGCAGACCACCGACGACCGCGACCAGCACGTAGTTGATGTTCGAGATGAAGAACATCACCGGCTGCATGATGCCGCTGACCAGCTGCGCCTTGAAGGAGGCCCGGTACAGGGCCTCGTTCTGCTCGGCGAAGACGGCCGCCGACTCCTTCTGCCGGCCGAACACCTTGACCAGGTTGTGGCCGGAGTACATCTCCTCCACATGGGCGTTCAGCGCGCCCGTGGACTTCCACTGCTCCACGAACTGCGGCTGCGACTTCTTGCCGATCTTCCCGGCCACCACGGCCGAGACCGGAATCGTCACCAGCGCCACCAGCGCCAGCAGCGGGGAGATCCAGAACATCATCGCCAGCACACCGACGATCGTCAGCAGCGAGTTGAGCAGCTGCCCCATCGTCTGCTGGAGCGTCTGGCCGATGTTGTCGATGTCGTTCGTGGCCCGGCTGAGCACCTCGCCGCGCTTCTGCTGGTCGAAGTACGACAGCGGCAGCCGCGACAGCTTGGCCTGGAGGTCCTCGCGCATCCGGTACACGGTGCCGTTCATGATGTGGTTCGACAGCCGCGTGGCCACCAGCATCATCAGACCGGCCAGGGTGAAGACCACCAGCGCCCAGACCGCCACCGTCCCGACGGCGCCGAAGTCGATGCCCTCGCCGGGGGTGAACTCGGTGCCGGACAGCATGTCCGCCATGCCGCCCTGGCCCCGGGCGCGCATCCCGTCCAGGGCCTGCTGCTTGGTGATCCCCTCCGGCAGCTGCCGGCCGACGATCCCCGCGAACACCAGGTCGGTGGCCCGGCCGAGGATCTTCGGGCCGACCACCGAGCAGGCGACGCTGGCGACGACGGCGGCGACCATGCCCCACAGCTTGGCCCGGTCGTGGGCGATCTGCCGCAGCAGCCGCTTGCCCGAGCCCTTGAAGTCCAGGGACCGCTGAGCCGGCCCCATCATCATCCGTCCTCCGGGCCCGCTCATGCGGCCTCCGCCTCCGTCAGCTGGGAGAGCACGATCTCCCGGTAGGTCTCGTTGTCGGCCATCAGCTCGTGGTGGCGTCCCTCGCCCACCACCTGGCCCTCGTCGAGGACGATGATCCGGTCGGCGTCACGGATCGTGGAGACCCGCTGGGCGACGATGACGACGGTGGCGTCCTCGGTCTCGCGGGCCAGCGCCGCGCGCAGCGCCGCGTCCGTCGCGTAGTCCAGAGCCGAGAAGGAGTCGTCGAACAGGTAGATCTCCGGACGCTGCACGAGCGTGCGGGCGATCGCCAGACGCTGGCGCTGACCACCGGAGACATTGGTCCCGCCCTGGGTGACGGGCGCGTCGAGACCGCCCTCCAGCTCGGACACGAAGTCCTTGGCCTGCGCCACCTCCAGCGCGCGCCACAGCTCCTCGTCGGTGGCCTCGGGCCGCCCGTACCGCAGGTTGGAGGCGACGGTCCCGGAGAAGAGGTACGGCTTCTGCGGGACCATGCCGACCGTCCTGGCGAGCAGCTCCGGGTCGAGGCGCCGTACGTCCTCGCCGTCGACCAGCACCTCGCCGCCGGTCGCGTCGAACAGCCGTGGCACCAGGCCCAGCAGCGTCGACTTGCCGCTGCCGGTCGAGCCGATGACCGCGGTGGTCTCACCCGGGCGGGCGACCAGGTCCACCCCGCGCAGCACCGGCACCTCGGCGCCGGGGTAGCGGAAGTCGGCGCCGCGCAGCTCCAGCTGCCCGCGGCGGGCGAGTTCGCGCACCGGCTCGGCGGGCGGGACCACGCTGGACTCGGTGTCCAGCACCTCCTGGACCCGCTCGGCGCAGACCTCGGCGCGCGGCACCATCATGAACATGAAGGTGGCCATCATCACGGACATGACGATCTGCATCAGGTAGGCGAGGAAGGCCGTCAGCTGACCGATCTCCATGCCGCCGCTGTCGATGCGCATCGCACCGAACCAGATCACGGCCACGCTGGAGATGTTCACGACCACGATCACCGTGGGGAACATGAGGGCCAGCAGCCTGCCGGAGGCGAGCGAGACGTCGGTCAGGGCCGTGTTGGCGTCCCGGAAGCGGTCCTTCTCGTAGTCGTCGCGGACGAAGGCGCGGATCACCCGGTTGCCGGTGATCTGCTCGCGCAGCACCCGGTTCACGACGTCCAGGCGCTCCTGCATCTTCCGGAACAGCGGTCGCGTCCTGAAGACGATCGTTCCGACCGAGAGGCCGAGGACGGGCACCACGGCCAGGAGCACGCCCGACAGCTTCACGTCGAGCGAGAGCGCCATGGCGATGCCGCCCACGCACATGATCGGGGCCGAGACCATCAGCGTGAAGGTCATCAGCACCAGCATCTGGATCTGCTGGACGTCGTTCGTCGTACGGGTGATCAGCGAAGGCGCGCCGAACTGACCCAGTTCCCGCGCGGAGAAGCTCTGCACCCGGTCGAAGACGGCGGCCCGGATGTCGCGGCCGAGGGCCGCCGCGGTGCGGGCACCGAAGTACACCGCACCGATGTTGCAGGTGAGCTGGACGAGGGACACGCCGAGCATCAGCGCGCCGAAGCGCAGGATGTAGCCGGTGTCGCCGTTGACCACACCGCTGTCGATGATGTCCGCGTTCAGCGTCGGGAGGTAGAGGCTCGCACTGGTCTGCAGCAGTTGCAGCAGCACCAGGAGGGCGATCGGTTTCCGGTACGGACTCAGGTGGGTCCGCAGAAGTCGTATGAGCACGCGTAGGCTCCGGTCGGCAAGATCGAGGGGTCACTCCATCTTCGGCCACCGCGCGGCCGAACCCCACCGGTTTTCGCAAAGGCCGGTCAAAAGGACCAGACCGGCCTCCGCCTCGCGCAGGACCGCAGCCTGGACCCTAGAGAACCTGCGGGACCTGCTGGAACGCCCCCGGGTGGATCTGCTCGCGCGTCGCCACGTACTGCTGGCGCACCGCCTGCCAGGCCGGATACTCCTCGCCGGGCTCGAAGGCCTGCGCCGCCGGCGCCGGCCAGACCGGCGGGGTGTGCGGGGCCAGCGTCCCCTGCTGCACCCCGAGGGCCCACGCCGCCTGGCGGGCCGCGCCGAGCGCCGCGTAATCCGCCGGCGCCGGTACGACGATCTGCGCCCCGAACAGCCCCGGCGCCGCGGCCTGTACGGCCGGCAGCTCGGCCGCCGCGCCCAGCAGGAACACCCGCCGGATCTCGACCCCGCGCGAGCGCAGCACGTCGAGCGCGTCGGCCAGCCCGCACAGCATCCCCTCGAACGCGGCCCGCGCGAGGTGCTCCGGCTTCATCGAGTCCCGCCGCAGCCCGGACAGGGTCCCGGCGGTGTGCGGCAGGTTCGGCGTCCGCTCACCCTCCAGGTACGGCAGGAGTACGAGGCCGTGCGCGCCCGGCGTCGACTTCAGCGCGAGCTCCGACAGCCCTTCGAGGTCGGTGCCCAGCAGATCGGCGGTGCCGCGCAGGGCCCGTACGGCATTGGAGACGTTCACCACCGGCAGGTGCATGCCGGTGGCGTCGGCGAGCGAGGTGATCAGACCGTTCGGCTCCGACAGCGCCTCGTGGTGGACGGCCGTCACGGAGCCGGAGGCGCCCAGCGAGACCACCGCGTCGCCGGGGCCGAGGCCGAGCCCGAGCGCGGCGGCCATGGTTTCGCCGGTGCCCGCGGAGATCAGCAGCCCCTCCGGAGTGGTCCCGGCGGCCTCGGCCGGCCCGAGGACCTCGGGCAGCAGCGCCATGTGGCCGAGGGCCAGCTCGACCAGGTCGGGGCGGTAGGCGCCGGTGGCCGGCGACCAGTACCCCGTACCGGAGGCGCCGCCCCGGTCGGTGGTCCGGCGGGCCGGACGGCCGAGCAGCTGCCAGACCAGCCAGTCGTGCGCGGACATCAGCACGGCCACCCGCCGGGCCGCCTCCGGTTCCGTCCGGGCCAGCCAGGCGAGCTTCGCGATCGGCTGCGCGGCCTGGGGGACGGACCCGACGGCCTCGGCCCAGGCCTGCCGGCCGCCGAGCGCCTCGATCAGGTCGGCGGCGGCGACCTGCCCCCGCTTGTCGTTGCCGACGAGCGCGGGGCGGACGAGCCCGCCCTGCGCATCGAGCGGGAGCAGCGCGTGCTGCTGCGCGGAGACGCCGATGGCCTGGACCCCTTCCAGGAGGCCGCCGCCCGCGGCCTCGCCGAGGGACAGCAGCCAGGCCTGGGGGTCGGTCTCGTGGGGATGGACGCTCTCGGGATCCGTGGCGGGCTGCGGATGGGGCGCGTACCCCTGGCGCAGCACGGCACCGGTGTCGGTGTCGCAGACGACGATGCGAGTGAAGGCGGAAGAGCTGTCCAGCCCGGCGACTATCCCCATACGGAGAATTCTGCCGCACCCCGGGCCCGTCTCCTCCGCCTCCGACGCCTCAGGTGTTGCTGGTTCCCCACTCGTCCTCGGCGCCGCCGCCACCGCCGCCGACCCGGTCGCGCAGGCCCCGTACCCGCCCGGCCAGCGAGGGCGGTACGACGCCGCCGACCTTGTCGCCCACCGCCGCGAACGCCTTGCCCGCGAAGGCCCGCCCGGTATGCCCGGCGGTCTCGGCCGCATTGCGCACGGCCGGGTTCTGCGCGAGGTCGCGTGCGGACTTCTTCATCTGCTCGTACCGCTCGCGCCCGGCCCTGGTCCCGACGACGTACCCGACGGCCACTCCGAGCATGAACGTGACCTTGTACCGCATGCCTGCCACCCTTCGTCGTGTGGTGCCCGGCCTGCTGGAGATACCGATTGGCGGAGCACCCCCCTGCTTGCGCTAATCTATGACTCGCAACGGGCGCTCGCCCCCCGGCAAGGCCGGAGGTGGGCTGTTCGGTGCACCGCAGCAATCCCCTGTAGCTCAATTGGCAGAGCAGCCGGCTGTTAACCGGCAGGTTACTGGTTCGAGTCCAGTCGGGGGAGCGCAGTCCCCTGTAGCTCAATTGGCAGAGCATTCGGCTGTTAACCGGAGGGTTGCTGGTTCGAGTCCAGCCGGGGGAGCGTGAGAGAAGAGGACCCGTGCGGGTCCTCTTCTTTTTTGCCTGGTCGTGGAACCGGGCAGCCCTCAGAACGGTCTCCCTCAACAGGCGAAGCCGATCATGCGAGGCATCCGAGGCAGGAGATCGTATGAGCGGCTATGCTGCGGCAGACGGCGCGCACACATGTACGCGCCACGCCGTGAAGGGGCGGTAGCTCAGCCGGTTAGAGCAGCGGACTCATAATCCGTCGGCCGTGGGTTCGAGTCCCACCCGCCCCACCACAGCACTGGTCGGAAGAAACGTTTCGGCCGGCCGTATGGTGCCCCGCCCGGGCTTTCCGGGGCGGGGCACCTTCGCGTTTCGGCCGCCGTGGTGTCCGCCGCCCGTTCCGGTGCTGCGCCAACTCCTCGCAGCCGGGCTGCCGGACGCGCTCGCGTGGGCGGCCGCGGGTCAGAAGTCCTCCGTTTCGTCCGCCATGTGGCGCAGTACGTCCAGCAGGTCCTGGCGGCGGGCGAAGGCCGCGCGTTGGCGGTGGGCGCCCGAGCCGTCGCGGAGGAGGCCGCCCAGGGTCTTGGCCGCGTGGTCGAGTTCGCCCGCCGCCGCGAGTTCCGGGGCCACCAGGTCCAGCAGGGCCTCCGCCAGGTCCGCCGCCGGGAGCTCCGCGCCCGTGTGCGGGTCCAGGCCGAAGCCCTCCAGGCCGTCGTGGGCTGCCCGCCAGCGGGCCAGGCGCAGGACGTCCTCCCGCAGCGCTGGCTCCGGGCGGTCCTCCGCGATGTCGCGCAGTACGGTGGCCACCAGGGCCCGGACCAGTTCGGCCTGGAGGACGGCCGTGTCGATGTCCGCCGACATGTCGGGCGCCCGCATTTCGAGGGTGGGCCAGTGCCCGGAAGGGCGGAGGTCCCAGTAGACCATCTTGGTGTCGAGGGCGGCCCCCGAGCCCAGCAGGGTCTGTACGGAGCGCCGGAAGTGGGCCGTGGACGTGAAGTGCGGGGGCAGGCCGGCCGACGGCCAGCCCGCCCAGGCCATCGCCCGCCAGCTGGCGTGGCCCGTGTCACGTCCGCCCCAGAACGGCGAGTTCGCCGCCAGCGCGATCAGCGTGGGCAGCCAGGGCCTGACCCGGTTGGACACTCTCACCGCCGTGTCCACGTCGAGGGTGCCGATGTGGATGTGGCGGCCGCAGCTCACCAGGGTGTCGGTGAGCGCGCCGAAGCGGCGGTGCTGCTCCCGCTGGCGCGGCTCGTCGTCGGTCAGGTGCAGCGGCTGCTCCACCGCCACGACCGGCGAGGGCGCGGCCAGCAGCCGGCAGCCGTGGGCCCGGGCCGCCCGGGCGAGGGTGCGCCGCAGCGTCGCGAGCTCCGCGCGCAGCATCGTCGCCGAATCGGCGACCGGGGTGGAGATCTCCACCTGGTAGCGGGTGCCCTCGGGGTGCACCTCGTGCGGCAGGCCCGCGGCGGTGTCGAGGACGAGCGGGGCGGCGGGGACCACCCGGAAGGTACGG
This sequence comes from Streptomyces sp. NPDC006326, assembly GCF_040612915.1. Classification (NCBI taxonomy): domain Bacteria; kingdom Bacillati; phylum Actinomycetota; class Actinomycetes; order Kitasatosporales; family Streptomycetaceae; genus Streptomyces; species Streptomyces sp. NPDC006326. The sequence goes on along the minus strand of NZ_JBEXRC010000028.1, from coordinate 56,084 downwards.
GCGTCGACGAGGAGGTACTCCTCCTCGACGCCGACGGTCAGCGCAGCGGGGACGCCGTTGTCCGCGTTGCCGGTGCTCGTGGTGCTGTTGCCAGGTTCGATCACTACGCCTCCCTGGACATACGAGTCTTTTCATCATGAGCCGAGCAACGGGGGAGCAGCGCACGCCGATTCGGTCAAATGTCTTGTGACTATGGCGAGTTACCGCACCGTGCAGCCCGCGCCGGGGCGTCCGGAACCCGGTGGGACGACTGTTGCGGGTGCGTGAACACGGTGAGCGGTCCCCGGGAGACCGCCGGGCCGCCGGTTATCATCCGCTGTGACTGGTACGAGCACCCCCACCCGGCCCCCGCGGCGCATATTCGCGGACCTGACCCCGCTGCGCACCTCTCCCGACTACCGGCGGCTGTGGATCGGCGGCACCATCTCCTGGATGGGCCAGGCGATGACCGCCCTCGCGATCTCGCTCCAGGTCTACGACATCACCGGCTCCAGCTTCTCCGTCGGGCTGGTCGGCCTCTTCTCGCTCGTCCCGCTCGTCGCCTTCGGGCTCTACGGCGGAGCCATCGCCGACACCGTGGACCGGCGCAAGCTCGGCCTCTACAGCTCCCTCGGCCTGACCGCCCTGTCGGTCACGCTGGCCGGCGCCGCCGTGCTCGACTTCCACCGGGTCTGGCTGCTGTACGCGGTCGTCGCGCTCCAGGCCGTCTGCGGCGCGCTCAACGGGCCCGCCCGGTCGGCGATGATCCCCCGGCTGCTGCCCGCCGAACAGCTGCCCGCCGCCAACGCGCTGAACTCGGTCACCATGACCTCCGGGACGATGATCGGCCCGGTGTTCGGCGGGCTCGCCGTCGGCTGGTGGGGCTACCAGTCCGCCTATCTGATCGACGCCGTCACCTTCTGCGCCGCCCTCTACGCCATGTGGCGGCTGCCGGCCATGCTGCCCGACCGGGCGGACGGCAAGCGGGGCCGGGCCTCGGTGCTGGACGGGCTGCGCTTCCTCGGGACCCGGCCCAACATCCGGATGACCTTCTTCTCCGACCTGGCCGCCATGGTGCTGGCGCAGCCGAAGGCGCTGTTCCCGGCGATCGCCGTGCTCTGGTACGGCGGCGACGCCAAGACCGTCGGCCTGCTCGTGGCCGCGCCCGCCGTGGGGGCGCTGCTGGGCGGGCTGTTCTCCGGCTGGCAGGGCCGGATCCGCCGGCACGGGCTGGCGATCCTGCTCTCCGTGGCCGGCTGGGGGCTGGCCATCGCGGTGTTCGGGCTCACCCGGAACCTGTGGCTCGGGCTGTTCTTCCTGGCCGCGGCCGGGTGCGCCGACACCATCTCCATGGTGTTCCGCTCGACGATGATGCAGGCCGCCACCCCGGACGAGATGCGCGGCCGCCTCCAGGGCGTCTTTATCGTGGTCGTGGCGGGCGGGCCGAGGCTCGGCGACTTCCTCGCCGGGACCGCCGCCGATCTGACCTCCCCCGCCGTGGCGATCACGGGCGGCGGGCTCGGGTGCGTCCTGGTGCTGGCCCTGCTGGCCGCGCGCTGGCGCGGCTTCGCCCGGTACGACGCGAGGTCGCCGCAGGCCTGAGGTACGGCGCCGCCTCCCCTCCGTCCTCCGGCAGCGGGCGCTGAACCGCAGCTTCCCTACGAGCACGGTGAAGGGCGCGTCGGCGGGGACCTCCGCGGCGCGGCGCGAGGTTTCAGCGCCGGCCGGGAGCGCCGCCGGGCCGGACGATGCCCCGGGCCACGCCCAGCGCCACCAGGTCCTGGGGGCGGATGCGGAGCTGGTCCGCCGTCGCCGGGGCTTCGGTCGGGGGGCGCTTCAGGATCGCCGCGGCCAGCTCGGGGGCGATGACCGAGAAGTAGCTGTCCGGGGTGACCCAGGTGTTCCCCGGAGCGGCCAGCGCCAGGGCTCCGCCCGAGCCGCCCTCGCCGATGAGCAGGGTGGTCACGGGGACGGAGGCCGCCGCGACCGCCGTGAAGGTGTCGGCGATGGCCGCGCCCGCGCCCGCGTGTTCCGCCGCCGCGTCGTTGGCCGCGCCGGGGGTGTCCACCAGGGTGAGCACCGGGATCCCGAGCCGGTCCGCGAGGCGGATGACGCGGGCGGCCGTACGGTATCCCGCCGGGCGGGTCGCGGTGCCGCACTGGGCCGCGTACGCCACGGCCCGGCCCTCCCGCAGCCCGAACCCGCACAGCATGCCGGCGTCCGTACCGCCCGCCCGGTCGCCGGAGAGCGGCAGGCGCAGTGTGAAGTACGCGTCCAGGTAGGCCGCGGCGCGCGGGCGGTCCGGATGGCGGGCCTGCCGTACGGCGTCCCAGCCGCTGGCCGGGGGAGCGGCGTCGGCCAGCGCGGCCGGCGGCTCGACCGGTTCGGCGGAGCGGGGCGCGGCCAGGACGCCGAGCCAGTCGGCCAGGGTGGCGGGCAGCTCGGCCGCGGGCACCACGGCGTCCACGTGTCCGGCGGTGTACTGCCCCTCGGCGGTGTAGGCCGCCGGGTCCGCGCCGGCGGGCCGGACCCGGGACCCGGCGAAGCCGACCTGGGCCCCGGGCAGCGCGAGCACCACGTCCGCGCCGGCGCCGAGGGTGGCCCAGCCGCCGCCGGTGGTGGGATCGCGGAGCACGGCGATCTGCGGGAGTCCGGCGGCCCGGTTCAGCACGGACTGGCGGGCGACGCGCTGGAGCTGGGTCAGCGCGAGCATGCCCTCCTGCATGCGGGAGCCGCCGGTGGCGATCAGTGACACCAGGGGCAGGCGGTGCGCGCGGGCGTGGCCGTACGCGGCTTCGAGCCGGTCCCCGGTGCGCTCGCCGAGGGATCCGCCGAGGAAGCCGAACTCGAAGGAGATCACCACGGCGTGCCGCCCGCCGAAGAGGGCGGTGCCGACGACGACGGACTCCCCTTCGCCGGTCCGCTCGGCGGCGCGGGCGCGGGCGCCGTCGTAACCGGACCAGGCGAGGGGACCGTCGGGGCCGTCGGTACCGGAGTCCCTCCGGGGGACGGCGAGTTCGGTGAAGCTGCCGGGGTCGGTCACGGAGGCGATGGCCGCGCGGGCCGAGAGGCGGGTCGTCACGAGGCCACCCTAGGGGTAGCCCGGTGGACGACGGCCGGACCCGGGGGGATCCGGCCCCCGTCCGCAGACGCCTCCCCGCCACGGCCGGGGCCGCTACTGCCAGGGCAGGGGGAAGGCGATCTTCACGGCGTAGGCGATGACCAGGCCGTATCCGAGGCGGAAGGTCCAGGCGCGTGCGGTGGCCGGGACCCGGCGGCCGGCCAAGGCGCCCAGGGCGACGAGGACCTGCTGCCACAGGAGCGAGGCGACGCCGACGCCCGCGACGAAGGCGGTGGCGGCTGAGGGGGCGCGGAGGGTGGCGGCCTGGGCGGTGGTGAGGGCGGCGAAGTAGAGGGCGGTGGTGGGGTTCACGGCGGTGAGCGCCACATAGGTGGCGAAGGCCTTGCCGGGCCGCGCGGCCGCTGCCGCGGCCGCTGCCGGTGCCGGTGCCGGTGGCGGCGTCGGGGCGGGTGCGGTGGAGGCGGGCCCTGCGGGCGGCCTTCCTCCACCCCACCCCTCCCCGGACCCGGAGCTTCCCCTCGGCCCCCGCGCCTCCGGCGCCGCCGTGGCCGGAGCCGCGGGGAGGGAACCCTGCCCGGGATCCGGGGTGCTCCGCCCGGGCGGCGGTGGCTGGGGCCCGGGGCCGGGGCCCGGGCCCCGGCTCTGTGCGGCGGGCGGCTGGGGGAGTGACGGCTCGCGGCTTCGGCGCGCTGGGGCGGCGGAGGACAGGCCGCGGGCCGCCAGGGTGAGGAGGACGGCCGCCGCCGTCAGGCGGATCCAGGCCTCGACCGGGGCGACGTGCGCCGCGACCCAGGGGCCCAGGGCCGTCGCCAGGACGGCGTAGCCGAGGTCGACGGCGGCGACGCCGGCCGCCGCGGCGACCGCCGTGCGGCGGTGCCGCATCGCCTCCTGGAGCAGCAGCACGCTCATCGCACCCATCGGCATCGCCACGCCCAGGCCTGCCACCGCACCGGACAGGCCGGGGGAGAGAAGTTCGCTCATGCCCGGGAGCGTGCGGTACGGGGCCGCCGAGGGGGCGGCGATTATCGGCCCCGGCTGCGAGAATCGCGGTATGGACCGCCTCGACAGGGAAATCCTCGGCATCCTCCAGCAGGATGCGCGGATCTCGTTCCGGGACCTGGGGGTCCGGGTCGGGCTCAGTGCCAACGCCACCGCCGAGCGGGTCCGGCGGATGCGGCGGGACGGGGTGATCCGCGCCTTCACCGTCATCGTCGATCCCGCCGCCGACACCCGCGGGGGACTCGTGGTCTTCATCGACCTCACCCTCCGCCAGGACACCACCAACGAGGAGTTCGAGCAGCGGGTCGCCGGGCTTCCGGGAATCACCGAGGTGGTGCACGTGACCGGGGAGTACGACTACCTGGTCCGGGCCAGGGCCGCCGACCCCGCCGCCCTCGATGCGCTGCTGCGCCGGCTCAAGCGGGAGGCCGGGGTGGCCCAGTCCAGCACCCGGATCGCCCTGAGGGCCGCCACCCGGCACGGCCAGAGCTAGCCCCGGAGCGCGCGGCCAGAGCCCGGGGCCGGCCGGCGGCCGGACCTGGAGGCCGGACCCGGAGGCCGGCCGCGAAGACGGACCCCTACAGCGCCGACTCCCACGTCCTCGTCGTACCGCGGGTGCCCGACGTCGTGCGGCCGTCGTCCGTCACCGTCAGGCGGACCCGGGCCGGGGTCGCGTCCACCGCCACCTCGATGGAGGTGACCTCGCTGCGCCGGTGGGCGGCGGCCAGGGCGGCGCGCAGGGCGGCGAGGAGGTCGCCCGCCACCGGCTCCGGGAGCAGGGTGTCCACCGCGCCCGTGAACTGCACCGACGGCTGGAACCCCAGCAGGACCGCCGCACCGCCGGTCTCCCGCAGGACGCGGCCGCGGAAGGTCGTCGGGGCGTCGGACGGCGGCTGTTGGAGGGCGAAGATGGCGGTGCGGACCTCCTGGATGGTGGAGTCGAGTTCGTCCACGGCCCGGGCGAGGTCCTCGCCCACCGTGTCCTCGCCCACCGTGTCCCCGGCCGGCGCGGCGGCCGCCCGCTTCTTCGTGCTCTCCAGCATCATCTCCGTCGCGAACAGCCGCTGCACCACCAGGTCGTGCAGGTCCCGGGCGATCCGGTCGCGGTCCTCGTAGACGGCGAGCTGTTCCCGGTCGTGCTGTGCGTCCGCGAGGACGAGGGCCAGTGCGGCCTGGGAGGCGAACTGCGAGGCGAGCAGCCGGTCCACCGCGTCGTACGGGCGTCCGCCGCGCGGGCGCGGAAGGGCGAGGGTGCCGATCAGCCGGCCGCCGCTCTGGAGGGGCAGCATCATGCTCGGGCCGAAACGTTCCCGCACGGGGGTGGTCATCCGCGGGTCCGTCGCGGAGTCCTCTATGAAGACCGGCTCACCGCCGAGGAGTTGTCCGAGGACCGCCGAGCCGGGGGCGATCGTGGTGCCCACCAGGTCTCCCGGGTCCCCGTGCGTGGAGGCGGCCACGATTTCCATGCCGCCCTCCGGGGTCGGCTGGAGCACCACGCCGGCCGCCGCGTCCGCGAGCAGCCGGGCCCGTTCGGCCACGCACATCAGCGCGTCCGCCGCCGGACGTCCGGCCAGCAGGGTGGTGGTGACCGCGGCGGCGCCCTCGATCCAGCGTTCCCGGCGGCGCGCGGTCTCGTACAGCCGGGCGTTGCCGATCGCCGTGCCCGCCTGCGAGGCGAGGACGCGCAGCAGGGCCAGGTCCTGGTCGGTGAAGGGCCCGCCGCCCTCCTTCCCGGCGAGGTGGAGATGGCCGAACACCTCGGTGTGCACCCGGATCGGCACCCCGAGGTAGCTGCGCATCAGGGGGTGGCCGGGCGGCAGTCCCGCCGCGCGGGAATCCTTCGACAGGTCCTGCGGCATCAGCGGCCGCGGATCGCTGATGAGGGCACCCGGCAGGCCGGTCCGCCCGTCGGGCAGCTCCGGGAGCGCGGCGCGTTCGGCCTCGGTCATGCCCGCGGTGTAGAGCCCGGTCAGCCGGACGCGCTCGGGGTCGACGACCCCGAGCGCTCCGTACCGGGCCGCGCACAGCTCGGTCGCCGAGTCCACGATGTGCTGGAGGGTGGCCTGCAGCTCCGGTTCGGAGCCGACGCCGAGGACGGCATCCAGGAGGAGGGGCAGACTGGCCCGCGCGTCGGGGTCCCGGCCCGCGGGGGCCGGGGTCATTCGGCCAGCGGGTTGAGGACCATCGGGGCGATCTTCCCTTCGAGCATCGCGCCGAGACCGAGCACGGCGCACACGTCCGGCCGTTCCGCGATGGCGACGGGCATGCCGGTGGCATCGCGCAGCATCTGGTCCAGACCGGGCAGCAGGGCGCTGCCCCCCACCATCATGATGCCCCGGTCCGTCAGGTCGGCGACCAGGTCGGGCGGGCAGTCCCGCAGCACCTTGCCGATGCCGTCGAGGACGGCGGTCAGCGGCGTGTGGATGGCGTCCCGTACGGCGGCGGTGTCCACGTGGACCGAGCGGGCCAGGCCGGTGGCCACGTCGCGGCCGTGGATGAGGGTGGAGGCGGGGCCTTCGGCGGTGATGCCGTTGCCGTGCAGGGCCAGCTGGAGCGGGCGCACGGCCTGGCTGGGCAGCATCAGTTCGTGGGCGTGGCGCAGGTGCTGGACGACGGCGTGGTCGATGGCCTCGCCTCCGACGGGGATCCGCTCGGCGGTGACGATGGAGCCGAGGGAGAGGACGGCGACCTGGGTGGCGGCGGCTCCGCACACCATGATCATCGTCGCGGTCGGCTGCTCCACGGGCAGGCCGCAGCCGACGGCCGCCGCGATCAGGGTGTCGACCAGCTCGACGCGGCGGGCGCCGAGTCCGACCAGCGTCTCCACGGCGGCCCGCTGGGCGAGCGGGTCGGCGTCGTGCGGGGTGCAGGCGGCGGCCCGCAGCCGGGGCTTGCGGCGCAGGGCGCGGCGCAGCTTCTCGCCGAGCAGGTGGCGCAGCATCCGCTGGGCCATCTCGATGTCCACGACGGTGCCGCCGGAGACGGGGCGGACGACCCGGATGTAGTCCGGTGTGCGGCCCGTCATCCGCTCGGCGAAGGTGCCGACGGCGATGAGTGCACCGGTCCGGGTGTTCACGGCGGCCACGCTGGGCTCGTCGACGACCAGTCCGGCGCCCTTCACGAACACGCGGGTCCTGGCGGCTCCCAGGTCGACGGCGACGTGGCAGCGGCGCAACTGCTCAAGACTGACGGTCACGGCAGATCCTCCCGAGAGCGCTGACGCAAGAAGACCGGCGGGATGCCGGGTTGCATTTCATATCTTCTCGGGCGAATGGGTCACACCGCCTGCTGGGCTGCTCCGGGCGGGTGGGCCGCGCGAGGCGAGCGGTGCTGCACGGGGGTGGATTTCTGTACCGACAGGCACCACCATGCGCGCACCGCCCGCGCTACTCACGCGTAACAAGGTAAAGGGGACCCGATGCTGACGCCCCGCCAGAGACTCCTGGCCCTCCTGACGCTCTGCCTGGCCCTTCTCGCCCCCCTCCCGGCCCGGGCCGCCGGACAGTCACCGCCCGCCCCGGGCCAGGCGTCGTCCGCCTCGGGACAGGCGTCGTCCGCGCGCCGCCCGGTCGTCCTCGTCCACGGCTACAACGCCGACCCCGGGGTCTGGGGATCCCTGCGCGAGGACCTGCGCGCCGCCGGCTACGCCGACTCGGAACTCTTCTCCTGGGGATACGACACCCACCAGTCGGTCAACGAGGTCCTGGCCGGGCAGCTCGGCGCCTACGTCGACCAGGTCCGCCGGCAGACCGGCGCCGACCGGGTCGACCTCGTCGGGCACTCCTTCGGCTCCCTCGTCGGCCGCTGGTACGTGAAGTTCGGCGGCGGGACCGCGACCGTGGCCCACTGGGTCTCGCTGGCCGGCCCCAACCACGGCACCTCCACGGCATGGGCCTGCGCCCTGTGGGACCAGGCGTGCCGGGACATGACCCCCGGCTCCTACGTGGTGAGCCACCTGAACGCCGGGGACGAGACCCCCGGGACGGTGAAGTACGCGACGTTCTGGTCGAACTGCGACGAGGTCGTCAATCCGGATGCCAGCGTCCCGCTGGCCGGCGCGGCCAACACCCCCGTCGGCTGCCTGAACCACAACGACCTGCTGGGGGACGACGCCACCTCCGCCGGCGTCCGGGCCTTCCTCGCCTCCTAGGGAGCCCGCGGCCCTACGGGCCGTCACCCGCCGAGACCCGCTGGATGAGGCCGTACGTGAACTCCGCCACGTACGGCCGCCCCTGCGCGGTGAACGCCAGCCGCCACCGCGTCGGCGCCGTCCCCTCCATCGGGCGCACCGGGGCGAAGGCCGCGGCGACCTCGTCCACCGTGGCCGACCAGGGCGTCAGGTCCTGCGGTGACCGCAGTACGGGTCCCTGCGCACCCGGCGCCCGTACGAGCCACTCGTTCCACACCGCCCCGTCCGGCGCGGCCAGCACCTCGAAGCGCAGGTCCGGCCAGAGCGGCAGCGGCCACAGCAGGGCCTCGCACTCCAGGTCGCCGATCGTGCGGGCGCAGGCCGACTCCGGCGGCCCGAGCACCGAGCGGTAGCGGGCCAGCGCCCCGCGCGAACGCGGCGAGCGGACCATCGCCTGCCAGCGCTTGTTCGCCTCCCGCTGCTCCGCCAGGGAGGCCCCGAGCCGCCGCCGGGCCTCGTCGGCGAGCTCCGGCTGGAAGTCCGCCATCCTGCGCAGGAGGACCAGTTGGAAGGAGGCCCGTCCGAACGCGCCGGGGGGCGCGGGTGGGGTCATGGGGCCCACGATTCCACACAGGACCTTTACGAACCCGCGATACGGATGTTGCGGGGGACCGCGTAGCGTGCAGCACGCCATGGACTACTGCCACGCCTGCCGAAGGCACCTCAACGGCGCACTGGCGTGCGCCGGATGCGGGACCCCGGCCGAGTACCTGCCGCCCGCCGCACCCGTTGCCGCGAGCGTGCCGGGCGTGCCCGACGCGTCCGGTTACCCGCCCCCGACCGCAGCGGGCCCGGCCCGCGGGGGGTTCGAGGACCCCTTCGCGGACTCGCTCGTCGTGCTGTCAGGGAGGCACCAGGGCCGGGCCGGTTCGCGGCGCCGCGCCACGCACCGCCGGCGTCGGCGGACCGCCGTGCTGATCGGGGCCGGACTGGCGCTCGCGGTCGGCGGCTCGGTGGTGCTGGCCCGGATCGTGACCGAGGGCGAGCGCACCGACCGGGCGGCGAAGGTGGTGCTGACCGACGGGAACGGACCGCAGGACCCGGCGCCGCTGCCCAGCAGTCGCACGGGGGCTCCGGCCGCGCCGTCGGCGCTGAAGCCGGTGAAGTCCGCGGGGGGCGCGAAGGCCACCGCGGGGGCCACGCAGTCCGCCGGAGCCGGGGCGTCCGCCGCCGCGACGGCGCAGCCGGGGCCGGGGGTGTCGCCCTCCGCTTCGGGGAAGGCGGTGCCGTCGGCCAGTGCCTCCGGGGCGGGGCCGTCCGTAAAGCCGGGTCAGTCGGGGCAGCCCGCGCCCACCGGCTCGGGGACGGCGAAGCCGCCGCCGCCGAATCCGGCGCCGAGCCCGACGCCGACGAAGACCGGCTGCTGGTTCATCTTCTTCTGCTGATCGCGCTGCCGGGCCGGGCCCGCGCCCGGCTCAGCCCAGCATGCGCCGGAGCAGGTCCCGCAAGGCGGTGCGCTCCTGCGTCGAGAGCCCGGCCAGCGGCTCCCGCGCGAAGTCCAGCGACTCGCGCAGGCGGTCCGCCGTCTGGAGGCCCTCCTGCGTCGGGGCCGCCAGCTTGACCCGGCGGTCGACCGGGTCCGGCCTGCGCTCGACCAGGCCGCGGGTCTCCAGCCGGTCCACGATGCCGGTGATGTTGGAGGGCTCGCACTTCAGCTTCTGGGCGATGCGGCGCATGGCCATCGGTTCCAGCGAGAGCAGGTTCAGCACCCGGGCCTGGGCGCCCGTGAGCTGGTGGCTGGCCGCCGCGTGCTCGTACTCCTGGTGGTAGCGGGCCACGACGTCGCCGATGAGCTCGACGACCTCAAGGGTCAAGGGATCCACATGACGACTGGGCATGGGAACCAGAGTACCCATTTACTTGACAACCTGAAATATCCAGGAGCATGGTTGTTTCACGTTATGAAGTAATCTTCGATGCACCCGGGAGCCCCCCATGTCCGAGATCCCCGCCGTCAGCCGCGAATGGCACCTCGTCCGCCGCCCGCAGGGCTGGCCCGTCGCCGAGGACTTCGCCCTGCGCGAGGCGCCGGTCACCGCCCCCGCCCCCGGCCGGATCCTCGTACGCAACCTGCACATGTCCGTGGACCCCTACATGCGCGGCCGGATGAACGACGTGAAGTCCTACATTCCGCCGTTCCAGCTGGACCAGCCCATGGAGGGCGGCGCCGTCGGCGAGATCGTGGCCTCCGCCGCCGAGGGCTTCGAGGTCGGCGACCACGTGCTGCACGGCCTCGGCTGGCGCGAGTACGCCGACGTGGACGCCCGGCACGCCACCAAGGTCGACGCCTCGCTCGCCCCGCTCTCCGCCTACCTCGGCGTCCTCGGGATGCCGGGCCTGACCGCCTACGCCGGTCTCTTCGAGGTCGCCTCCTTCAAGGAGGGCGACTCCGTCTTCGTCTCCGGCGCGGCCGGCGCCGTCGGCAGCCTCGTCGGCCAGTTCGCGAAGATCAAGGGCGCCTCCCGGGTGATCGGCTCGGCCGGCTCGGACGAGAAGGTGACGCTCCTCACGGAGAAGTACGGCTTCAACGCCGCCTTCAACTACAAGAACGGCCCCGTAGGCGAGCAGCTGAAGGACGCCGCCCCCGAGGGCATCGACGTCTACTTCGACAACGTCGGCGGCGACCACCTGGAGGCCGCGATCTCCTCGATGAAGGTGGGCGGCCGGGCCACCCTGTGCGGCGCGATCGCCCACTACAACGACACCGAGCCCGCCCCCGGCCCCCGCAACCTGATCCAGGTCATCGGCAAGCGGCTGCGCCTGCAGGGCATCCTCGTCAACGACCACGCCGGACTGCAGCAGCAGTTCGTCCAGGACGTGGCCGGATGGCTGCGTTCCGGGCAGCTCGTGGCCGACGAAACGGTCGTCGAGGGAGTCGAGAACGCCACCGGGGCCTTCCTCGGCATGCTGCGCGGGGACAACACCGGAAAGATGATCGTTTCCTTCACCCGTTAGGCTCACTGCACACCGTCGTGACCGTGGGCGCGAGTCGCGGCGATTACCAGGAGGATCCCTTCACATGTCCATCCAGCAGTCCGACGTCGTCTACACCGCCGTCGCCACCGCCGAGAACGGCCGTGACGGCCGCGTGGCCACCAACGACGGCCAGCTCGACGTGGTCGTGAACCCGCCGAAGGAGCTCGGCGGCAGCGGCGCCGGCACCAACCCGGAGCAGCTGTTCGCCGCCGGTTACAGCGCCTGCTTCCAGGGTGCGCTCGGTGTCGTCGCCCGCAACGAGAACGCCGACATCTCCGGCTCCACGGTCACCGCCGAGGTCGGCATCGGCAAGAACGACGAGGGCTTCGGCATCATCGTCAAGATCTCCGCCGTGATCCCGAACGTGGACGCCGCCACCGCCAAGGACCTGATCGAGAAGGCCCACGAGGTCTGCCCGTACTCCAAGGCCACCCGCGGCAACATCACGGTCGAGCTCGCCGTCTGATCCGGCCGCTCGCGCCTGACGCCGAAGGCCGCACCCCGGCACCGGGGTGCGGCCTTCGCCGTCCGCCGTTCTAAGCTGGGCCCATGCGTGATCTTGCGGGGGGATTCGGCCATCTGCTGGCCGGACAGCGTTGGGTGTTCCGGCACGGCCGGTGGCTGGGCTTCGGGCTGCTGCCCGGGCTGGTGTCGCTGGTGCTGTACGCCGGCGCGCTGATCGGGCTCGGCTACGGCGCCGACGACCTGACCGCCTGGGCCACCCCGTTCGCCGACGACTGGTCCTCGCCCTGGCTCGGACTGTTCCGCGGGTTCCTGACCGCCCTGGTCTTCTGCCTCGGGCTGTTCCTCGCGGTGATCACCTTCACCGCCGTGACCCTGCTCATCGGCCAGCCCTTCTACGAGTCGCTCTCGGAGCAGGTCGACCGCAGCGAGGGCGGCGAGGTCCCCGAGTCCGGGCTCTCCCTGGGACGGGAGCTGTGGATCTCCGCCCGGGACAGCGTGCGGGTGCTCGTCCGCGTGCTCTGCTACGGGATCCTGCTCTTCGCGCTCGGCTTCGTCCCGGTGATCGGGCAGACCGTGGTCCCGGTGATCGGCTTCTGCGTCTCCGGCTACTTCCTCACCGAGGAGCTCACCGCCGTCGCGCTGCAGCGGCGCCGCGTGGAACTGCGCGAGCGGCTCGGCATGCTGCGGGCGCGGCGGATGATGGCGCTCGGGTTCGGCGTGCCGCTGGTGCTGGCGTTCCTGGTACCGCTGGTGGCGGTGTTCCTGATGCCGGGCGCGGTGGCCGGGGCCACCCTGATGGCCCGCGAGCTGGCCGGGGAGGACGAGCCGGAAACCGCGCAGGGCGCCCAGGGGCCGGCCGCCCAGGGCCCGGGCGGCGGGGGCGGGTCCGGCGAGCAGGCCGGGGCCGGCGGCTTCGGACCGCCGCCGCCCGCGTACTCGTAAGGGCCGCGCCCCCGGGAGCTCCTCAGGCCCGGGGCTGGACCCAGAGCGCCTCGGCCAGCGCGCAGAGGTCGCCGGAGGCCGTGGTCAGGGCCGTGCCCGCGCGGTACTTGCGGCCTTCGGAGCCGAGCAGCCAGGAGTACGAGACGAGCCCCTCGCCCACCGGGACCGGCCGCAGCAGCCGCGCGGTCAGCGAGGCGGTGACGGCGCCGGCCCGGCGGTCGTCGAGGATGCGGCCCGCCGCATTGCCCGGGCAGTCCAGCGCGCCCCACACCAGCTCGGGCGGCAGCAGTCCGTCCGCGCCCGCGAGTTCCGGCGCCGGGGTCCAGGCCGCGGCGACCAGGTCACGGCCCGCCACCCGGCCGCAGTGCAGGCGCAGACCGGTCGCCGGGGTGCGGTTCAGCCCGCAGCCGAAGCAGTCCACCAGCCCGTCCGGCGGGGCCGCGCGGTAGGCGTCGGCGGCTGCCGAGGCCTGGGCCCAGGACGGGGGCTCGGGGACCTCGACGGCGGGATCGGCGGGAGTCGCGGCGGCCAGCAGCTCCTCGCCACCGGTCAGCTCGGCGCCGCCGTCGGCGCGAGGGCCGAGCCGTACCGGCGTACCCGTGGGCACCGGCCGCCGGAAGTCCACCCGCACGGACTTGGCGGTCGACCGCCCGGCCAGCACCCCGGCCACATAGCCGCCGAAGGCCACCCCCGGATATCCGCACAGGGGGGCCGCAACCGTGATCGTCTCGAAGTCGTTCATGGCCGCCACCTCATCACACCCGCCGGCCGGACGGGGAGGACCGGAAACCATTGCGTGCGCCCGTTCGTCCTCCCTCCTGGACGTCCGTTGTCCTGCCGTTCTGCCGTTCTGCGGTCCTGCCGTCCTGCCACCGTGGCGTGCTGGACGGCTCGACGAGCCGGACGTGCCGGAGGTGCCGGACGAGCCGGACATGCTGTGACGTGCTGGAACGACGCGTACCGCGCAGGCCTGGGAGGTGGCCGGATGGCCGAACGACCGTGGGGACAGCACCACCCCGTGCACCCGCAGCAGGCGTACGGGCAGTCCTGGCCGCCCGCACCGGCGCCGCTGCAGGGTCCGCAGTCCGCGATGCGCGCCTCGCACACCGACCGCGACCGGGCGGTGGACGTCCTCAAGGCCGGCTACGCCGAGGGCCGGCTCTCCCGCGAGGAGTACGAGCAGCGCTTCGACGCCGTGCACCGGGCCCGGACGTACGGCGAGCTGGGGCAGCTGCTCGCGGACCTGCCGGCCGGACCGGTGGTGTTCCCCTTCGCCGCCGCGGCACCGGTGCCGCCACCGGCCTTCGCCCCGATGCCGATGCCGATGCCGCCGCGGCGCGTCAACGGGATGGCGATTGCCTCGCTGGTGCTGGGCGTCATGACCCTGCCGACGCTGGGCGCCGCCGGCCTGGGCGCCGTGATCACCGGCCACATCGCCAAGGCGCAGATCCGCGCGCGCGGCGAGGAGGGCGGCGGTCCGGCCACGGTCGGCCTGGTCCTCGGCTGGCTGTCGCTGGGCGGCTGGGTACTGCTCTTCCTGCTCGCCGCGGCCGGCGTCCTCGGCTGAGCCCGCGCGGGCCCCGGGCCGGGCCGCCCGTCCGGGCCCGGTGGCGTCCCGCGGTGGCCCGATAGTATGCCTGGCAGCAAGAGCCAAGGCTGTCCCATGCGGCCCCGGAGCCGGGCAGTGGCTTGCCGAGCAACGATGACCGGCCGCTGTGCCGAGCACCGACCAGCAGTAGGGACCGTCCGTGACAGTCAGTACCGAGGGGGCGGCGCCCGTGCGCCCCGACGCCCCGAGCACAGAGGCCGGCCGGCCGCGGACGCCGTCGGCCTCCGGCCCGCGGCGCGTCCTGCGCTCCCGTGGCGCGCTCCTGCTCCTCGAAGCCGTCGTGGCCTTCGCCGCCGCGCTCGTGCTCCCCCTCCTGGCCCGCGGCTTCAAGCTCAACCCGCTGAACCGGATCGCGCAGGTAAGTGGCCTGGCCGCGATCCAGCTGCGGTTCGTGCTGCTCGGCCTGCTGTGCGTCGCCGCCGTGGTCCTGGCCATGCGGCTGCGCGGCGGCCGGCACTTCGACCTGGCCGCCCGGATCGCCTCCGCGGCCATCGCCGGCCTGGCCGCCGGCTTCGTCGCGGCCGGCGCGGTGGTGTCGCTGCTGGGCACGCCGTGGCCGATGTTCGGCCTCAACGGCGACAGCGGGCGGATCGTCGAGTGGGCGCACGCCGTGGCCAACGGCATGCCCTCGGGCTCGCCGGTCTATCCGCCGGCGCCCCTCTACACCCTCGGTTACTACGCCGAGTGGTTCCACGGCGGGAACACCGCCTACGCCTTCAAGGACCTGCAGATCCTCGGCGCCGCCGCGTTCGGGCCCCTGGTCTACCTGGCCTGGCGGATGCTGCTCAGCCCGGTGCGGGCGCTCGCCTTCGGCGTCGTGCCGGCGTTCGCGCTGATCGACGCGTACAAGCCGTACAGCCAGACGGTGCTCGCCCTGCTGGTGCCGGTGCTGGTGGCGATGGTGGTGGCGCTGCGGCGCAGCGGCGGCGAGAGCCGGCGGAAGGTGCTGCTGACGGGCGCCGGGTTCGGCGTGCTGCTCGGCGTGCTCTTCCTGACGTACTCGGGCTGGTTCCTGTGGAGCGCGGCCGGGGTGTTCTTCGCGGCGCTGCTGTACTTCCCGTGGCGGACCGGCCCGCTCAAGGGCGCCGCCTTCATGGGTGCGGCGCTGGCGGCCTTCCTCGCGGTGGCCGGGCGCTACCTGAGGGTGATGCTGAGCGAGGGCCAGACCACCAAGGACTACAACTTCCGCTTCGACAACTTCACCGACCCCGCGTACTACCTGATGTGGCGCACCGACATGCCGGGCAAGGTGGGCGACTGGCCGCCGCCGGGCGAGTTCGGCGGGGTCGGGCTGTTCGCCCTGGTGACCTTCGTCGGTCTGGGCGTCGCGGTCTGGCTGGGCATCCGCAAGCCGCTGGTCGTCACCATCGCCGCCATGTTCATCAGCGCGTGGGTGATGCGGATGTACATCGCCTCGCACATGTACGAGACGCAGACGGTCCAGCTCTACACCCGCACCAACAACCAGATGCTCTACTGCGGCCTGATCCTGTGCGCGCTGGTGGCCCACCTGGTCTCGCTGCGGCCGGCGCGGCGGCGTACGGGCGGGAGCGGGGGCGCGGCCGCCGCCTTCCCGGGCCGTGAAGGCGCGGTGATCGGCGCCCTGTGCGCGCTCCTGCTGCTGCTCGGCACGGCCGCGTCGTCGATGTCCGACCGGTACATGCCGGCCCAGGACGGCACGTACCGGATCCTGCCCTACGTCTCGCACACCGTGCGCAAGCAGGACGGCAACTGCCCGAAGTTCGCACCGCACGGCGTCTGCTCCAAGGACGGCGACCAGAGCTGGCTGAGCTACATCCGATGAGCCGAGGGACGAGATGATCTCCGCACTGACGCGGCTGGCCGACTGGTCGGCCCGCACCCCCAAGCGGCTCTGGGCCCTCGCCTTCGCGCTGTTCTTCACGCTCGCGGCCTCCTGGGCCGTCGCCACCCCGCTCGGCGGTTCCCCCGACGAACACGCCCACTTCATCCGGGCGGCGGCCGTCGCCCGGGGGCAGATCAACGGCCCCGAAGTGATGGTCCCGCACATGGTGGCGGGCATCGAGGGCAAGTTCGCCGAGACCGGCGTGCAACTCCCCGAGTGGTACCGTCAGCTGCCCACGCAGCACGAGTGCTACGCCTGGCACGCGGGCACGCCCGCCTCCTGCGCGCCCGCGATCGGGCACTCCGGGAAGACCGCACAGGCCACCACCGCGGCCGGCCGCTACCACCCGGGCTACTACCTGGCCGTGGGCTGGCCGAGCCTCCTGGTCAAGGGCCCGCACGCGCTGTACCTGATGCGGCTGGCGTCGGCGCTGCTGTGCTCGGCCCTGCTCGCGAGTGCGGTGGTCACGGCCGCCGAATGGCGCCGGCGCTCGCTCGCCCTGCTGGGCGTGGCCGCCGCCGCCACCCCGATGGCGCTCTACATGGCCGGGATGGTCAACCCGAGCGGCGGCGAGATCGCCGCGGGAGTCCTGGTGTGGACCGCCTTGCTGTCGGTCCTGATGTCGCCCGATCCCCGGCTGCTGAACCGCCGGCTGGCCCGGGTGGGCATCGGCGGCCTCGTGCTGATCAACATCCGCCCGCTGGGCCTGATCTGGTTCGCCGGGGCGCTGTTCTTCGGACTGCTGCTCCAGCAGCGCGGAGTGCTGCGCTCGGTGCTGCGCCGCAAGGCGCTGTGGCTCTGGACGGTGCTGCTCGGCGCGGCCACGGCCGGTGCGCTGCTCTGGGCGGCGCAGCACCCCGACAACTCCGTGATCAACACGCCGCGCTCGCTGACCGCCAGGGAAGCCGCCCGGCAGACCTTCGGCAACACCGAGACCTACGTCCACCAGATGCTGGGCTACTTCGGCTGGCTGGACACCCCGGCGCCCGCCTTCACCTGGCTGGTCTGGCTGGGGGTGCTCGCGGCCCTCACCGCGCTGGGGCTGGCCTTCGGCCGCAAGCGGGAGGCGGTGGCGCTGCTCGGCATGCTGGTCGCCGTCGTGGTGGTGCCGGTGGCCGCGCAGGCCTCGCAGGCGGAGAAGCTCGGCATGGTGTGGCAGGGGCGCTACCTGCTGCCGTTCGCCGTCGGGCTGCCGCTGATGGCCGTGCTGATCTGCGCAAGCAGGGCGCCCGGCGCGGGGATGCCCTGGCGCAGGCTGGTCGGCTTCGCGGTGGCCGGGCTCGCGCTGGCCGACGCGGCGGCGTTCTTCTGGACCCTGCGCCGCTTCGCCGTGGGTACGAGCGGACCGTGGGTGCCGTTCTCCGCGCACTGGAACCCGCCCGGCGGCTGGGCGCTGTGGACCGCCGTCTACACGGTGGCGGCGTTCGCCCTGGCGCTTCCGGCGCTGGCGCGGGACCGGGAGCCGGCCGCGGCGGACGGGCCTGCCTCCGGGCCCGCGGGCGTCCGGTCCGGCCGTCACTCGAAGGCCGCGCCGGTCGGCTAGGGCGCGGGCGCGTGAGCGGGTGCCGGCGCGGGTGCCGCCAGGGGTGACGGCACCCGCGCGGGCACCTCTGCCGTGACCACCGAGGGCGTGCGGTCGTCGGCCTCGGCGAGCAGGGCGCCGTCCGGGGACCACACCGCGGCGCCGCCGCAGCCCGTCCAGGGGCCGGCCGGGCCGACGTGGTTGGCCAGCACCACGTACAGGCCGTGCTCCCGGGCGATCCCCGGATACACGGTGGCGCGCTCCTGGACGCCGCCGCCGGTTCCGTACAGGGAAGCCGCCAGGTGGACCCGGCAGCCGTCGGCCGCCGCGCGGGCGGTCAGCTCCGGGAAGTGGTTGTCGTAGCAGACGGCCAGGGAGAAGCGGATCCCGCCCAGTTCGAAGCGGCCGTCGGCGCCGCCCGGGGCGAAGGCACCCTGTTCGTGCCCGTAAAGGTGCTGCTTGGCGTACGTGGTCAGGTGTCCGCCGTCCGCCCCGTACACCAGCGTCGCGATGGCCGGCAGCGGGCCGGCGGTGCGCAGCGCGACGTTGACCGCGACGGCGATCCCCGCGGAGCGGACCGGGTCCAGCCGGGGGTCGTCGGCGTCCGCGATCCACAGGCCGGGATCGCCGGCCAGGGCCTGCAGTTCGTAGCCGGTGAGCGCGAACTCGGGAAAGACGACGAGCTCGGCGCCCTGCTGCCGCGCCTCGGCGGCGAGGGCGGCGGTCCGGGCGGCGTTGGCGGCCGGGTCGGCCGGGACGCAGGTCAGCTGGGCTGCGGCGATCTTCACGGCCCCCAGCATGCCATCCCGGCCGGCTACGCGGAGCCGCGCAGCAAGGTCAGGAACGAGCGGAACGCGGCCGGCATGTCCACCGACTCGGGGGCCAGCAGCCACTGGTACTGGAGGCCGTCCATCACCGCCGTCAGCAGCGGCGCGGCCTCCTCCGGGCTGAGCCCCGAGGGCAGGCGGTCGCCGAACTCGGCGCGCAGGACCGAGGCCATCTCCCCGCGGACCTGGGCGTAGCGCTCGGTGAAGAACTCCCGCGCCGGATGGCCGTCGGTCACGCTCTCGCCCAGCAGCGCCGAGAACGTCTGCACGATCCCGGGCCGCATGGCGTTGTACTCCACCAGCGAGGCCAGCAGGTCCAGCCGCCAGACGCCGCCCGAGGCGCGGGAGCCGCCGCCGGTGTCCCAGCGGTCGCGCTCCTCCAGCACCGCGACGAGCAGCGCCTCCTTGGTCGGGAAGTAGTGCAGCAGCCCCTGCTGGGTCAGGCCGACGCGCTCGGCCACCGCCCCCAGGGACGCCCCCCGGTAGCCGCGTTCCGCGATCACCTCGACCGCCGCGCGGACGATGTCGCCGCGCCGCTCCTCGCTCCTCGCCCTGGCCATCGCCCCGGCACCTCTCCCGTCGACCCGCCTGCACCCCGTACGTTATCCGCATATCACGAAAGAGTTACGAACCCTACCGCTCACCAGGGAACGGGTTCACGATGGGGGCACCCTCACCGCGTCACCCCACCGCACCGCACCACCCGCACGCACCCAACGAGGAGGCACGGCCGTGACCGATGCCGATCAGGTCCGCAACGACGTCGTGGAAGCGGCGCTCGGCAAGCTCGATCTCGACACCAAGACCCGCCTGCTGGCCGGCCAGGACATGTGGTCCCTGCCCGCCCTCCCCGAGATCGGGCTGCAGTCCCTCGTCATGTCCGACGGCCCCGTCGGGGTCCGCGGCGTGCGCTGGACCGCCGACGACCCGTCCATCGCCCTGCCCTCCCCGACCGCGCTCGCCGCCGCCTGGGACCCCGCGCTCGCCCGCCGCGCCGGCCGGCTCCTCGCCCAGGAGGCCCGCCGCAAGGGCGTCCACGTCCTCCTGGCACCCACCGTCAACCTGCACCGCTCCCCGCTGGGCGGCCGCCACTTCGAGTGCTACTCCGAGGACCCCCACCTCACCGGCGCCATCGGCAGCGGCTACGTGAACGGCGTCCAGGACGGCGGCGTCGGGACCACCGTCAAGCACTTCGTCGGCAACGACGCCGAGACCGAGCGGTTCACCGTCGACAACGCGATCGCTCCGCGCCCCCTGCGCGAGCTGTACCTGGCCCCCTTCGAGGCCATCGTCACCAGCGCCCGGCCCTGGGGCATCATGACGGCGTACAACCAGGTCAACGGCACGACCATGACGGAGCACCAGCACCTGGTCAATGAAGTCCTGCGCGGCGAATGGGGCTTCGACGGCTACAACGTCTCCGACTGGATGGCCGCCCGCTCCACCACCGCCGGCATCCTCGGCGGCCTCGACGTGGCCATGCCCGGACCGCAGACCGTCTACGGACCCGCCCTCGCCGAGGCCGTCCGCGCGGGCCGGGTCCCCGAGTCGGCCGTGGACGCGGCCGTGCGCAACGTCCTGCGCCTCGCCGCCCGCGTCGGCGCCCTGGAGGGCGCGCCCCCCGTCGTCACCGAGCCCCCGGCCCCCATCGACGGCCCGGCGCTGGCCCGTGAGATCGCCGCCCGCGGCTTCGTCCTCGTGCGCAACCGGGATGCGGCGCTGCCGCTCGACGCCGCGCCCGGCCGCACGGTGGCCCTCATCGGCGCCGCCGCCCGCGACGCCCGCGTCCTCGGCGGCGGCTCGGCCACCGTCTTCCCCGAGCGGGTGGTCTCCCCGCTCGACGGGCTCACCGCCGCCCTGCCCGAGGGCGCCCTGACCTACGCCGTCGGCGCCGACCCCAGCGAGGAACCCACCCCCGCCGACAAGGGCTTCGAGCTGCGCGCCGTCTGCCGGGACGCCTCCGGCGCCGTCCTCGGCGAAGGCGGCCTGCCGTCCGGCCAGGTGCAGTGGATCGGCGACGACCTGCCGGCCGGCGCCTCGTACGAGACCATGGCCAGCATCGAGGTCACCGGCCGCTTCCTGCCGCGCGAGAGCGGCGAGCACGCCTTCGGCACCCGCGGGCTCGGCTCCTTCACCCTCGCCGTCGGCGGGCGCACCCTCTGGGAGGGCGTGCAGGAGCTGGGCAACGAGGCCGATCCCTTCGAGGCCTTCTTCGGCGCCCCCAGCGAGCGCGCCCGCATCGAGCTCACCGCGGACGAGCCGGTCGAGGTCTCGCTCACCTTCCAGGTCCCCGACATGACCGCCCTCCCGCTCAAGGCGATCATGTTCTCGCTGCTCCACCTCGGTCCGCGGCGCGACCCCGACGAGCTGATCGCGGAGGCGGTGGCCGCCGCCCGCGCCGCCGACACCGCCGTCGTGGTCGTCGCCACCACCGAGCGGGTGGAGTCCGAGGGCTTCGACCGCAGCGACCTGATGCTGCCGGGCCGGCAGGACGACCTCGTGCGCGCCGTCGCCGCCGCCAACCCGAACACCGTCGTCGTCGTCAACGCCGGCTCCCCGGTGGAGCTCCCGTGGCGCGAGGATGTCGCCGCCGTCCTGCTGACCTGGTTCCCCGGGCAGGAGGGCGGGGCCGCGCTGGCCGACGTACTGCTCGGGCACACCGAGCCCGGCGGACGCCTGCCCACCACCTGGCCGGCCGCCTTCGCGGACGCACCCGTCACCGAGGTCGTCCCCACCGAGGGCCGACTGGAGTACGGCGAGGGGCTCCTCATCGGCTACCGGGCCTACGAGGCGCAGGGCGTGGCCCCCGCCTTCCCCTTCGGGTACGGCCTCGGCTACACCGACTGGGCCTACGAGTCCCTGGAGGTCACCGGCGCCACCGCCCGGGTCCGCCTCACCAACACCGGCACCCGGCACGGCCGCGAGGTCGTCCAGGTCTACCTCGCCCCCGTGGCCGACCGGGCCGAGCGCCCGGCGAGCTGGCTGGCGGCCTTCGCGGGCGTCGAGGCGGCCCCCGGGGAGAGCGTCGAGGCGGAGATCGCCCTGCCGGACCGCGCCTTCGAGATCTGGGACGAGCCGGCCCACCGCTGGCAGCGGATCGGCGGCACCTACGAGGTCCGCGCCGGCCGCGCGCACGGGGACACCCGCCTCACCGCCACGCTGGAGCTCTAGGACCTCCGCGGATGGCCGGAAATCACCCCTGATCCGGACCGGAGGAGGGCCCTGACACCCTCCTCCGGTCCCCGGCCACGCCGCTAACGCGGCGGCTGGGCGGCCGTCACCTGGCGGTGCGCGAGCTCCGCGAGCCGGGCCTGGCCGTCCTTGCCGGGGTGGAACCAGTCCCAGCGGCTCAACTGCCCGGCGCCGAAGGGGTACTGGAACACCGCCCCGCCGTCGTAGCGGCACAGGGCGTCCTTCGCGCAGACCTCGCGGAGCACCTCGTTGTACTCGACCACCCGCGCCCGCACCTGCTCGCGCCGGGCCGTCGCCCCGGCGGCCGCCGACAGGGGGTCCGCGAGCATCGACTGGCAGATGCCCAGCTTCCAGACCTGCCGCACCATCGGGCTGTCCTTGCCCTGCTCCCACAGCCGCTGGAGGTCCGGCACGCTGGAGACGTACACCTGGGAGGCGGGGGAGGCCGCCCGCAGGTCCGCGAGGGCCTTCTCGAACCCGGCCCGGAACTGCGCCACCGAGGTCATCGAGGAAGCCGTCGGGCGGCAGGCGTCGTTCGAGCCCACCATCACCGTGACCAGGTCGGGCTTGTGCGCGGCCGCCGCGGCCACCTGACCCGCCAGGTCCGCCATCCGCGAGCCGGTCACCGCGTAGTTCCAGCTGCGCAGCGGCACCTCCGACTCCCCGAGCAGCCGCGCGGCCAGTGACTGGACGGCGGGGTCGTTGCCGGTGGCCCAGGAGACTTCCGGGCAGTCCGCCAGCACCGAACAGGCGTCGAAGCCCCGCGTGATGGAGTCGCCGACGGCGGCGATCGACCTGGGGGCGGTGTTCCAGCGCGGCCCGGCCTGCCCCCGGTGCCCGCCGTCGGGCGCGGGCCCGTCCGACTGACACCCGGTCAGGGCCCCGGCCGCGACGGCCAATGCCGCTCCCGCGCCCACGAGGGTCCGGCGCGCGCGGCGGCGCGGAGCGGTGGTGCGCATCGGGTGGTTCCCCTTCTCGTCGCCCCGCGTCCCCCGGGGGCGTCCTGCTGAGTGAAAGCTCTGTGTTCGGCGGCCCGGGACCGACCGTACGTCACACCATGACCCCTGGCGCACGGTAGCTTTTTCCCGTGGCGTTTCGGCCGCAGGTCCCGCAGCGCAATGTTCAATATTTTCCGTTACATTACATCACGTCACAAACTGTCCGTTTTCTGGAGTTTATTCCCGACCTCGTCCCACACTGGAGGTCCCGGTGACGACACGTGGAGTTCTGTACGTGCATTCCGCACCGCGCGCGCTCTGCCCGCACGTGGAATGGGCTGTTGGGGGCGTGCTGGGGGTGCGGGTGAACCTCGACTGGATCAGGCAGCCCGCCTCGCCGGGCACCTGGAGAGCCGAGTTCTCCTGGCAGGCCGAAGCGGGCACGGCATCGAAGCTCGCCTCCGCACTGCGCGGCTGGCACCTGCTGCGCTTCGAAGTGACCGCCGAACCCTGCCCGACCGCCGAGGGCGAGCGCTACAGCTCCACCCCGGAACTGGGCATCTTCCACGCCGTCACCGGCATGCACGGCGACATCCTGATCCCGGAGGACCGGCTGCGCGCCGCCCTCGCCCGCTCGGCACGCGGCGAGACCGACCTGGAGGCCGAGATCGCCAAACTGCTCGGCAAACCCTGGGACGACGAACTGGAGCCCTTCCGCTACGCCGGCGAGGGCGCCCCCGTCCGCTGGCTCCACCAGGTCGTCTAGACATGCGAAGGCCCCCTGCCCGGCAGCAGGTGCCGGGCAGGGGGCCTTGACGTACGCAGCCGCCGGGGTGTCAGACCGTACGGAACGCCAGCGTCACGTTGTGACCGCCGAACCCGAACGAGTTGTTGATCGCGGAGATCGGGCCGTCCACGGGCAGCTTGCGCGGCTCGCCGCGGACGATGTCCGCCGTGATGTCCTCGTCCAGCTCGTCCACGTTGATCGTCGGCGGGGCGATCCGGTGGTACAGCGCCAGCACGGTCGCCACGGTCTCGATACCGCCCGCGCCGCCCAGCAGGTGACCGGTCATCGACTTCGTCGCGGAGATCGCGATGTGGTCCAGGTCGTCGCCCAGGACCTTGCGCAGGGCCTTCAGCTCGGCCGTGTCACCCTGCGGGGTCGACGTGGCGTGCGCGTTCACGTGCACCAGCTCGGCCGGGTCCAGACCCGTGTTGTCGAGCAGGTTCTGCACGGCGGCGGCGACACCGCGGCCGGTCGGCTCCGGCTGCGCGATGTGGTGGCTGTCCGCGGACAGGCCCTGGCCGAGCACCTCGCAGTAGATCCGGGCGCCGCGTGCGGCGGCGTGCTCGGCGGACTCCAGGACGACGACTCCCGCGCCCTCGCCCAGCACGAAGCCGTCACGGTCCTTGTCGTATGGGCGTGAGGCCTGCTCGGGGTTCTCGTTGTTCTTGGACATCGCCATCATGTTGGCGAACGCGGCGATCGGCAGCGGGTGGATCGCCGCCTCGGTGCCGCCCGCGACGACCACGTCGGCGCGGCCGGTACGGATCATCTCGACGGCGTAGCCGATGGCCTCGGCGCCCGAGGCGCAGGCGCTGACCGGAGTGTGCACGCCCGCCTGGGCGTTGACCTCCAGGCCGACGTTGGCCGACGGGCCGTTCGGCATGAGCATGGGGACGGTGTGCGGGGAGACCCGGCGCACACCCTTTTCCTTCAGTACGTCGTACTGGTCGAGCAGCGTCGTGACGCCGCCGATACCGGAGGCGATCACGGTGCCCAGCCTGGTGGGCGCGACGGACTCGTCCTCGCCCGCCGGAGCGGTGTATCCCGCGTCGGCCCAGGCCTCGCGGGCCGCGATGACGGCGAACTGCGCCGACCGGTCCAGCTTGCGGGCCAGCGGCTTGGGCAGGACCTCACTCGGGTCGACGGCGACCGGAGCGGCGATACGGACCGGGAGTTCGGCGAAACGCTCGCCCTCAAGGGGCTTGACGCCGGAACGACCGGCGAGCAGACCTTCCCAGGTCGATGCGCTGTCGCCACCCAGCGGAGTGGTTGCGCCGATACCGGTGACGACCACGGTGCGATTGGTCGGGCTCACAGGAATTCTTTCTCCACGTCTCAGGGGTGCTGAATTGTCACGGCGCCACCGCCGGGTGGCGACAGCTCACGTCAGGCTCAGGCCTGGTGCTTCAGGATGTAGTCGGCGGCGTCGCCGACCGTCTTGAGGTTCTTGACGTCCTCGTCCGGGATCTTGACGTCGAAGCGCTCTTCCGCGGCGACGACGACCTCGACCATGGACAGCGAGTCGACGTCCAGGTCGTCGGTGAAGGACTTGTCGATCTCGACGTCCTCGACCGGGATGCCCGCGATCTCGTTGACGATCTCCGCGAGACCTTCGACGATCTCTTCCTGCGTGGCGGCCATGTGGCGCTCCTTCTATAGCTGACTGGGGTGAAACAGGGCGGGATGTGGATCCCGGGCCCTAGGGGAGGGTAACGACCGTCGCGGCGTAGACGAGCCCCGCCCCGAAGCCGATGACGAGCGCGGTGTCGCCGCTCTTCGCCGCTCCGGTCGCCAGGAGCCGCTCCATGGCGAGCGGGATCGAGGCGGCCGACGTGTTGCCGGTGGTTTCCACGTCACGGGCGACCGTGACGTGCTCCGGCAGCTTGAGAGTCTTCACCATCGAGTCGATGATCCGCATATTGGCCTGGTGCGGGATGAAGACGTCCAGGTCATCAGCGGTGATCCCGGCGGCGTCGAGCGCCTGCTGGGCCACCTTGGCCATCTCGAAGACGGCCCAGCGGAAGACCGCCTGACCCTCCTGCGTGATGGCGGGGAACTTCTCGCCGCCGTCCTTGCCGAGGTACTCGTCCCACGGCACGGTCTGCTTGATCGTCTCGGACTTGTCGCCCTCCGAACCCCACACCGTGGGGCCTATGGCCGGCTCGTCCGACGGACCGACGACGACGGCGCCCGCGCCGTCGCCGAACAGGAAGGCCGTCGCGCGGTCCTCCAGGTCGGTCAGGTCCGAGAGCCGCTCCACACCGATGACGAGGACGTGCTCGGCCGAGCCCTCGATGACCAGGCCCTTGGCCAGGGTCAGCCCGTAGCCGAAACCGGCGCAGCCGGCGGAGATGTCGAACGCGGCGGGCTTGACCGCTCCGACCCGGTGCGCGATCTCGGTCGCGACGGCCGGGGTCTGCTTGAAGTGCGAGACCGTCGAGACGATCACGGCACCGATCTGCTCGGGCGAGACGCCGGCATCCGCCAGCGCCTTGCCGGCGGCCTCCACCGACATCGCGGCGACGGTCTCCTGGGGCGAGGCCCAGTGCCGGCTCGCGATACCGGAGCGGGAGCGGATCCACTCGTCGGACGAGTCGATCGTCTCCAGGATGACCTCGTTGGGGACCACCCGGGTCGGCCGGTAGCCGCCGACGCCGAGGATGCGGGCGTACGGAGAGCCCTTGGCCGGCTTGATCTTCGACATGCTGTGTGGGCTCCTTGTCTCAGGCCGCGTGCTCGGCGAGGAGCGCTGCGGCCTTGTCGAGATCGTCCGGGGTCTTCAGGGCCACCGTCGGCACGCCCTTGAGCGCGCGCTTGGCCAGACCCGTCAGCGTGCCACCCGGGCTGAGCTCGACGAGACCGGTGACACCCAGCTCGGCGAAGGTCTCCATGCACAGGTCCCAGCGGACCGGGTTGGCGACCTGGCCCACCAGCCGGGCGACGACGTCAGCGCCCGTGGTGACGACGCGGCCGTCCTTGTTCGAGACGTACGTCAGCTCGGGGTCGGCCGGGGTGAGGGCCTGCGCGGCCTTCTCCAGTGTGTCGACGGCCGGAGCCATGTGGTGCGTGTGGAAGGCGCCCGCGACCTTGAGGGCGACGACCTTCATGGAACCCTCGGGCTTCTCGGCCTCCAGGGCCGCGATCTGCTCCATGGTCCCCGCGGCCACGATCTGCCCCGCACCGTTGATGTTGGCGGGCGTCAGACCCAGCTTCTCCAGGTGCGCGACGACGGTGTCGCGCTCCCCGCCGAGCACCGCGGCCATGCCGGTCTCGGTGACCGCGGCGGCCTCGGCCATCGCCAGGCCACGGGTCCGTACGAACGACAGCGCGTCGGCGTCCGACAGCACACCCGCATACGCGGCGGCCGTGATCTCGCCGACGCTGTGGCCCGCGACGGCGCCGAAGGCCGTACGCGACCCCAGCGCGGACGCGGACAGCAGCCCCGCCGCGACCAGCAGCGGCTGGGCCACGGCCGTGTCGCGGATCTCGTCCGCGTCGGCCTTCGTGCCGTAGTGGGCAAGGTCGAGCCCGATGGCGTCCGACCACGCGGCGACGCGGTCAGCGGCGCCGGGCAGTTCGAGCCAGGGAGTCAGGAAGCCGGGCGTCTGTGCGCCTTGGCCGGGAGCGACGAGTACGAGCACCCTCACACTCTCTCTTGTGGACGGTCTCCGCCGCCCGTGGGGACAGGGACGAAGAACCGTCGGGGTAATTGTTGATGTCCGACAAAAGTCTAGGACTGCTGATCTCCGTCGGCCAGACGCCCGAGGATCAGGGCGATCCGCAGCGTGAACGCCGAGCGGACATCCGACGGCGACCAGCCGGTGACGTCGGTCACACGTCGCAGCCGGTAGCGCACCGTGTTCGGGTGTACGAACAGCATCCGGGCAGCCCCCTCCAGGCTGCTCGCCTGCTCCAGGTACACGCTCAGCGTCTCCAGCAGAGCCGACCCCGCCTCTTCCAGCGGTCTGTAGATCTCCTCCACCAGCTGCTCGCGGGCCGAGGGATCCGAGGCGATCGCGCGCTCCGGCAGCAGATCGTCCGCCAGCACGGGCCGCGGCGCGTCCTGCCACGCCGTGCAGGCCTTCAGTCCGGCGGCCGCCGCCTGCGCCGACTTCGTCGCGTTCAGCAGGTCCGGCACCACCGGACCGGCGACCACCGGCCCCGCCGCGAACGGCCCGATCAGCGACTTCGCCACCTGGAGCGGGTTGTCGCTGCCGCCCGCGATCACCACCAGGCGATCACCCAGGACGCCCGTCAGCACCTGCAGCTTGTGGTGGCGGGCCGCCCGCCGGATCGCCTCGACCGTCAGCTCGCTGTCGCCCTCCGGCGCCGTGCCCAGCACCACGCACACGTGCTCCGGCGAGTTCCAGCCGAGCGCCGCGGCCCGCGACAGCGCGCCCTCGTCCGCCTCCCCGGAGAGCACCGCGTTGACCACGAGGGACTCCAGCCGGGCGTCCCACGCCCCGCGCGCCTCCGCCGCCTGCGCGTACACCTGGGCCGTCGCAAAGGCGATCTCCCGCGCGTACACCAGCAGCGCCTCGCGCAGGATCGACTCGTCGCCCGGCGCCGCGACCTCCTCGATCGCGGCCTCCATGACCTCGATCGTGGTGCGGACCATCTCGACGGTCTGGCGCAGGGTGATCGCCCGGGTCAGCTCGCGCGGAGCCGTCCCGAACACATCGGTCGAGATCGCCTGCGGGGTCTCCGGATGCCGGAACCACTCCGTGAACGCGGCGATACCGGCCTGCGCGACCAGGCCGATCCAGGACCGGTTCTCCGGGGGCATCGCCCGGTACCACGGCAGGGTCTCGTCCATGCGGGCGATCGCGTTGGCGGCGAGCCGGCCGGAGGACTTCTCCAGCCGGCGCAGCGTCGCGGCATGCGGATGATGCGCGGCAGCGGGATGCGCGGGGGAATGCTCACGTTCGGGTTGAGGCACGGGACAAGACTGCCTTATCGGGACGGCGGCGCCGACTCCGGTCTCCTCCCGGGGCCCGGGCCGGGGCTACGGTGGCCCCCATGATTGACGTACGCCGCGGCGCCGACCGGTACGAGGGGGGCGATCCGGACGCCGGCATCACCACCCGGCACGCCTTCTCCTTCGGGTCCTTCTACGACCCGGACAACCTGCGCTTCGGCCCGGTCCTCGCCTGCAACGAGGAGACCCTCGCACCGGGCGCCGGATTCCCCGAGCACCCCCACAGCCACACCGAGATCGTGACCTGGGTGGTCGAGGGCGAGCTCACCCACCGCGACACCACCGGCACGAGCAGCCTGGTCCGGCCCGGCGACCTCCAGCACCTCGGCGCCGGTTCCGGTGCCCGCCACGTGGAACGCAACGACGGCCCCGTCCCGCTGCGCTTCGTACAGATGTGGCTCGCGCCGCTCACCGCGGGCGGGGACCCCTCGTACCAACTGGTCCGGGAGATCGCCGACGAGGAGCCGTACGCACTCCCCGCGGCCGGAGCCGTCCTGCACGTGCGCCGGCCGGGCGCCGGCGAGCGGACCGCGGTCCCGGCCGCCGAGCGGGTCTACCTGCACGTGGTGCGGGGGGACCTGCGCCTGGCCGGACAGGAGCTCGGCCCGGGCGACTCGGCGCGGATCACCGGCGAGCAGCACCTGGAGCTCCTCGCCGCCTCCCCGGCCGAAGTGCTGCTCTGGGAACTCCCGTAGGGCCCGGGCTCAGCCCGCGAGCTCGGCGAGGACCGCGTCGGTGAACGGGGGCCAGGCCTCCACGGCCCACGGGCCGAAGGCGCGGTCCGTCAGCGCCACGCACGCGGCCCGCGCCTGCGGGTCCACCCACAGGAAGGTGCCCGACTGCCCGAAGTGGCCGAACGTGCGCGGCGAGGAGGAGGCGCCCGTCCAGTGCGGGCTCTTGCCGTCGCGGATCTCCATGCCGAGCCCCCAGTCGTTGGGGGACTGGTGCCCGTAGCCGGGCAGGACGCCCTTGAGCCCCGGGTGGACCACGGACGTGGCCTGCGCGACCGTGCGGACGTCGAGCAGCCGGGGCGCCTGCAGCTCGGCCGCGAACCGGGCGAGGTCGGCGACGGTGGAGACGCCGTCCTTGGCGGGGGAGCCCTCCAGGGTGGTCGCGGCCATGCCCAGCGGTTCGCAGACCGCCTGGTGCAGGTACTCGGCGAAGGGGATGCCGGTCGCCTTGGCGATGTGGTCGCCGAGCACCTCGAAACCGGCGTTCGAGTACAGCCTCCGGGTGCCGGGAGCGGCCATCACGCGGTGCTCGTCGAAGGCCAGCCCGCTGGTGTGGGCGAGCAGGTGACGCACCGTCGAACCCTCCGGTCCGGCCGGCTCGTCCAGCTCGATCGCCCCCTCCTCGTAGGCCACGAGGGCGGCGTACGCGGCGAGCGGCTTGGTCACCGAGGCCAGCGGGAAGCGGTGGCCGACCGGCCCGTGGGAACCGGCCAGGCTCCCGTCGGCGCGTACGACGGCCGCGGCAGCGTTCGGTACCGGCCAGCTCTCGATGATCCGCAGACTCTCCATGCCGCCGAGCCTACTTGCTTGGAGTGCACTCCAGGGTTTTAGCGTGTCGGTCATGAGCCTGACGCAGACGCGGTACACGATCAGCGAGGTCGAGGCCCGGACCGGTCTGAGCCAGCACACCCTGCGCTGGTACGAGCGGATCGGCCTGATGCCGCACGTGGACCGCTCGCACTCGGGGCAGCGCCGGTTCACCGACGACGACCTCGGCTGGCTGGCCTTCGTGGG
This sequence comes from Streptomyces sp. NPDC006326, assembly GCF_040612915.1. NCBI lineage: Bacteria > Bacillati > Actinomycetota > Actinomycetes > Kitasatosporales > Streptomycetaceae > Streptomyces > Streptomyces sp. NPDC006326. The sequence continues at coordinate 25,990 of NZ_JBEXRC010000028.1, read as the reverse complement.
CAAGCTGCGGACCACCGGGATGTCGGTGGCGGACATGGTCCGCTACGCCGAGCTGGTCCGCGAGGGCGAGCACACCGTCGACCAGCGCCGGGAGCTGCTGGAGCAGACCCGGCGCGAGGTGCGGGCGCGGATCACGGAGCTGAACGACGCGCTCGCCGTACTGGACTTCAAGATCGATCTTTATACGGGGAAGGCGGCACGGGCATGACGCAGCACACCACCATCGAACAGGCCGAACTCGGCAAGGGCGGCCCGCGGGTCGGCGTCCAGGGCCTCGGCTGCATGGGCATGAGCGAGTTCTACGGGGACACCGACGAGGCGGCGGCCCGCGAAACCCTGGAGGCGGCGCTGGCCCTCGGGGTCACCCTGCTGGACACCGCGGACGTCTACGGGCGCGGCCGCAACGAGGAGTTCCTCGCGCCGTTCGTCGCCGCCCACCGGGACGAGATCACCCTGGCCACCAAGTTCGCCATAGAGCGCACCGACGACCCGCACCACCGCGGCATCCGCAACGACCGGGCGTACATCCGCCAGGCCGTGGAGGCCAGCCTGCGGCGGCTCGGCACCGATGTGATCGACCTCTACTACATGCACCGGCGGGACCCCGCGGTCCCTCTCGCCGAGTCGGTGGGCGCCATGGCCGAGCTGGTGCAGGAGGGGAAAGTGCGCCACCTGGGGCTCAGCGAGGTCACGGGCGCCGAGCTGCGCGAGGCGCACGCGGTGCACCCCATCGCGGCGCTCCAGTCGGAGTGGTCGCTGTTCAGCCGGGACGTGGAGCGCAGCGCGGTGGGGGCGGCGGCGGAGCTGGGGGTGGCCTTCGTGCCGTACTCGCCGCTCGGGCGGGGCTTCCTGACGGGTGCCTTCGCGGATGCGGCGACGGACCTGTCGGAGGGCGACTTCCGCCGCCACCAGCCCCGGTTCACCGGCGACAACGCCAAGGCCAACGCGGCGCTGCTGGCTCCGGTGCGGGAGGTCGCCCGGGCGCACGGGGCGAGCCCGGCGCAGATCGCGCTGGCCTGGGTGCAGCAGCGGGCGCAGGTGCACGGTCTGACGGTGGTCCCGATCCCGGGCACCCGCAAGCCGTCCCGCCTCGCGGAGAACACCGCAGCGACGCGGATCACCCTCTCCGAGGCCGAACTGGGCCTGCTGGAGCCGATCGCCGCCCAGGTGGCGGGGGACCGCTACCCGGACATGTCCTTCACCTCGGCCGGCCGCGAGACCGGCTCCCTGTAGCCGGGCCGAGTGAGCCGGGCCTAGTGAGCCGGGCGGAGGGACCCGGGCGGAGGGAGCCGGAGCCCGCGGGCCCGGCATGATCCGGGGGCACGGCCTTACGTGGCCTCGGCGGTGAAGCGGTCGCGCAGGGCCGCGTACTCGGCGTCCGTCAGCAGGCCCGCGCTGTGCAGCTCGCCCAGGTGGTGCAGCCGGTCGCCGTCGCCCGCGCGGGGCTGCGGGACCGCGGCCACCGGGGTGCCCCGGCGCAGCGCGGCCAGCACCGCCGCCGCGAACGGCAGGGATTCGTGCACCGCCCCGTGCCCGGCCCGGAACACCGCCGCCGCCAGGTCGTGGTCCGGGCGCGGGTCGCCCGTCGTGTCCCGGGTGAGCAGGCGCAGGTGGCCGCCGGGGCGCTCCGGGGAGCTCCACTCCACGCCGCTGAGGGCGGCCAGGGGATAACGCTGGTCGCCCGCCTTCCACTTGGTGCCGGTGGCTCCGGTACGCGACCAGTGAAACGTTACGGCCGAGCCGTCGAAGGCCACCCGCGCGTCGTACGCCTTCAGCCGCAGCGGTGGCTGCGCCACCTCGACCAGGAAGCGCCCCGCGGGTTCGGAGGCATCCGGTCCCAGCCGGCCGCGCACGGCGTCGGCGAAGGCGGCCGCCTGCCCGGCCCGGTCCGCCGCGAGCACCAGCCGGTACGGGTCCCAGGCCTCCCGGAGCTGTCCCGCGGCGGCCTCCATCAGCGGGTCGGCTCCCGCCCGCGGCAGGGCGCGCAGCACCACCGGCTCGCGCCTCCCCCCGGTCCCGGACGCGCTGACGCTCACCCCGGACAGCGCTTCGAAGGGGATCCGCCGGGCCCCGAGGGCGTGCCAGAGTCGTGGCGTTCGCATCCCCCGTGCGAAGCGGATGAGCACCGAGTCCGAGTCGAACTCCCAGACGGCATGGTTTCCGGCCAGTACGTCACCCATGCGGCACATGGTAAAGGGACGCGCCCCCACGCGTCCCCCTCGGTGCAGAGCCCGGTTTTCCCGTCTCTACACGTGTCATTCGCCGTCCGGCCAGGAAATTCCACGCCGACAGGCGTCGTCGCCGGTCGCGCAGACAACGGAACCGAATGCGCCGGTTCCGATTTTGGCGAAGTTGTCCAGGGAGCCGGTCCCTGGCTCGAAATAGCCGGTGTGGTTCCGCGCCCCGGCCGCCGACAGCAGGCGCGCCCCGAACCCCGGGGAGACCGGATCGGCCCCGTGACCCAGCCCGCCGAGCTCCAGGTGCGGTACGTCCGCGATCCAGTCCCCGGCGTCCCGCGTGGCCCACACCCGGGCCGAGGTGCCCAGTTCGGCGACGGACCCCGCGCGCATCCCCGGGCTGCCCGCCACCACCACGTCGCTCACGGAGTTCGGCAGCGCGTGCGCGGCCACCCCGCACACCACCGAGCCGTAGCTGTGGCAGAACAGGGCCACGCTCGCGTCCTGGGGCAGGGCCGCCGCCAGCGACTCCAGCCGGACCGCGCCGTCCATGGCCATCCGGCCGGTGGCCGCGTCCATGCCGACCCCGGTGGGAGCCGTGTACCCGGCCCAGGCGATGACCGCGGTCCGGGCGGCCGGGGCCGCCGCGCGCTCGGCCTCGTACAGCGACTGCGCCATGCCGACGGGTGCGGTGAGACGGCGCTGGCTGCGCTCGAAGGTGAGGACGTCGGTGTCGACGCCGGGCACGATGACCGAGACCCGGTCGGCCCGTTCGAGATCGCCGAAGACCTCGGCGACGCGGCCGCCGCCCGTCGGGTCGAAGGCCAGGATCTGCCGGCCGGGCTGGGCCAGGGACTCGAAGCGGTGCGCCCGCCGCCCGGCCGTGCTGCGGTCGGCCGGACTCAGGCCGACGTCCCGGCTGCGTGACTCCTCGGCGCGGGCGGCCTGTTCGAGGGCGCGCAGGTTGGCCCGGTAGCGCAGCGCGGCGGGCGCGCCGTCGAGGTTGCCGACGACGAGCGGGTAGCCCTCGGCGAGCCGGGCCCGCTGGGCGCCGTCGAGACCGGCGAAGAAGCGGGCCACGGTCCGTACGGGTGCGTCGGCGGGCGGCAGGGGCCGGCCCTCGATCCGCGCCGCGGCCCAGGCGGAGAGTGCGGCGGCGCGCAGGGAGCTGCCGGCGTCGGGCCGGTGCACGGCGGTCCAGCCCGTGGTGGCCAGCATGAGGAAGACCACCGCCAGCGCGAGCAGGGCGCGCAGGACGGCGGGGCGCGGATCAGCGCCGAGGGGGGAGGGGGCGGGGCCGGACACGTTCACTGCATCCAGGGTATGAGACCGAATCCGGGCACCGTGCCCCGGGTGACCGGGTTCACGGCCGATCGTGGGACCCCCGAACGGGGCGCGCGCGAGCCGGGGGCGGAACCGGTACCGGCCCGCGCCGGGCTTCCCGTACGCGGCTCAGCCCCGCCAGGGAGCGGCCAGCGCCGGTCCGATCTGGTCGAGGAAGTCCTCGGTCATCCGCCGGATCGCGGCCACGCTGGTGTCCTCGCCCTGGCCCCACAGCCGCCCGGTGACCCTCATCACCCCGCTGAACGCGGCCACCGCCACCCGCGGCCGGGGATCGGCATCCACGTCCAGGCCCTCACGCTCCGCGACCAGCCGGGCGATCCGCTCCTCCAGTTCGGTGGAGCGCCGCAGGTGCACGGCGAGCAGCGCCGGGGTCGACTCGATGAGCCGGTAGGTGCGCATGTAGAGGTCGACCGGAACCGCGTCCGACAGTGCCTCCTCGACGGTGTCCCAGGCGGCGAGCACCGCACCGCGCAGCGCCTCCAGCGGGCCCTCGGCGGCCGGCCGCGACCGCAGCGCCGCCAGGAAGTGCGATTCCACCAGGTCCTGCACGGCGAAGGCGGCTTCCTCCTTGTTGGCGAAGTACCGGAAGAAGGTGCGCTGGGAGACCTCCACGGCTTCGGTGATCTCGTCGACGGTCGTCTCCTCGTACCCCTGGGAGGTGAACAGCAGGAGGGCGGCGCGCAGCAGCGCGTCCCGGGTGCGCCGCTTCTTGCGTTCGCGCAGTCCGGCCGGTGCCGAGGCCGGCGCGGTCTGCTGGTCCGTCATCACCGCGGGGTCCTTTCTGACGCTGAGTGAGGGGTCAGGGTACCTGTGACGGACCTGACAGCAGCTGCCCCGTTGGGCCGTCTGTGAAGTGTCAGCGACTGTCATTAGCCTGTTCGCATGACTCGTCAGATCAGCGTCGAAGACCGGGTTCCCGAGAAGGCACCCGGACCGGGACCGGCTCCGACCGGTCTGCGCGGCCACCCCTGGCTGACCCTGTTCGCCGTCGCCATCGGCGTCATGATGGTCACCCTGGACGGCACGATCGTCGCCGTCGCCAACCCCGCGATCCAGCAGGATCTCGGCGCCTCCCTCGCCGACGTGCAGTGGATCACCAACGGCTACCTGCTGGCCCTCGCCGTCTCCCTGATCACCGCCGGCAAGCTCGGCGACCGCTTCGGCCACCGCCAGACCTTCCTCATCGGCATCACGGGCTTCGCCGCCGCCTCCGCGGCCATCGGCCTGTCCTCCAGCGTCGAGCTGGTCATCGGCTGCCGCGTGGCCCAGGGCCTGTTCGGCGCGCTGCTGATGCCCGCCGCACTCGGCCTGCTGCGCGCCACCTTCCCCGCCGAGAAGCTCAACATGGCGATCGGCATCTGGGGCATGGTCATCGGCGCCTCCACCGCCGCCGGACCCATCGTCGGCGGCCTGCTCGTGGAGAACGTCAGCTGGCAGTCCGTCTTCTTCATCAACGTGCCCGTCGGCGTCGTCGCGCTCGCCTTCGGACTGTTCATCCTGCTCGACCACCGCGCCGACAACGCCCCGCGCTCCTTCGACCTGCCGGGCGTCGTGCTGCTGTCGGCCGCGATGTTCTCCCTGGTCTGGGCGCTGATCAAGGCCTCCGACTGGGGCTGGGGCGACCCGCTGACCCTGGTCTTCCTCGGCGTGTCCCTGATCTGCTTCACCGCCTTCGCGGTCTGGGAGACCAAGGTCGCCGAGCCGCTCATCCCGCTCGGGCTGTTCCGCTCGCTGCCGCTGTCCGCGGGCACCGTGCTCATGGTGCTGATGGCCTTCGCCTTCATGGGCGGCCTGTTCTTCGTCACCTTCTACCTGCAGAACGTGCACGGCATGAGCCCCGTCGACAGCGGCCTGCACCTGCTGCCGCTGACCGGCATGATGATCGTCGGCTCACCGCTGGCCGGCGCCGCCATCACCGCCGTCGGCCCCCGGATCCCGCTGGTCGCGGGCATGCTCGCCACCGCCGTCGCCTGCTTCGGGATGTCCCGGCTCACCCCCGGCACCGCCACCCTCACCATGTCCCTCTGGTTCGCCCTCCTCGGAGTCGGACTCGCGCCCGTCATGGTCGGCGCCACCGAGGTCATCGTCGGCAACGCCCCGCTGGAGCTGTCCGGAGTGGCGGGCGGCCTCCAGCAGGCCGCCATGCAGGTCGGCGGCAGCCTCGGCACCGCCGTCCTCGGCGCCGTCATGGCCCGTACGGTCGGCAACTCGTTCGGGGACAACTGGCAGGCTGCGCAGCTGCCCCCGCTCGGCGCCGGGCAGCTCGACCTCGCCGAGAAGGGCGTCCAGGTCGGCATCGCCCCCGTCCCGCCCGGCGCCCCCGCGCAGCTCGCCGAGGCGATCACCAAGGTCGCGCACGACACCTTCGTGTCCGGCATGAGCGCCGCCTTCACCGTCGCCGGCGTCGTCGCGGTCCTCGCCGCCCTCGTGGCCTGCTTCACCAGGCGCGGCGAGAACGCCGCCGCGGGCGCGGGCGCCGCCCACATCTGAGCGCCCGCCCGCACCCTCCGCGCAGGCGGCGCAGGGCGTCAACCCGCTGCCCGCCACAGCCCCGCCGGACGCTTCCGGCGGGGCTGTCGCCTATCCGGATGGACCCGCCCCCAGCCCCTTCCGCCCGGCCGTCCCCGCAGGTCAGCGTGGTGCCCGGAAGCTCTCGGAAGAGGTCCGGGGCCCGCAGTCCACAAGGAGTTGACCCCTCATGCGCACGCATTCCCCCACACGGACGACCACCGTCCTCGCCGCTACCGCCCTCGCCCTGGCCGCCCTCATCCCGAGCACGGCGAGCGCCGCACACGCCGCGGGGCCGCCGACGAAGACACCGCCCTGCGCCACCGGGCAGCTGTGCCTGTGGGCGAAGCCCGAGTTCAAGGGAACCCGGCACACCCGTGAGCTCAGCACCCTCGACATCAACAGCTGCACCGCCCTGCCCGAAGGAGCCACCGCCCAGTCGCTCGTCAACCGCACCGGACGGCCGGTGACCACCTACCAGTCCGCGGAGTGCGCCGAGACCGGAGAGTTCCAGACCTACCCCGGCGACGGGGTCTGGCTGCCCGAATCGCCTTACCTGATCAGGGCGTTCAAGGTGTGGGAGCGCTAGCAGTACCCGCCGCCGGGGCCGCTTCGGGCGTCCGGGCCGGCCCTTCGGCCCCCGCGCCCGGGGCGGCCCCACCCAGCCGGGCGACCTCCGCCCGCAGCGCCCGTACCTCCGCGGCCAGTTCCGCGATCGCGGCTGTCTGGGCCCGCTCCACCCGGTCGTCGCGCTCGAAGCGGGAGATGAACCAGGCCGCGATGTTCGCGGTGACCACACCCAGCAGCGCGATCCCGGACAGCATCAGCCCCACCGCGAGGAACCGGCCCAGACCGGTGGTGGGGGAGTGGTCCCCGTACCCGACGGTCGTCATGGTGGTGAAACTCCACCACACCGCATCACCCAGGTTCTTGATGTTCCCGTGCGGGGCGTCCCGCTCCACGCTCAGCACGGCCAGCGAACCGAACATCAGCAGCCCGACCACCGCCCCCGCCACATAGGTGGTCAGCCGGATCTGCGGGGCCATCCGGGCCCGCCGCCCCACCAGCAGCAGCGTGGACACCAGCCGCAGCAGCCGCAGCGGCTGGAACATCGGCAGCAGGACGGCCCCCAGGTCCAGCCAGTGCGTCCGCACGAACGCCTTCTTCGCCGACGACAGGCCCAGCCGCATCAGGTAGTCGGCGGCGAACGCCCCCCACACCACCCACTCGGTCACCATGCACGCCCGGTGCACCCGCGCGTCCGCATCGGGGGCGACGATCGGCACGGCGTACGCGACGGCGAACGCCACGGCGAGCACGAGCAGCGGGGTCTGGCTGCGCCGCTCCCACCGCGACTGCCTGGACGGTTGCTTCATGCACAGCATCGTAAGGAACAGGTAAAGCAAACCGGGCCCCGCTTGCGCGGAGCCCGGCCCACCCTTCTCGCCCTCACGAGCGCCGCAGCGCTACGCGTCGCCGCCCGCCGTGCCCGGGTCCGCGGCCGCCACGTCCAGCAGCCGGTAGCGGTCGACGGCCTGCTTCAGCGCCGAACGGTCGATCCGGCCCTCCTTCGCCAGCTCCGTCAGCACCGCCAGCACCACCGACTGCGCGTCGATGTGGAAGTGGCGCCGGGCCGCACCGCGCGTGTCCGCGAAACCGAAGCCGTCCGCACCCAGCGAGGTGTACGCCCCGGGCACCCAGCGCGAGATCTGGTCCGGCACCGACCGCATCCAGTCCGACACCGCCACGAACGGCCCCTCCGCACCCGACAGCTTCTGCGTCACGTACGGGACCCGCTGCTCCTCCTCCGGGTGGAGCAGGTTGTGCTCCTCCACCTCGACGGCCTCGCGGCGCAGCTCGTTCCAGGACGTCGCCGACCACACGTCCGCCCGGACGTTCCACTCCTCGGCCAGGATCCGCTGCGCCTCCAGCGCCCACGGCACCGCCACACCCGAGGCCATGATCTGCGCCCCGATCGCGCCCGACACGCCCGTGGACACCCGGTGGATGCCCTTGAGGATGCCGTCCACGTCGACGTTCGCCGGCTCCGCAGGGTGCTGGATCGGCTCGTTGTAGACCGTCAGGTAGTAGAAGACGTCCTCCGCCTCCGGCCCGTACATCCGCCGCAGACCGTCCTTGACGATGTGCGCGATCTCGTAGCCGTAGGCCGGGTCGTACGCCACACAGCCCGGGTTCGTCGACGCCAGCAGCTGGGAGTGACCGTCCGCGTGCTGCAGGCCCTCACCCGTCAGGGTGGTCCGGCCGGCCGTCGCACCGAGGACGAAACCGCGCGCTAGCTGGTCGGCCATCTGCCAGAACTGGTCACCCGTGCGCTGGAAACCGAACATCGAGTAGAAGACGTACACCGGGATCAGCGGCTCGCCGTGCGTCGCGTACGCCGAACCCGCCGCGATCAGCGAGGCCGTGCAGCCCGCCTCCGAGATGCCGTCGTGCAGCATCTGGCCCGTCGGGGACTCCTTGTACGCGAGCAGCAGGTCGCGGTCGACCGCCTCGTACTGCTGGCCCAGCGGGTTGTAGATCTTGGCGCTCGGGAAGAACGCGTCCATACCGAAGGTGCGGTACTCGTCCGGGGCGATCAGCACGAACCGACGGCCGATCTCCTTGTCCCGCATCAGGTCCTTCAGGATGCGCACGAACGCCATGGTCGTCGCGATCGACTGGTGCCCCGAACCCTTCCTGGCCGCCGCGTACGCCGAGTCGTCCGGCAGCTGCAGCGGCTTCGCCCGCACCACACGGGTCGGCACGTAACCGCCCAGCGAGCTGCGGCGGTCGTGCATGTACTGGATCTCCGGCGAGTTGCGGCCCGGGTGGTAGTACGGCGGCGCGCCGCTCTCCAGCTGTGCGTCCGTGATCGGGATGTGCAGCCGGTCCCGGAAGCGCTTGAGGTCGTCGACCGTCAGCTTCTTCATCTGGTGCGTCGCGTTGCGGCCCTCGAAGTTCGGGCCGAGCGTCCAGCCCTTGACCGTCTGCGCCAGGATCACCGTCGGCTGGCCCTTGTGCGCCTTGGCCGCCGCGTACGCCGCGTAGATCTTCTTGTGGTCGTGGCCGCCGCGGCCCAGGTGCAGCAGCTGCTGGTCGGTCATGTTCTCGACCATCGCACGCAGCCGCTGGTCGTCGCCGAAGAAGTGCTCGCGGATGTACGCGCCGGTCTCCGTGGCGTACGTCTGGAACTGCCCGTCCGGCGTCGAGTTCATCTTGTTGACCAGGATGCCGTCACGGTCCTGCGCCAGCAGCGGGTCCCAGGAGCGGTCCCAGATGAGCTTGATGACGTTCCAGCCGGCACCGCGGAACTGCGACTCCAGCTCCTGGATGATCTTGCCGTTGCCGCGGACCGGGCCGTCGAGGCGCTGCAGGTTGCAGTTCACCACGAAGGTCAGGTTGTCCAGGCCCTCGCGCGCCGCGATCGACAGCTGGCCCAGCGACTCCGGCTCGTCCATCTCGCCGTCGCCCAGGTACGCCCAAACGTGTGACCTGGAGGTGTCCGCGATCCCCCGCGCCTCCATGTACCGGTTCATCCGGGCCTGGTAGATCGCCCCGATCGGGCCCAGGCCCATCGAGACGGTCGGGAATTCCCAGAAGTCCGGCATCAGCCGCGGGTGCGGATAGCTGGACAGACCGTACGGGGCCTTCGACTTCTCCTGCCGGAACGCGTCGAGCTGCTGCTCCGAGAGCCGGTCCAGCAGATAGGCGCGGGCGTAGACGCCGGGCGAGGCATGGCCCTGGAAGAAGATCTGGTCGCCGCCGTCCCCCTCGTCCTTGCCCCGGAAGAAGTGGTTGAAGCCCACGTCGTAGAGGGAGGCGGAGGAGGCGAAGGTGGCGATGTGGCCGCCGACGCCGATCCCGGGGCGCTGGGCACGCGAGACCATCACGGCCGCGTTCCACCGGGTGGCGTTCAGGACCTTGCGCTCGATCTCCTCGTTGCCCGGGAAGAACGGCTCGTCCTTGGTGGCGATCGTGTTGACGTAGTCCGTGCTGCGCATCTCGGGCACGGCCACGCGCTTCTCGCGGGCCCGCTCGATCAGCCGCAGCATCAGGTAGCGGGCACGCTCACGTCCCCGCTCGTCGACGGCGGCGTCCAGGGAGTCGAGCCATTCCCGGGTCTCTTCAGGATCGAAGTCCGGGACCTGGCTCGGCAGGCCGCCAATGATGATCGGGTTGCGATCGGATGCGGAAGCCACGCTGTTCCTTCGCTGTCAGGGGAGGCTCTGCCTCGGTTTCGCCGCCTCCCATGGTCGTACGCTCGCTCCCCATCGTCATCTCTACCACTGGGTAATCAATCGAGTCTGCGGCGATTCGGCGGCGAGCAGGGGTTCGGCGGCCTCGGCGGCGTTCGGCCCCATCGCCACCCTACGCCCAGGAGGGATCACCCGGTCCGTAAGCGCGTTCGTCCCTCAAACAGGTAGGAAAGTCATCAAGCAAGGCCTAAAGACCTGGAATGCTGTGGGATGAATCACCAGAGTCCCCCACGGGAAGGCTGAAAGTTGCGGCGAGACGGCCGCAATCGTCACCGTTTCGACGGTCTCGGCGGCCGGGTACTTGCGCGATCCGCCGCGCCCGTGTGGACTACGCCCAATGCTGCGCGTACGCGCGCCGCCGAAGACATTCACCGAACATGAGCAGGAGGCACCCCGTGAGCGCGACCGCGGACCACGCGGAGAGCCTGGCCGCCCGGCTGGGTTTCCAGTCCGAACAGGTGGTCCAGGAGATCGGCTACGACGAAGATGTCGATCAGGAGTTCCGCGACGCAGTCGAGGAACTGATCGGCAACGACCTCGTCGACGAGGACTACGACGACGTGGCCGACGCGGTGCTGCTGTGGTTCCGCGACGAGGACGGTGACCTGACGGACGCCCTCGTCGACGCCACCGAGCTGGTCGAGGACGCCGCGCTGATCCTGCTGCTGACCCCCAAGACGGGCCGCCCCGGCTACGTCGAGGCCAGCGACATCAGCGAGGCGGCCCAGACCGCCGGCCTCTCGCAGACCAAGAGCGTCAGCGTGGGCAAGGAGTGGAACGCCAGCCGCTTGATGACCCCCAAGGCCGCCAAGTCCAAGCGCTGAGCCGCGCCCCGCAGCCAAGCGGACACGCACCCCGCCGCACCGGAACCCACCCCGGTCGGCGGGGTGCGTGCGTTGCGGACGCCTCGTCCCCCTAGGCTGGCCCCACCCGAACAGCCCAATCCAGGGACGCAGGAACGAAGGGATGCGAGAGATGGCGATCGAGGTCGGCAACAAGGCTCCGGACTTCGAGCTCAAGGACAACCACGGGGCCACCGTGCGGCTCTCGGACTTCCGCGGCGAGAAGGCCGTCGTCCTGCTCTTCTATCCGTTCGCCTTCACCGGGGTCTGCACCGGCGAGCTGTGCGAGCTGCGCGATCAGCTGCCGCGGTTCCAGAACGACGACGTCCAGCTCCTCGCCGTCTCCAACGACTCCGTGCCGACCCTGCGGGTCTTCGCGGAGCAGGAGGGCCTGGACTACCCGCTGCTCTCGGACTTCTGGCCGCACGGCGAGACCTCCCGCGCGTACGGCGTCTTCGACGAGGAGAAGGGCTGCGCCGTCCGCGGCACCTTCATCATCGACAAGGACGGCATCGTGCGCTGGACCGTCGTCAACGGCCTGCCCGACGCCCGTGACCTGAACGAGTACATCAAGGCCCTCGACAGCCTGTGATGCGCCTTTGAGGCACCGGGGGCCGGGCCGGGGCCGCGAGAGCTCCGGCCCGGAGCCCCCGGAGCCGCCGGAGCCCTGCGGGCTCCGAAGCCCCTGGGGCTCCTGAGGCCCCGGGGCAGGATCCGCGCGAAAACCCCCTGTCGGCGGGAACCCGTCACTAGGATCGAAGCGTTGATCCCGTAGAAACCGCACGACGGGGCACCGCCCCACATGAACCCAATGGAGGACCCGTGGGAGTCAGCCTCAGCAAGGGCGGCAACGTCTCGCTGACCAAGGCCGCGCCGAACCTGACGGCGGTCATCGTCGGTCTGGGCTGGGACGCTCGCACCACCACCGGTGTCGACTTCGACCTCGACGCCAGCGCGATCCTGACCAACGACCAGGGCAAGGTCGCCAACGACTCGAACTTCGTGTTCTTCAACAACCTGAAGAGCCCGGACGGCTCGGTCGAGCACACCGGTGACAACACCACCGGTGAGGGCGAGGGCGACGACGAGGCCATCAAGGTCAACCTCGCCGCGGTCCCGGCCGATGTCGCCAAGATCGTCTTCCCCGTTTCCATCTACGAGGCCGAGAGCCGCCAGCAGAGCTTCGGCCAGGTCCGCAACGCCTACATCCGCGTCGTGAACCAGGCCGACAACTCCGAGCTCGCCCGCTACGACCTCTCCGAGGACGCCTCGACGGAGACCGCCATGGTCTTCGGCGAGCTGTACCGCAACGGTGCGGAGTGGAAGTTCCGCGCCATCGGCCAGGGCTACGCCTCGGGCCTGCGCGGCATCGCGCAGGACTTCGGCGTCAACGTCTGATCAAGCCTGCCAGCTGTCACCAGCTGTCATCCGTCCGGCGCCGTGCACTGTGTGTACGGCGCCGGACGCGCTTTGCCCGATCCACCCCCGGCCCGCCACGCCAGAGCGGGGCCGGGACCACACGTCGTCCGGGGAGGACCACAACATGGGCGTCACACTCGCCAAGGGGGGCAACGTCTCCCTCTCCAAGGCCGCACCGAACCTCACCCGGGTCCTGGTCGGTCTCGGATGGGACGCGCGCTCGACCACGGGGGCCGACTTCGACCTCGACGCCAGCGCGCTGCTCTGCCGCGACGGCCGGGTGCTGGGGGACGCGTACTTCGTCTTCTACAACAACCTCAAGAGCCCCGAGGGCTCCGTCGAACACACGGGGGACAACCTCACCGGCGAGGGTGAGGGCGACGACGAGTCGATCATCATCGACCTGACCAAGGTCCCGGTCGAGGTGGACAAGATCGTCTTTCCGGTCTCGATCCACGAGGCGGACGCCCGCCGGCAGACCTTCGGCCAGGTCACCAATGCCTTCATCCGCGTCGTGAACGATTCCGACGGCCAGGAACTGGCCCGCTACGACCTCACGGAGGACGCCTCCGGCGAGACCGCGATGATCTTCGGCGAGGTCTACCGGTACGGGGGTGAATGGAAGTTCCGCGCGGTGGGGCAGGGGTACGCGTCGGGGCTCCGGGGCATCGCTCTAGACTTCGGGGTCAACGTTTCGTAAAGCCGTACAAGACGATGGGGTGCCAGTGGTTCTCAAAACCTTCGGCTGGTCGTTCGCAGTCACTGCGCTCGGTCTGGTCGCAGCGGTGTTCTACGGGGGGTGGACCGCATTCGGGATCGTCGCGATCCTGTCCATCCTTGAGATCTCGCTGTCCTTCGACAACGCGGTGGTCAACGCCGGAATCCTGAAGAAGATGAATGCCTTCTGGCAGAAGATCTTCCTCACCGTCGGCGTCCTCATCGCCGTGTTCGGGATGCGCCTGGTCTTCCCCGTCGTGATCGTCGCGATCACCGCCAAGATCGGGCCGATCGACGCCGTCAATCTGGCGCTGACCGACAAGGACCAGTACCAGCAGCTGGTCACCGACGCCCACCCGGCGATCGCGGCATTCGGCGGCATGTTCCTTCTGATGATCTTCCTCGACTTCATCTTCGAGGACCGGGACATCAAATGGCTCGCCTGGCTGGAACGCCCGCTCGCCAAGCTCGGCAAGATCGACATGCTGTCCGCGTGCATCGCCCTGATCGCCCTGCTGATCACGTCCATGACCTTCGCCGCCCACGCCCACCAGCACGGCGGTGCCCACGTGGACAAGGCGCAGACCGTACTGATCGCCGGCATCGCCGGCCTGATCACCTACATGATCGTCGGCGGTCTCTCCGGCTACTTCGAGAACAAGCTGGAGGAAGAGGAGGAAGCCGAACACGAGGCCGAGGAAGAGGCCAAGCGCACCGGCAAGCAGGTCTCCGCCGTCGCCCTGGCCGGCAAGGCCGCCTTCTTCATGTTCCTCTACCTCGAAGTCCTCGACGCCTCCTTCTCCTTCGACGGGGTCATCGGCGCCTTCGCCATCACCAACGACATCGTGCTGATGGCCCTCGGCCTCGGCATCGGTGCCATGTACGTCCGGTCGCTCACGGTCTACCTGGTCCGCCAGGGCACCCTCGACGACTACGTCTACCTGGAGCACGGCGCGCACTACGCCATCGGCGCGCTCGCCGTGATCCTGCTCGTCACCATCCAGTACGAGATCCACGAGGTCATCACCGGCCTCGTCGGCGTCGTGCTCATCGCCTGGTCCTTCTGGTCCTCGGTACGCCGCAACAAGCGCCTGGAAGCGGAGGGTTCCCCCGCCGAGGCATGACCGCGGCGCACATGCGGAACGCTCTACTGCGGGGCGGCCCGCCGGGTCCACACACCCGGCGGGCCGCCCCGCCCGCGTCACACAGGGGTTCAGGGGACCAGGGAACCAGGGGATCAGGGGGACACAGGGGATGGGATTCTTCGACGGCATCCGGGGCAGCCGGGCGCTGCAGTTCGACTCGGGCAACGCCTCGTCGAACGCGATCGAGCTCACCAAACGACATCCGACCGTCTCGCTCACCAAACAGGGCGCGGTCCACGGAAACCTGCGGGTCAACCTGTCCTGGCGGATGCGCACCTCGGACATCGGCGGCCCCGGATCGGGCAGCGGCCGGCTCCTGCGGCACCCGTTCAAGCTGTTCAAGCCCGACATGGTGCAGGCGCACACCCAGGGCATGGTCAACGTCGACCTCGACATCGGCTGCCTCTACGAGCTCGCCGACGGCACCCGCGGCGTCGTCCAGCCCCTGGGCAACCTGCACGGTGACATCAACAGCCCGCCCTACGTGAAGCTCAGCGGCGACGACCGCTTCGGGGCGCCCTCCGGGGAGACGGTCTTCGTCAACCTCGACCACGCCGACGCGATCAAACGACTGCTGATCTTCGTCTACATCTACGACCAGACCCCGGCCTTCGACCGGACCCACGCCATGGTCACCCTCTACCCGATCACCGGGCCGCGCATCGAGATCCCGCTGGAGGAACGCCATCCGCAGGCCCGCTCCTGCGCCGTGCTCTCCCTGGAGCACGTCAGGGGCGAGCTGATCGTGCGCCGCGAGGTGAAGTTCGTGTACGGGTTCCAGGCCGAGCTGGACCGGCTGTACGGGTGGGGACTCCAGTGGGGGCGGGGCTACAAGACCGCCAAGAGCTGACCGCTCCCCGGCCCCGGCGCCGCCGCGCCCACCCCCGGCTGCCCGGGCCGCCCGGAGCCGCCCGCGCCGGTCAGCCCGCGCCGGTCAGGCCGCGCCGGTCAGCCCGCGCCGGTCAGCGGCGGATGAACTGCGGGCCCTGCACCGGCAGCCGGAAGGCGGGGTCGCCGCCCTGACCCGGCACCGGCGCCGGGGACACCGGCTGCGGGTACCCGTAGGCCGGCTGCACGGCCGGAGGGGCCTGCGTCGGCGGCGCGAGCGGGCCGGGCGGGGTCGGCGCGGGCATCGCCGCCGTCTGCTCGGCCGTCGGACCGGCGGCGGGGGCCGTCCCGGAGGCGGCCGCCTGCTCGGCGCCCTGCGCGGCCTCTGCGGCGTTCTCGTCCACCGAGATCCCGTGGTCGGTGGCCAGGCCCACCAGCCCGTCGGAGTAGCCCTCGCCCAGGGCGCGGAACTTCCAGCCCTCGCCGCGCCGGTAGAGCTCCCCGCAGATCAGGGCCGTCTCGGCGCCCGTCTCGGGCCGTACGTCGAAGAAGGCCAGCGGCTCCGAGCCGCCGGTCGCGGTGGCGTCGTACAGCAGGATCCGCAGGTCCTGGACCCGCTGGAAGGGGACGTCCTCGGCGGAGGCGACCACGAGGACGCGGTCCACCGCCGCGGGCACGGCCCGCAGGTCCGCCTGCACGGCGTCGGTGACCGCGTCGCCGATCTGCTTCTTGCCGAGCCGCCACACCGCCCCCGAGGGGTGCCGGGGCTGGTTGTAGAACACGAAGTCCTCGTCCGAGCGCACCCGTCCGTCCGGGCCCACGAGCAGGGCCGAGGCGTCGACGTCCGGGACCTCGGGGCCGCCGGTCCACCGCAGCACCGCCCTGACCGCCACGGCGGTCACGGGGATGTTCGAGCCCTTCTGCATCGCGTGCGTCATGCCCGTCATCCTGCCCTCCCGGGGTACCGCGGAACAACGCGGCCCCCCGTAGGGCCTTGTCCCGGACGGAAGAGCTGGGCATGGTGCAAGAGGGTTACCTGAACTTCATGTGCTTGAGGAACTCTTGACTCACATTCGTACGTACTATTACCGGCCACGCCAGTCGGGCCGCCGAAGCAGTACGGGGGAAGCACATGCGTCACTTTGGGCACATCTCGCCCGCGGTCCGTAAGGACCTCTTCCACCAGGAGCCGGCCGAGTTCACCGCCGCCTCTCCGGCCCGCATCCTCGCCGCTGCCCTCGGCGCCACCCTCTACAGCCCGGCCACCCGCCCCCACCTCGCCGCGGACGTCCACAAGCAGGCCGGCCGAGGGGTCGTCTCCATGGTGCTCTGCCTGGAGGATTCGATCAGTGACGCCGAGGTGGCAGGCGCCGAGCAGAACCTCGTCCGCCAGTTCGCCGCCCTCGACGCAGACGCCGGCGAAGGCCGGGAGCTCCCCCTGCTCTTCGTCCGGGTCCGCACCCCGGAGCAGATACCCGACCTGGTGGACCGCCTCGGCGCGTCCGCCCGCCGACTGGCCGGATTCGTATTCCCCAAGTTCACCGAACACGGCGGAACCGCCTTCCTCGACGCCCTGGCCCAGGCGGAGCAGCACAGCGGACAGCACCGGCTGTATGCGATGCCCGTCCTGGAGACCCCCGACCTCCTCCACCTCGAAACCCGCGTCGAGGCCCTCGCCGGCATCTCCCGCACCGTCAACCGCCACCGCGACCGGGTCCTCGCCCTCCGGCTCGGCGTCACCGACTTCTGCTCCGTGTACGGCCTGCGCCGCACCCCCGACATGACCGCCTACGACGTCCAGATCGTCGCCGGGGTGATCGCCGACGTGGTGAACGTGCTCAGCCGCGCCGACGGCACCGGCTTCACCGTCACCGGACCCGTCTGGGAGTACTTCCGCCACCAGCAGCGCCTCTTCAAACCGCAGCTGCGCCGCAGCCCCTTCCTGGAGGAGGGCGCCGAGGAACTGCGCACCGCGCTCATCGAACACGACCTCGACGGCCTCCTGCGCGAGGTCGAACTCGACCGGGCCAACGGACTGCTGGGCAAGACCTGCATCCACCCCGCCCACGTCACCCCCGTCCACGCGCTGTCGGTCGTCTCCCACGAGGAGTTCAGCGACGCCCAGGACATCCTGCGTCCCGAGCGCGGAGGCGGCGGAGTGATGCGCTCCGCCTACACGAACAAGATGAACGAGGTGAAGCCGCACCGGGCCTGGGCCGAGCGCACCATGCTGCGCGCCGAGGTCTTCGGCGTCGCCAAGGAAGAGGTCGGCTTCGTCGACCTCCTCGCCGCCGGGCTCCAGACGTGAGCGGGCCCGTGGCATCCCCCGAGCAGAGAGGCAAGACGATCGAAGCGGTGTGGTCGGGAACCTGGGTCGCGGACCGGCTGGGCGTACGCCTGCAGGAGGCCGGGGCCCCCGACGGGCCTGCCCCGCAGGGGGCCGCCGCGCCCGCCGGCGCGGTTTCCGGCGCGGAGGCCGTCGCCGCGGAGCCCGCCGGCGCGGGAGCCGCGGGCGGGGCGCCGCCGCGGCTCACCGACCTGCTCGGGCTGGCCCTGCGCCGCAACCCCAAGCGGGCCCACCTGCTGGTCTCCCAGGTCCTCGGCAAGCACGTCCCGCAGTCGCCGCGCACCGTCTACGCCGCCGGACACGGCCTCGGGCAGCGGGTCCGGGCCCTGCTCGGGGACGAGGCCGCCGCCCGCGCCGTCGTCCTCGGCTACGCCGAGACCGCGACCGGGCTCGGGCACTGCGTCGCCGACGGCCTCGGCGCGGCTCCCTACCTGCACTCCACCCGCCGCCCCGTCCCGGGCGTGGAACCCGCAGGCGGATTCGAGGAGGCCCACTCGCACGCCACCTCCCACCTGCTGCTGCCCGAGGACCCCGAGCTGCTGGCCGGCGAGGGACCGCTGGTCCTCGTCGACGACGAGTTCTCCACCGGCAACACGGTCCTGAACACCATCCGCGACCTCCACGCCCGCCACCCCCGCACCCACTACGTGGTCGTCGCCCTCGTCGACATGCGCGCGGAGAGCGACCGGGACCGGCTCGCCGCCTTCGCCGCCGAGGTCGGCGCCCGCGTCGACCTGATCGCCCTGGCCCGCGGCACCGTGCACCTCCCCGAGGGCGTCCTCGCCGCCGGACAGGCCCTGGTCGAAACCCACGAAGCGCCGGAAGCCGCTCCAGCCGCCTCCGCCTCCCCTGCGCCGCCCGCCCCCGTGGTGCGTGTCGCCCTGGACTGGCCCGCCGGGCTCCCGGACGGCGGCCGGCACGGCTTCACCCCCGCCCACCGCGCCCGCCTCGACGCCGCCCTGCCCGCCCTGGCCCGGCAGCTCACCGACGCGCTCGACGCCACGCCCGGGCGGGTCCTCGTACTCGGCAACGAGGAGCTGATGTACACGCCGCTGCGCCTCGCGCAGGCCCTGGAGGACGCGGGGGCAGCCGACGAGGTCCGCTTCTCGACCACCACCCGCTCGCCCGTCCTCGCCGTCGACGACCCCGGCTACGCCATCCGCACCCGGCTCGTCTTCCCTGCCCACGACAGCCCCGCCGACGGCCCCGGCGACCGGTACGCGTACAACGTGGCCGGAGCCGGCTTCGACACCGTCATCGCCGTCGTCGACAGCCTCGGGGACACCGCCGCACTGCACGCCCCCGACGGGCTCCTCGCCCGCCTGGCCCCCCACACCGGCCGGATCCTGCTCGCCGTCGTCCCCTCGTACACCCCCGGCCCGCACGCCCCCGCGCCCCGCACGACCCCCGACCGCCGGCAGGAGCCGACCATGCCCGATCCCCTGCGCGGCCCCGCCTTCTCCTCGTACGCCGCCGAGGACGTCGGCTGGCTGCTCCAGGACCTCTCCGACGTGCCGCTGGAGGCACCGACCGAGGAACGCGAGGAGGCCATCCAGGCCGGCGGCGCCCACTACGCGGAGTCGCTGCCCGTCGAGTACCAGCCCTCCGACCGGTACCAGGAGCTCTACCGCAGCGCGCTGGGCGCCTCCGCCGCCCGCATCGCCCGGGCCGTCGGCACGGTCACCGAGACCGTCCTCGCCGAGCGGTCCCCGTCCCCCGTCCTGGTCTCCCTGGCCCGCGCCGGCACCCCCGTCGGCGTGCTGATGCGCCGCTGGGCCCGGGCACGGCACGGCCTGGACCTGCCGCACTACGCCGTCTCCATCGTGCGCGGCCGCGGCATCGACGCCAACGCGCTGCGCTGGCTGGCCGCCCACCACGACCCCGCCGACGTCGTCTTCGTCGACGGCTGGACCGGCAAGGGTGCGATCACGCGCGAACTGAGGGACGCCCTGGGCGAGTTCCCCGGATTCGACCCGGAGATCGTCGTCCTCGCCGACCCCGGCTCCTGCGTGCGCACCTACGGCACCCGCGAGGACTTCCTGATCCCCTCCGCCTGCCTCAATTCCACCGTCTCCGGCCTCATTTCGCGTACGGTGCTCAGGTCCGACCTGGTCGGCCCAGCCGACTTCCACGGCGCGAAGTTCTACCGCGAACTCGCCGCCGCCGACGTCTCCGTCGACTTCGTCGACACCGTCGCCGCCCGCTTCGACGAGGTGGCCGACGCCGTCGGCGCCGAGGTCAAGGAGCTGCTCGCGGCCGACCGGACCCCCACCTGGGAGGGCTGGGCGGCGGTCGAGCGCATCAGCGAGGAGTACGGCATCCACGACGTGAACCTGGTCAAGCCCGGCGTCGGCGAGACGACGCGGGTGCTGCTGCGGCGCGTGCCGTGGAAGATCCTCGCCCAGCGCGGCGCCGGAGACGACCTGGACCACGTACGCCTGCTCGCGCAGCAGCGCGGAGTGCCCGTGGAAGAGGTCGACGGACTGCCCTACACCTGCGTGGGACTCATCCACCCCCGCTTCACGCGCGGCGCGACCGGCGCCGACGGAAAGGCCGTGGCCTCCAAGTGACCGTCCTCGTAGCCAGTGACCTCGACCGCACGCTCATCTACTCGACTGCGGCACTGGGCCTCAGCATGCCCGACACCGCCGCCCCGCGCCTGCTGTGCGTCGAGGTGCACGAGAGCAAGCCGCTGTCCTACATGACCGAGACGGCGGCGCAGCTGCTGGCCGAACTGGCCGCCGACCCGGCCGTGGTCTTGGTCCCCACCACCACCCGCACCCGCAAGCAGTACCAGCGCATCCGCTTCCCCGGCCGCCCCGCCCCCTACGCGATCTGCGCCAACGGGGGCCAGCTGCTGGTGGACGGCGTACCGGACCGCGACTGGCGGCGGCAGGTCGCCGCACGCCTCGCCGAGGAATGCGCCCCGCTGGAGGAGGTCCACGGACACCTGCTGGCCACGGCCGACCCGGCCTGGCTGCGCAAGGCCCGGGTGGCGGAGGACCTCTTCACCTACCTCGTCGTCGAACGCGCCCTGGTCCCCGCAGACTGGATCAAGACCCTGGCCGAATGGGCCGAGGCGCGCGGCTGGACCGTCTCCCTCCAGGGCCGCAAGATCTACGCCGTCCCGCGACCGCTCACCAAGAGCGCGGCGATGCACGAGGTCGCCCGCCGTACGGGAGCCACGACGGCCCTCGCCGCAGGCGACTCCCTGCTCGACGCGGACCTGCTGCTCGCCGCGGACGCCGCATGGCGCCCGGGCCACGGCGAACTCGCGGACGCCGGCTGGGGCGCCCCGGGCGTGACGGCCCTGGAGGAGGTCGGCGTCCTCGCAGGTGAGGAAATCCTCCGGCGCTTCGGCCGCGCAGTTGCCAGACTGAACGTATGAGCAAAGGCAACACGACAAAGATGACTGACGAGTTGTACGCCTACATGCTGGCGCACAACCCACCGCTGGACGACCACCAGCGGGAGCTGATGGTGACCACGGAAGCCAAGTTCCCCGACGTCGCCGGCATGCAGTCGGCGGAGGAGCAGGGCCCGCTGCTGGCCTTCCTGGTCCGGTTGACCGGCGCCCGGCACATCGTGGAGGTCGGCACCTTCACCGGCTTCTCCGCCCTCTCGATGGCCCAGGCCCTCCCGGCCGACGGCACGCTGATCGCCTGCGACATCTCGCAGGAGTGGACGGCGTACGGCCGCGCGGCCTGGGAGGCGGCGGGCGTCGCCGACCGCATCGACCTGCGGATCGCCCCGGCCCTGGACACGCTGCGCGCGATGCCGGCGGATCCGCACATCGACATGGCCTACCTGGACGCGGACAAGGAGAGCCAGATCGCCTACTGGGAGGAACTGGTTCCGCGGATGCGCCAGGGCGGTCTGATCGTCACCGACAACACCCTCTTCCACGGGAGCGTCCTGGACACCGACCCGCGCCCTTCGGCGGCGGGCGTCCAGGCCTTCAACGACCACGTGGTCGCGGACGACCGGATGGAATCCGTCCTCCTGGGCATCTCGGACGGCCTGACCCTCTCACGCAAGCGCTGAGCGCGCCGCTGCCGGCCGGCCCGCGCTGCCGGCCGGCCGGCCGCACCGGCGGCCTGGCCGGACCGGCCGGGCGGCTGGCAGCACCGGCCGGCTAGCAGCAACCGCCTCCGCCGCAGCATCCGCCGCCGGCGGGGGCGGGGGCGCTGCTCGTACCGCCGACGGCCACCGCGGACAGCAGCCTGACGGTGTCGGCGTGCCCGGCGGGGCAATCGGCGGGGGCGGAGGACTCGGCCATGGGCCGACTGACCTCGAAGGTGTCTTCGCAGGTCCGGCAGCGGAATTCGTAACGGGGCATGGCCCCAGGCTACCGAGCCGGCCGCCCCGGCTGAAGCCTGCCACCGCCGGCCCGCATACCGGTCTGCCCGCCGACCCGGCCCCCGGCCCGGACGCGGTCCTCCAGCGCCGCCTGCTCCGGATGGCGGGCCCGCCAGTACGGATTGTCGTGCGGCAGCGCACTGCCCACCCGCCCGTACATCCCGAACCACATCAGCATCACACCGACGACAAAGCTGAACAGCACGTTCTGGATGTGGAACGCCAGGAAGTTGAAACTGCTGTCCAGCAGGGCGAGATTGACGAACCCGCTCAGGATGAACGCCACCCCGAGCACGATGTTCAGGGTGGAGGCGAACGTCCCGCCGATCACCATCCCGACGAACAGCAGCCCCCCGATGCAGATCGACAGGACACTCAGCGCGCCGTTGGTGTTCAGCGCGAGCACCGTGTCCCCGCCGGTGTCGAAGAACCCGATCCTGTTGACCAGCCCCAGGACGCCGAAGGCGACCAGCAGCAGCCCGGTCAGTCCGGCCCCGACCCGGTAGACCTTGCTCAGCTTGTGATCGGAGGGCAGGTGCTCGTCCAGCCGGGCATTGACGGGATTCATCATGCGCTGCACCAGCCGGGGGCCGGGCGGGGGCCCATGCGTCGGATACGGCTCGTGGGGCACGTACGGCGCATAGTTCTCATGGGGCTCGTGGCACCCGTAGAGCGCATGAGGCGCATAGGACTCAGGACCGTGGCCGTGGCCGTGCCCATGCTCGTGCTCGTACTCATGCGGTACGGGAGGCACCCGCGGCGCGCGGGACGCACGACGCCCGTGCAGCACACGAGGCCTGTGCAGCACACGAGGCCGGTGGAAAGTGTGGGCAGCCATACCGCCCTCCTCTGCTCCGTTCCCGGACCTCCAGCATCCGCCGATGCCCACCCCCGGACAACTCCGGCCCCGGCGTCAGCCGACGGCGCGCCGGCCCCGCATGTCCGCCACCACCCGGCCCACGGCCGCCCGGACCCCCTCCATCTCCTGGAGGAAATGCCAGTAGTCCGGATGCCGCCCCTCCAGCCCGCCCAGAGCCCGCTCCATCCGGGACACCGCCTCGTCCAGCGGCCGCGCATGCCGCGGATCGGGCACGCTGCGCCCCTCCATCGCCAGCCGCTGCGCATCCCGGATCGCGAACCGCGTCCGCTGCACCTCCGCCTGCGGATCCCGCGCCACCGCCTCCAGCCGCGCCAGCCGGTCCTGCGCGGCCGACACCGCCTCGTCGGTCGCGTCCAACGACACCCGGACCGCCTCGATCAGCGCCCCGACGTCCGCCCACCGCTGCTCCTCGCGGGCCCGGGACGCCTCCCGCAACTGCTCCTCGGCCCGCGCCACATCCCGTACCGCCTCGTCCGGAACCTGCTGCAGGTCCTGCCAGCACTCGGCACTGAACCGCCGGCGCAGCTCACTGAGCACCGGATCCACCCGGTCCGCCCGGTTGCGCAACGCCTGCGCCCGCGTCCGCAGGCTCACCAGCCGCCGGTCGATCTCCGCAGCCCGCTCCGGCAGCCGCGCGGCCTCCGCCCGTATCGCCTCCGCGTCGCGCAGGATCCGGTCCGCGCGCTGCACGGTCTCCTGCACCCCGTGCTGCGCGGCGCCCTGGTTCAGCCGGGTCAGCTCCGGCCCGAGCGCAGCCAGCCGAGCCGCCAGGTCATCGGCCCGCATCCCCTTCCCGCGCACGTCGTCCAGCGCCGTGCTCGCGGCCAGCAGCGCCGCCCTGGCCCGCTCCCGCGCGGGCGCCACCCGGGCCAGCTGCGTCTCGGCCTTGTCCAGCAGCGGCTGCAGCCCCTGCGCGAACCGGTCCAGCTCCGCCTTGACCCGTACGAGCTCGTCCCGCGCCCGCGTCAGCTGATCCCGCGCCCGCGCCGCGACGGAACCCTCCAGCTCGGGCCGGTCCAGGTCATGGGCGTCGACGGCCTCGATGTACACCTGGCTGACCTGGTCGATCCGCTGCCCGAGCGCGGCGAACCCCTGCCCGGCCTCCCGCGCCGCGGGCGACCCGTCGGCCGCCGCGATGGTCTCGATGGAGATCCGCAGATCGCGCTGCGCGGTGTCCAACTCGTAGAACGCGGCGGCGGCGGCATCCTTCGCCGCCTGCGCATCGGCCCGCCGACCCTCGTCCCGCCCACCGAACCACCGCCGGGATGCCGTTGCCACAATCCCTCTCCCGTACCGCGTCCGCCATGCCCTGATCCATTCTCCCCCACAGGATCGGGTTTGCGTGGGGGGTGTGCCCGCCATGTAGGCTGTCCACTCATCCACGGGTGCGTAGCTCAGGGGTAGAGCGCTGCTCTTACAAAGCAGATGTCGGCGGTTCGAAACCGTCCGCGCCCACCAGTGGAAAGCCCCCAACCGATCTTGGTTGGGGGCTTTTCTGTGCCACATCGACGCCACATGACATCCACGATTGACATCAACGGGGATGATCAGGGGCGGTTGCGCCGAGTCCTGAGCAGCCGATCCATGTGCCCGACCGCCTCGCGCTGCGTGTCCTGGACCACGTGGGCGTAGACGTTCATGGTGACGGCGATTTGCGAATGCCCGAGGATCTCCATCACGACCCGAGGCGGGACGCCGGCGGCGGTCAGCAGGGTCGCGGTTCCGTGCCGTGCGTCGTGCAGCCGGACCACCCGGAGCCCGGCGTCCTTGGCGACGCGGGTGAAGGAGCGGTAGACGTTCCGCGGCTCGATGGGCCGCCCGGTCCGGGTGGTGAACACGTAGCCGGTATCCTCCCACTTCTCCCCGGCTGCCTCCTTCATGGCGGCCTGCTTCATCCGCTGCCAGCGCAGGGGAGCGACGCAGATCCCGGGCAGGGGGAGCGTCTGTCGGCGGCGGCGCCCTTGGGGTCGTCCTCGTAGGCCTCACCGCGAACGCGCTGCCGCTGGGTCCGCACCCGTATCTCCCGCTTGTCAATGATGTCCGAGGACTTCGCGATCCGCCTCCTGGACGCCCTGGACGACGCAGGCCCTCACGTCCGCAGCCACGACGGCCGAACCCTCACCAGTGCTCGCTGACCCGGGACGGCTCATGACTGCGGATCTTGCCCTGCGCTTCGAGCGCATCTCCAACCGGGGAGCCCACAACGATCTCCGGTTGAGCATCGGCACCCTTCGGCACGTGTGCGACTCCTACTACTTCGCCACCGACCAGTCGCCAACGGTGGCGGGTGCAGGCCTAGGAGCGAAGCTCGGACGCCTGCTGGAGCAGTGGAAAGAACAGGTTGCCGAGCTCGTGGGCCCGGGCGGTATCGCCTACTTTCCATACGACTTCTCCGACCAGTGCACGGCATAGCTGCGCGTCTCATCGTCGGATGGTCAGGCTGCCTTGGTTCAGGCGGGATGGAGCCTGATCGAGGCGTGGGGCATCGGGCCATCCGGCTACGCCGATGCATCCGAGATCACAGACTTCGCGCCGATCGGCGGCACCGGCATGGAGTGCTCGTTTCCCGACCTGACGGCGTGCATCGAGGCGAACCGAGGCGCTTTGGTAGCCACGGGCCCGTAGCGCGGTAAGAGTTCCCTACTTCATCAAGGCACCCGCCGCGCACAGCGCGGCGCGCGCGCCCGTCGCCCGGGCCTGCATTCCTGTCTCCGCCCCGCTCCACCCCGTCCGCCGGCCGCGCCCCAGAAGGCACGGGTTCGATGGTGGGAGACCCGCAGTACGGCTGACGCACCCGAGGCCGCAAAGCCAGCCCCTGCCCACCAAGCACCCGAGCCGAGCGACACCACGACGCCGCCCAACACCACCAGGCCTAACCCTGACGCAGGCCCCAGCGAAGCGCGGCGGGCCTCCAAGGCCTGAGCACGGGACCCAAGGTCCGTCATCACCAGCCACTCAAAGACATGCCTCCGGCGGGGGCGCTCAGGCTCCGGGATGGAGGGGGCCGGCCGGCGGGTGCGGGTTGGTTTGTGGTGGAGGTGGATGGGTGGTGCTCCCATCCCGCCTGCCGTCGACCCAGGCAAGCCGAGCACCCGGAGGTGTACGAGCGGGACTCGCTGATCGCGGACGCACCCGGGCTGTCCCGGCCCCTGCTGCTCGTGACCGGAC
>NZ_JBEXRC010000027.1:0-102758 GCF_040612915.1 Streptomyces sp. NPDC006326 | reverse complement strand
ACGCCCGGTTACATTCCGAACCCGGAAGCTAAGCCTTTCAGCGCCGATGGTACTGCAGGGGGGACCCTGTGGGAGAGTAGGACGCCGCCGAACAACCCGCCCTTTTAGCTCAGTCGGTAGAGCGTCTCCATGGTAAGGAGAAGGTCAACGGTTCGATTCCGTTAAAGGGCTCCATCAAAGAAGGCCCCCGCCGTCAGGCGGGGGCCTTCTTGCGTTTCCGGGCTAGTAGTAGCCGGTCTCGCCGTCCAGGAGTTCGCGGATGGTGTCGAGGTGGCCGGCGTGGCGGGCCGTCTCCTCGATCATGTGGATCAGCATCCAGCGCAGCGAGGCGGCACCGGACTTGAAGTCGCGGTTGCGGCCGACTTCATCCAGGTCATGGGCGGCGATGATCGCGTTGGAGGCGGCGCACTGGCGGTCGTACTCCTGGAGCAGCCGGGTCAGCGGTATGCCCTCCACCATGAAGTCGGCGTCTTCTTCGCCCACGAACTGGGGTCCCGTCGCCGGATGGTCGAGGAAGAGCACCTCGAACCAGCACTGCTCGGTCCAGCGCATATGGGAGACGATGCCCGCGACCGTCATCAGCGGGGAGCCGGGCAGCACCGGGCGGTGGGCGTCCGCTTCGGAGATCCCCTCGCATTTCCACTGGATGATCGAGCGCTGCAAGTCGAGCCAGCCCACGAGCTGGGTGCGTTCGTCCGCGGTGAAATCAGGGCGTGTTCGAGGAAGAGGCATGGTCGCAGACCCTAGTGCCCGCCCCTCCGGGACCGCACCCGAATTCAGTCGCCGTGGCGCTGCTCCGGTACGCGGAAGGCCAGGATGGCCATGTCGTCGGAGGCGGGTTCGGCGGCGAACCGCTCCACCGCCCGCAGGACGCGGGAGGCGACGGCGCCCGCGGTGAGGCCCGTGCAGGTGGTGAGGACCTCGGCGAGGCCGTCGTCGCCGAGCATGCGGGTGCCCTCGCGGCGTTCCGTCACGCCGTCGGTGACGCAGAGCAGCACGTCGCCCGGTTCCAGGGTGACGGTCTGCTCGTAGAGGTCGAGCTCGTCGATCACGCCGAGCAGCGGCTGCGGCTCCGCGGCAGCGGTGACCTCGCCGTCCGGGCGCAGGCGGAGCGGGAGGGGGTGGCCAGCGCAGACCACCTTCATCAGGGCGCCGCCGTCCGGCTGCGGGTGGAGCTCACCGTAGAGGAGGGTGAGGAAGCGGCTGCGGGCTCCCTCGTCGAGGATGGCCGCGTTGAGGCGTTCCAGGACCGCCGGGCCGCCGAGGCCCTCGCGGGCCAGCAGGCGCAGGGCATGTCGGGCGAGGCCGGTGACGGCGGCCGCCTCGGGGCCCGTACCGCAGACGTCGCCGATGGCGAAGCCGTACGCGCCGTCGCGGATCGGGAAGACGTCGTAGAAGTCGCCGCCGACCTCGTTGCCCTCGCCGGCCGCGCGGTAGATGACCTCGACCTCCATGCCGGGGATCGCCGGCGAGCCCGGCGGGAGCAGGCTGCGCTGGAGGGAACGGCTGATGGCGGTGCGCTCGGAATAGAGGCGGGCGTTGTCCAGGGCGAGGGCGGCCCGGCGGGAAAGGTCCTCGGCGAGCTCCAGGATCTCCTGGCGGAAGTGCTCCTCGGACGGTTTCCCGAGCGTGAGCATGCCGATCACGCGGTTGCGGGCCAGCAGCGGGAGGACCACGGTCTCGCCGCCGACGGCCTGGGCGGTTGCGGGCCAGTTGCGGGCGCCGGCCTCGCGGACCGATTCCGGCGGGCTGATCCGGGAGAGCAGGGCCTTCAGACCGTCGATGCGTTCCTCGTCCTCGTGCAGGACGTAGGAGAGGTAGGGCTCGGAGGACTGGTCGGCGATCGTGTAGACGGCGCACCAGGTGGCGAGGGTCGGCACGGTCATCTGGGCCATCAGGGCCAGCGTCTGGTCCCGGTCCAGGGTGCCGGCCAGCAGGTCGGAGGCCTCGACGAGGAAGGAGAGCGAGCCGCGGCGCAGGCGTTCCAGCTCGCCGAGCCGGGCGGACTCGACGGCGAGGGCGATGCGGTCGGCGGCGAACTGGAGGCGGAGGGCCTCTTCGTTGGAGTAGCGGCCGGGGACCTCGGCGGCGACGCCGAGGGAGCCGGTGAGCCGGCCTTCGACCTTGAGCGGGACGGTGACCACCGAGCGCATGCCGGTGGACTCCAGGAGCGGGACGGCTCCGGGGACCGCCACCAGGTCGTCGTGGACGGCGGGCATCCGGGCGGAGCCGTACCGGTTGGTGCCGGCCTCGACGGGGACGCGGGCGAAGCGCTGGCGCGTGGAGGGCAGGCCGGTGGTGGCCCGGACCTCCAGCTCCGTCTCGTCGTCGGTGGCGAGCAGCAGGAACGCGGAATCGGCGTCCAGCATGTCGCGGGCGCGTTCGACGGTGCGCTGGAGCAGGCCGTCGAGGTCGTCGGGGGCGGGGGAGCCGATGAAGACCTCGAAGGGGTCCGTGGGGCGGGGCTCGGTGAGCTGGCTGCCGTCCGCGGCGGGGACCCGTACGGGGCTCTGGAGCAGCGCGCGCTCGTCGTCGTGGACCAGCAGGCAGACGATGGAGGGTTCCCCGTGGGCATCGCGGACCCGCAGGTGGGAGGCGTAGACGGGGATCACGCGGCCGTCCGCGCCGCGGATGCCGTAGCTGCCCTCCCAGCGGGACAGGCGCAGGGCCTCGGCGATGCCGGTTCCGGTGCCGGGGGTCTGGGGCCAGGCGGCGAGTTCCGCGAGGGGCCGGCCGAGGGCCTTCCCGGCGGGGTAGCCGAAGATGTGCTCGGCGTCCTCGTTCCAGGCGGAGATGCGGTCGGAGGCGTCGATCTGGATGACGGCGACGCGGACCCGGCTGTCGGTGAGGGGGAGCAGCCGGTCCGGGACGACGGGTCCGGCGGAGCGGGTACCGACCGGCCGGTCCGGGAGGTCCAGGCGGAACCACACGTGTTTGTGGGTCGCGGTGTACTCGACGCCCCAGCGGGTGGCGAGGGCGGCGCAGAGCATCAGCCCGCGGCCGTTCTCGCGGTCGGGGTCGGCGTACGGGCGCTCCCCGGGGTGCTGCAGCGGCAGCTCGCGCTCCGGGTACCGGTCGGCGATCTCGACGCGTACGCCGTCCTCGGTGCGCAGGCACAGGACCTCGGCCTTGGTTCCGGCGTGCACCACGGCGTTGGTGACGAGCTCGCTGGTCAGGACGACGGCGTCGTCGACGATGTCCGCGAAGCCCCAGCCCTGCAAGGTGTCGCGGACGAACGTACGGGCGGCGGCGACCGAGCGCCCGAGAGGATCGAAGCTGGCAGCCGCCCGAGCCGTGATCACGAGTCTCCTTCGACGCGGTTGGACATCGGATGCCAGGTTACTTACCTTCGCGGTCGGCTTGGTGCCGTCGTCGGGGATTCCACCCGCAGGGTGCGGCCGGTGTGCGATGGTGCCGAAGTGTTATGGCCGGGTTCGGCCAGGGTGAAACACTGGGCAGGATGGAACAGCCGGGCGTTTGACTCGCCGGGTCTCGGTGGAACAGTGGTCGACCCTTTCGGGAGGGACACGGTGGAGTCTGGCGCAGCGGTGCGACGTACGGGAACGCGCCCGAAGGGCGGGCGGTCCCGTCGGAACGGCACGACGGAAGTCGATACCGCCGCCCTGAACCGGCTGCTCACGGCCCTGGTGTCGATGCGGGACGGTAATTTCCGCAAGCGGCTGACGGTGTCCGGCGAGGGCGTGATGGCGGAGATCGCCGCCGTCTACAACGAGGTCGCCGACCGCAACCTGCACCTGACCGGAGAGCTGTCCCGGGTCCGCCGCATGGTGGGACGGGAGGGCAAGCTCAGCGAACGGCTGGAAACAGGCGCCTGCGAGGGCTCCTGGGCGGCCGCGATCGATGCCTCGAACCAGTTGGTGGACGATCTGGCCCGGCCGGTGTCCGAGGTGGGCCGGGTGCTGTCGGCGGTGGCCGAGGGCGATCTGGACCAGCGGATGGACCTGCGGACGCAGACGGCGGACGGGGCCGGGCATCCGCTGCGCGGGGAGTTCCTGAAGGTCGGGCGTACGGTCAACAACCTGGTCGACCAGCTGTCCGCGTTCACCGACGAGGTGACGCGGGTCGCGCTGGAGGTGGGTACCGAGGGCAAGCTCGGCGGGCAGGCCCAGGTGCGCGGCATGTCGGGTTCCTGGAAGGACCTGACCGACTCCGTCAACACGATGGCGTACCGGCTCACCGCGCAGGTGCGTGACATCGCTCTCGTCACGACGGCGGTGGCGAAGGGCGATCTGTCCCGCAAGGTCACGGTGCACGTGGCCGGCGAGATGCTCCAGCTGAAGAACACCGTGAACACGATGGTGGACCAGCTGTCGTCGTTCTCCTCGGAGGTGACGCGGGTCGCCCGCGAGGTGGGTACGGAGGGTGAGCTCGGCGGCCAGGCGAAGGTGCCCGGGGTCGCGGGGGTGTGGAAGGACCTGACCGACTCCGTCAACACGATGGCGGGCAACCTGACCGCCCAGGTGCGCGGGATCGCGCAGGTCACCACGGCCGTCGCGAACGGCGACCTGTCGCAGAAGGTACGGGTCAGCGCGCGCGGCGAGGTGGCGCAGCTGGCCGAGACCATCAACCAGATGACGGAGACCCTGCGGACCTTCGCGGACGAGGTCACGCGGGTGGCCAGCGAGGTCGGCGCGAAGGGCCTGCTCGGCGGTCAGGCGCAGGTGCCGGGTGCGGCGGGTACGTGGAAGGACCTCACCGATTCGGTGAACACGGTCTTCCGCAATCTGACCACTCAGGTGCGGGACATCGCCCAGGTGACGACGGCCGTCGCGAACGGCGACCTGTCGCAGAAGGTTACGGTCGACGTGGCCGGCGAGATGCTGGAGCTGAAGAACACCGTCAACACGATGGTGGACCAGCTCCAGTCGTTCGGTGCGGAAGTGACGCGGGTGGCCCGTGAGGTCGGCGTCGAGGGCGAGCTGGGCGGTCAGGCGCAGGTGCCGGGTGCGGCGGGTACGTGGAAGGACCTCACCGATTCGGTGAACACCGCCTTCCGCAACCTCACCGGGCAGGTCCGCAATATCGCGCAGGTCACGACGGCGGTGGCGAACGGCGACCTGTCGCAGAAGGTCACCGTGGACGTCTCCGGCGAGATGCTCCAGCTGAAGAACACCGTGAACACGATGGTGGACCAGCTGTCCTCGTTCGCCGACCAGGTGACGCGGATGGCGCGGGACGTGGGTACGGAGGGCCGTCTCGGCGGTCAGGCGCGGGTCGAGGGGGTGTCCGGCACGTGGAAGGAGCTGACCGACTCGGTCAACTTCATGGCCGGGAACCTGACCTCGCAGGTGCGGCAGATCGCCCAGGTCACCACGGCGGTGGCGCGCGGTGACCTCTCGCAGAAGATCGACGTGGACGCGCGCGGCGAGATCCTGGAGCTGAAGAACACCATCAACACGATGGTGGACCAGCTGTCGGCGTTCGCCGAGCAGGTGACCCGGGTGGCCCGGGACGTGGGTACGGAGGGCCGCCTCGGCGGTCAGGCGCAGGTGCCCGGCGTGGCCGGCGTCTGGCGCGACCTGACCGACTCGGTGAACGGCATGGCCGGGAACCTGACCTCGCAGGTGCGCAACATCGCGCAGGTGGCGACGGCGGTGGCCCGCGGCGACCTGTCCCAGAAGATCGACGTGGACGCGCGCGGCGAGATCCTGGAGCTGAAGAACACCCTGAACACCATGGTCGACCAGCTCTCGAACTTCGCGGAGCAGGTGACCCGGGTGGCCCGGGAGGTGGGCACCGAGGGCATCCTCGGCGGTCAGGCGGAGGTCAAGGGTGTCTCCGGCACCTGGAAGGACCTCACCCAGTCGGTCAACTTCATGGCGAACAACCTGACCTCCCAGGTGCGCAACATCGCGGAGGTCACGACGGCCGTCGCCATGGGCGACCTGTCGAAGAAGATCACCGTCGACGCCAAGGGCGAGATCCTCGAACTGGTCACGACGGTGAACACGATGGTCGACCAGCTGTCGTCGTTCGCGGAGCAGGTGACCCGGGTGGCGCGCGAGGTGGGCACCGAGGGCATCCTCGGCGGTCAGGCCCGGGTGCGCGGGGTGACCGGCATCTGGAAGGACCTCAGCGACAACGTCAACACGATGGCCGGCAACCTGACGGCCCAGGTGCGCGGGATCGCCCAGGTCTCGGCGGCGGTCGCCAACGGCGACCTGACCAAGAAGGTGACGGTCGAGGCGCGCGGCGAGGTCGCGCAGCTCGCCGACACGGTCAACACGATGGTGAACACCCTGTCGTCGTTCGCGGACGAGGTCACGCGCGTGGCCCGCGAGGTGGGTACGGAGGGCCGCCTCGGCGGTCAGGCGCACGTGCCGGGTGTGTCGGGTACGTGGAAGGACCTCACCGATTCGGTGAACTTCATGGCCTCGAACCTCACCGGCCAGGTGCGGCAGATCGCCATGGTCACGACCGCCATCGCCAAGGGCGACATGACCAAGAAGATCGACATCGACGCGCGCGGCGAGATCCTGGAGCTCAAGACCACGATCAACACGATGGTCGACCAGCTGTCCTCGTTCGCCGACCAGGTGACGCGGGTGGCGCGCGAGGTGGGCACCGAGGGCATCCTCGGCGGCCAGGCCCGGGTGCGGGACGTGGACGGGACCTGGCGGGACCTGACCGAGTCCGTGAACGAGATGGCCGGGAACCTGACGCGGCAGGTGCGCGCGATCGCGGCCGTGGCCACCGCGGTGACCCGCGGCGACCTCAACCTGAAGATCGACGTGGACGCGTCGGGCGAGATCCAGGTCCTCCAGGACAACATCAACACGATGATCGCGAACCTCCGCGACACCACCTTGGCCAACAAGGAGCAGGACTGGCTCAAGGGCAACCTCGCCCGGATCTCGGCCCTGATGCAGGGACGGCGCGAGCTCGACGACGTGGCCTCGTTGATCATGAGCGAGCTCACCCCGGTGGTGTCGGCGCAGCACGGGGCGTTCTTCCTGGCGCTGCCCACGGGCGGGACCACCGAGATCGGGACGGACGGCGGCGCCGACGGCTCGTACGAGCTGCGGATGCGCGGGAGCTACGCGTACGCGGGCGGTCAGATGCCGACCTCCTTCCGGCCGGGGGAGGGGCTGATCGGGACCGTCGCCGAGGAGAAGCGGACGATCCTCGTCGAGAACACCCCGCCCGGCTATCTGAAGATCTCCTCGGGCCTCGGCGAGGC
This sequence comes from Streptomyces sp. NPDC006326, assembly GCF_040612915.1. Lineage (NCBI taxonomy): Bacteria > Bacillati > Actinomycetota > Actinomycetes > Kitasatosporales > Streptomycetaceae > Streptomyces > Streptomyces sp. NPDC006326. Next base: position 95,557 of record NZ_JBEXRC010000027.1, on the reverse strand, counting down.
GCCGCCCGCGCACGTGATCGTGCTGCCGGTGCTGTTCGAGGGGAAGCTGCTGGGCGTCATCGAGCTGGCGTCCTTCACTCCGTTCACGCAGATCCAGAAGGACTTCCTCAGCCAGATCGCCGAGATGATCGGTACGAGCGTCAACACCATCAGCGTCAACTCCAAGACGGAGATGCTGCTCAAGCAGTCGCAGGAGATGACCGAGCAGCTGCGCGAGCGCTCCGACGAGCTGGAGAACCGTCAGAAGGCCCTCCAGGCCGCCAATGCGGAGCTGGAGGAGAAGGCGGAGCTGCTGGCGCAGCAGAACCGGGACATCGAGGTCAAGAACACCGAGATCGAGGAGGCGCGGCAGGTCCTGGAGGAGCGGGCCGAGCAGCTCGCGGTCTCCATGCGCTACAAGTCCGAGTTCCTGGCGAACATGTCGCACGAGCTGCGGACCCCGCTCAACTCCCTGCTCATCCTGGCGAAGCTGCTCGCCGACAACGCGGACGGGAACCTGTCGCCGAAGCAGGTGGAGTTCGCGGAGACCATCCACGGCGCGGGTTCGGACCTGCTCCAGCTGATCAACGACATCCTCGACCTGTCGAAGGTCGAGGCGGGGAAGATGGACGTCTCGCCCACGCGGATCGCGCTGGTCCAGCTCGTGGACTACGTGGAGGCCACCTTCCGGCCGCTGACCGCGGAGAAGGGCCTGGACTTCTCGGTGCGGGTCTCCCCGGAGCTGCCCGCCACGCTGCACACCGACGAGCAGCGGCTGTTGCAGGTGCTGCGCAACCTGTTGTCCAACGCGGTGAAGTTCACCGACACCGGGGCGGTGGAGCTGGTCATCCGGCCGGCCGGTACGGACGTGCCGACGGCGATCCGGGAGCAGCTGCTGGAGGCGGGCTCGGTGACGGAGGCCGATGCGGACCTGATCGCCTTCTCGGTGACGGACACCGGGATCGGGATCGCGGCGAGCAAGATGCTGGTGATCTTCGAGGCGTTCAAGCAGGCGGACGGCACCACGAGCCGCAAGTACGGCGGTACGGGCCTCGGGCTGTCCATCAGCCGGGAGATCGCGCGGCTGCTCGGCGGGGAGATCCACGCGGCGAGCGAGCCCGGCCGCGGCTCCACCTTCACGCTGTACCTGCCGTTGCACCCGACGGAGCTGCCGCCGCAGGGGTACGCGCCGCCGACGCCCGGCGGTGGCAGGGCCGAGGTCCACCGCAGGCCGCTCGACGGGGCGCGTTCCGCGCTGCCGGTGAGCCAGGCGGCGCCCGCCCCCTCGGCGCCCGTCCACGCGCAGCCTGCCCGGCCGGCGCTGCCGGCGGCCGAGCCGGCCGGACAGGGACGGACGAGCGCGGGACAGGGCGGTGCGGCGCTGTTCCGGCGGCGGCGCAAGGCGCTGAGCGACCTGGAGCCCCGTACGGCGGTGCCGGGGCAGCCGAACGTCCAGGGAGCCGAGGACGGCTGGGGCGCCGTGGAGGAGGAACTGCCGGTGGCGCCCCGGACGTACGACTTCCACGGTGAGAAGGTGCTCATCGTCGACGACGACGTCCGCAACGTGTTCGCGCTGACCAGCGTGCTGGAGCAGCACGGGCTGGCGGTGCTGTACGCGGAGAACGGGCGCGAGGGCATCGAGGTCCTGGAGCAGCACGACGACGTGACGGTGGTGCTGATGGACATCATGATGCCGGAGATGGACGGGTACGCGACGACCTCGGCGATCCGGCGGATGCCGCAGTTCGCGGGGCTGCCGATCATCGCGCTGACGGCGAAGGCGATGAAGGGCGACCGGGAGAAGGCCATCGATTCCGGGGCGTCCGACTACGTCACCAAGCCGGTCGACCCGGACTACCTGCTGTCGGTGATGGAACAGTGGATGCGCGGGAAGTGATCGGATGCAGAACGGAACGGTACCAATTGCTGACTGACTGTGGCGGGAGCGGTGTGGGAGGCCGGTAAACGGGGAACCTTCTGCTCCCCCACACCGTTTCTGCTTCGTGCACAGTGACATCCTGGTGACAGGGTGTGGCGATCTCGGGACTGGGGCTACGATGACCGGCACAAGGACGGACGGCGCAAGGAAGCCGTCCTCTGGGGCGGGGCCCGGCACACAGGCCGGTGCCAGGAGCCGGGGAGGCCCCATGCCGGGGCGAGGAGGACAGGGCATGGTGCAGAAGGCCAAGATCCTCCTGGTCGACGACCGGCCGGAGAATCTGCTGGCGCTGGAGGCCATCCTCTCCGCGCTCGATCAGACACTGGTCCGGGCGTCGTCGGGGGAGGAAGCGCTCAAGGCGCTGCTGACGGACGATTTCGCGGTCATCCTGCTGGATGTGCAGATGCCGGGAATGGATGGATTCGAAACGGCCGCGCACATCAAGCGGCGCGAGCGGACCCGGGACATCCCGATCATCTTCCTCACCGCGATCAACCACGGTCCGCACCACACCTTCCGCGGGTACGCGGCGGGCGCGGTGGACTACATCTCCAAGCCCTTCGACCCGTGGGTGCTGCGGGCGAAGGTCTCGGTGTTCGTGGAGCTGTACACGAAGAACTGCCAGCTGCGCGAGCAGGCGGCGCTGCTGCGCCTCCAACTGGAGGGCGGCGCCGAGGGCGACGGCAGCAAGGAGACGGCCGGCCTGCTGGCGGAGCTCTCCGCACGGCTCGCGGCGGTCGAGGAGCAGGCCGAGGCGCTGACCAAGCAGCTCGGCGAGGAATCGGCCGACCCGGGGGTCGTGGCGACCGCGGCCCATCTGGAGCGCAAGCTCACCGGACTGCGGCGGGCGCTCGACGCGCTGGAGCCCGGTACCGGCGGCGGAGCGCCGGCGCTGCCCGCGCAGAGCTGAGCGCTCCCCGGCCGCCTGGCGCCCCGTCAGGTCTGTCGGTGCGTCAAAGGACGCGCGTGACGGGCGACACGAACGGGTGAAGGGGTGGGCACGCGTGTCCACCGGCGTGCGCACCGGTAACCTCGGGCCCATGGCCTCACGTACGTCCGGCAAGGGTTCCCAGAGCAGCGCGGGCACCGCGAAGGGCCGCACCGGCCGGACGACGGCCCCGGCGAAGAAGGCGGCCCCGGCGCGGGGTCCTGCCCCGAAGAAGGCCGCGGCGGGCCGGCGCGCACCCGCCAAGAAGGCCGCGGCCAAGCCCGCGCCGTCCCCGACGGGGGGCGTGGTGCGGCTGGTGCGCGCCCTGTGGCTGGGCTGCGCGCACGCGGTGGGCGCCGTCTTCCGGGGGATCGGCCAGGGCGCCAGGAACCTCGACCCCGCGCACCGCAAGGACGGTGTCGCGCTGCTACTGCTCGCGCTGGCGCTGATCGTCGCCGCCGGGACCTGGTCGAATCTGAGCGGTCCCGTCGGGGAACTGGTGACCATGCTGGTCACCGGGGCCTTCGGGAGGCTGGACCTGCTCGTGCCGATCCTGCTCGGGGTCATGGCGGTGCGGTTCATCCGCCATCCGGAACAGGCCGACGCCAACGGCCGGATCGGCATCGGCCTGTCCGCCCTCGTCATCGGCGTCCTCGGCCTGGTCCACATCGCCTGCGGGGCGCCCGGCCGCGACGAGGGCACCACCGCCATGCAGAACGCGGGCGGGCTGATCGGCTGGGGCGCCTCGAAGCCGCTGATCTTCACCATGGGGGCCCCGCTCGCCGTGCCCATGCTGGTGCTGCTGACGGTCTTCGGCCTGCTGGTGGTCACGGCGACCCCCGTCAACGCGATCCCGCAGCGGCTGCGGCGGCTCGGCATCCGGCTCGGGATCATCGCGCCGAACGAGTACGACGACCTCGGGGAGGCGGGCGCCGCCGGCCGGCCGGGCCGGCACGACCCCGAGCAGTGGCGGGCGCGCACCGGGGCCGCCGCCGACGGGGACCCCGTCGACACCGCCGAGGAGGAGGCCCTCGCCCGGCGCCGCCGCCCGCGCCGGGCCCCGGGCCGGCCGGCCCCGGGCCGCGAGATGGACGCCGTCGACGTGGCCGCGGCCGCCGCCGCGGCGCTGGACGGCGTGGTGCTCGGCGGGATGCCGCCCTCCCCGCTGGTCGCCGACCTCACCCAGGGCATCGGCTCCGAGCGGAAGGGCGGCCGGCCCACCGCTCCCGTGCCCGCCGCCCGGGAGGAGCAGCCCGAGGAGGCCGCGGCGCAGCCCCGTACGGCCGTACCGGCACCGGCCGAGGCGCCGCACGACACCACGGCCGCGGCCTCCGGGACGCTGTCGGTGCCGGACCTCACCAAGGCCCCGCCCGAGACCCAGGCCCTGCCGCCGCGCGCCGAGCAGCTCCAGCTGCGCGGGGACATCACGTACGCCCTGCCCTCCCTCGACCTGCTGGAGCGCGGCGGGCCGGGCAAGACCCGCAGCGCCGCCAATGACGCGGTCGTCGCCTCGCTGACGAACGTCTTCACCGAGTTCAAGGTCGACGCGAGGGTCACCGGCTTCACCCGGGGCCCGACGGTCACCCGCTACGAGGTGGAGCTCGGCCCCGCGGTGAAGGTCGAGCGGATCACGGCGCTGGCGAAGAACATCGCCTATGCCGTCGCCTCGCCGGACGTGCGGATCATCAGCCCGATCCCGGGCAAGTCGGCCGTGGGCATCGAGATCCAGAACACCGACCGCGAGATGGTCAACCTGGGCGACGTGCTGCGCCTCGCGGACGCCGCCGAGGACGACCACCCGATGCTCGTCGCGCTCGGCAAGGACGTCGAGGGCGGCTACGTCATGGCCAACCTCGCCAAGATGCCGCACGTGCTGGTCGCCGGCGCCACCGGTTCCGGAAAGTCCTCCTGCATCAACTGCCTGATCACCTCGATCATGGTCCGGGCCACCCCGGAGGACGTCCGGATGGTGCTGGTGGACCCCAAGCGCGTCGAGCTGACCGCGTACGAGGGCATCCCGCACCTGATCACGCCGATCATCACCAACCCGAAGCGGGCCGCGGAGGCGCTCCAGTGGGTCGTGCGCGAGATGGACCTGCGCTACGACGACCTGGCCGCCTTCGGCTTCCGGCACATCGACGACTTCAACCAGGCCATCCGGGACGGCAAGGTCAAACTGCCGCCGGGCAGCGAGCGCGAGCTCAGCCCCTACCCGTACCTGCTGGTGATCGTCGACGAGCTCGCCGACCTGATGATGGTGGCCCCGCGGGACGTGGAGGACTCGATCGTCCGGATCACGCAGCTGGCCCGCGCGGCCGGCATCCACCTGGTGCTGGCCACCCAGCGGCCCTCGGTGGACGTGGTCACCGGCCTGATCAAGGCGAACGTGCCCTCGCGGCTCGCGTTCGCCACCTCCTCGCTCGCCGACAGCCGGGTCATCCTCGACCAGCCGGGAGCGGAGAAGCTCATCGGCAAGGGCGACGGGCTGTTCCTGCCGATGGGTGCGAACAAGCCGGTCCGCCTCCAGGGCGCCTTCGTCACCGAGGACGAGATCAGCGGGATCGTCCAGCACTGCAAGGACCAGATGGCGCCCGTCTTCCGGGACGACGTCACGGTCGGGCAGAAGCAGAAGAAGGAGATCGACGAGGAGATCGGCGACGACCTGGACCTGCTGTGCCAGGCGGCGGAGCTCGTGGTCTCCACGCAGTTCGGGTCGACTTCCATGCTCCAGCGCAAGCTCCGCGTGGGCTTCGCCAAGGCCGGCCGGCTCATGGACCTCATGGAGTCGCGCGGGGTCGTCGGCCCGAGCGAGGGGTCCAAGGCGCGCGACGTCCTGGTGAAGGCCGACGAGCTGGACGGGGTTCTCGCCGTCATCCGGGGGGAGGCTCACCCGTAAGGGATCGGCGGGCAACCGTTTCCCTTGGGTCTGCGTCCAGTTGAGGGGATGGCGGCTCGGCGCGCGGCGACGGGCCGCCGCAAGGCCCCGGACGCCCGACGCCATTCGGATGGCGTAGGGAAGTCCACCCTCCGGTTGCTCCACCCTTTCGTCACCCCCCTAGACTGGACATCCAGCAGGTGGCTACACGCTCGAAAGGCGCCCTCGTGTCCATCGGCAAATCCAACTCCCCCGAAGATGAGCAGCCTTCGACCGACATCCGGTCCGAGGAGCAGCCCGTCGAACGTCCTGCCGAAGGGCCGTCCATCGGGACGGTCCTGAAGACGGCCCGGATCGCCGCCGGGCTCACTGTCGACGAGGTCAGTTCCACCACGCGCGTGCGCATCCCGATCGTGCACGCGATCGAAGCTGACGATTTCACGCGGTGCGGCGGCGACGTCTACGCCCGCGGTCACATCCGTACGCTCGCCCGCGCCGTCCACCTCGATCCGGTCCCGCTGGTCGAGGCGTACGACGCGGCCCACGGCGGCCGGCCGGCGCCCACGCCCGCCGCTCCGATGTTCGACGCCGAGCGGATCCGTCCCGAACGGCAGCGGCCCAACTGGACCGCGGCCATGGTCGCCGCCATCGTCGCCGTGATCGGCTTCGTCGGCTTCACGGCCTTCGGCGGTGGTGACGACCACGGCAAGCGGCCCGTGGCGGAAGGTTCCGCCCCGCCGCAGGCCGCGCCGAAGCAGTCCGCCGGAAAGCCGGTCCAGCCCCCGCAGGCACCCAAGCCGGCCAAGCCGGAGCCCTCGGACAGCGCCATCGCCGCCGCGCCCAAGGACCTCGTCACGGTGGTCCTGACGGCCGACGACGGCGACAGCTGGGTCTCGGCGAAGGACCACAGCGGCCGGCTGCTGTTCGACGGGACGCTGGCCGTGGGCGAGTCCAAGACCTTCACGGACAAGGAGTCCATCGACCTCGTCCTCGGAGACGCCGGGGTCGTGAAGCTCTTCGTGAACGGCAAGGAGATCAAGGACGACTTCCAGCCGGGCCAGGTGGAACGCCTCACCTACACCAAGGACGACCCCCGCCAGGGGTCGGCCCAAGCAGGCTGAACCACCCGTCCCGAACGGGCCGAACCGCGCTGAACTGCACTGAATACGCAATTCCGGATCCCCGGGGTGCTGCGCCGCAGCCCGGGGATCTTGGTTTACCGGGACTTGGGGCGGGGGTCGGCGTTCGGACAAAGTAGTCTTGAGTCCATGCCCGAACGCCGTACCGTCGCCCTTGTCACTCTTGGCTGCGCCCGTAACGAGGTGGACTCGGAGGAGCTCGCAGGCCGCTTGGCGGCGGATGGCTGGGAGCTCGTCGAGGACGCCGCCGATGCGGACGTAGCCGTCGTCAACACCTGCGGCTTCGTCGAAGCCGCCAAGAAGGACTCCGTAGACGCCCTCCTGGAAGCCAACGATCTCAAGGATCACGGCAAGACCCAGGCGGTCGTCGCCGTCGGCTGCATGGCCGAGCGCTACGGCAAGGAACTCGCCGAAGCGCTCCCCGAGGCCGACGGCGTGCTCGGCTTCGACGACTACGCCGACATCTCCAACCGCCTCCAGACCATCCTCAGCGGCGGCAGCGTGGAGGCCCACACTCCGCGCGACCGGCGCAAGCTCCTGCCGATCAGCCCGGCCGAGCGCCAGTCCGCCGAGGTGGCCCTGCCCGGCCACGCCCAGGCGCCCGCCGAGGAGCCGGCCGCTGCCGACCTGACCGATCTGCCGACGGGCGTTGCGCCCGCCTCCGGTCCGCGCGCGCCCCTGCGCCGCCGGCTGGACACCAGCCCCGTCGCCTCGGTCAAGCTCGCGTCCGGCTGCGACCGGCGCTGCTCCTTCTGCGCCATCCCGTCCTTCCGCGGCTCCTTCATCTCCCGCCGCCCGAGCGATGTGCTGGGCGAGACCCGCTGGCTCGCCGAGCAGGGCGTCAAGGAGGTCATGCTGGTCTCCGAGAACAACACCTCGTACGGCAAGGACCTCGGCGACATCCGCCTGCTGGAGACCCTGCTGCCGGAGCTGGCCGCGGTCGACGGAATCGAGCGCGTCCGCGTCAGCTACCTCCAGCCGGCCGAGATGCGCCCCGGCCTGATCGACGTGCTGACCTCGACCCCCAAGGTCGTGCCCTACTTCGACCTGTCCTTCCAGCACTCGGCCCCCGACGTGCTGCGCGCCATGCGCCGCTTCGGTGACACCGACCGGTTCCTGGAGCTCCTCGACACCATCCGCGGCAAGGCCCCGCAGGCCGGTGTCCGCTCCAACTTCATCGTCGGCTTCCCCGGCGAGACGGAAGGCGACTTCGCCGAGCTGGAGCGTTTCCTCACGCACGCGCGGCTCGACGCGATCGGCGTCTTCGGCTACTCCGACGAGGAGGGCACGGAGGCGGTCACGTACGAGAACAAGCTCGACGAGGACACCATCGCCGAGCGGCTCGCCCACATGCAGCGCCTCGCCGAGGAGCTCACCTCCCAGCGTGCGGAAGAGCGGATCGGCGAGACCCTGGAGGTACTCGTCGAGACCGTCGAGCCGGTGGGCGGGGACGACGAGGACGAGACCGGTGCCTACGGGCGTGCCGCGCACCAGGCGCCCGAGACCGACGGCCAGGTCGTCTTCACGGACAGCACCGGGCTGGTGCCGGGCCGTATGGTGACGGCCAAGGTGGTCGGCACGCTGGGCGTGGACCTGGTGGCCGAACCCCTGGACCTTGAGGAGGCGCACGGATGACCGGAGTCCCGGCATCTGCGGCGGGCGGGACCGGCCGCCGGCCCGTGCCCGGCGCGAAGCTCGGGGCTGCGGCGGTCAACCAGGCCAGCCTGTGGAACATCGCCAACATCCTGACGATGATCCGGCTGGTCCTGGTGCCGGGATTCGTCCTCCTACTCCTCGCCGACGGCGGGTACGACCCCGTCTGGCGGGCGCTGGCCTGGGCCGCGTTCGCCGTCGCCATGATCACGGACATCTTCGACGGGCACCTGGCCCGGACGTACAACCTGGTCACGGACTTCGGGAAGATCGCCGACCCCATCGCCGACAAGGCGATCATGGGGTCGGCGTTGATCTGTCTCTCCTGGCTCGGCGACCTGCCCTGGTGGGTGACCGGCGTGATCCTCGGGCGGGAACTCGGGATCACCCTGCTGCGTTTCTGGGTCATCCGGTACGGCGTGATCCCGGCCAGCCGGGGAGGCAAGCTCAAGACCCTGGCGCAGGGCACGGCGGTCGGCATGTACGTGCTCGCGCTGACCGGCCCGCTCGCGACCCTGCGCTTCTGGGTGATGGCGGTCGCGGTCGTGCTGACCGTGGTCACCGGTTTGGATTACATCCGCCAGGCCGTCGTGCTGCGGCGCAGGGGCCTCGCCGCGGAGCGGGCCGCGAGGTGACATACGCGGCGGGGGAATCTCCGGTGGCCGGTGGGGCGGATCATGGCGCCCGGGGAACCACCGCGGGAGCCGGCAGCGCCGCCGCGATCGCTGCGGAAACGCTCCGATTGCTTGCGGAGAGTGACCAGACCCTCGCCGTGGCCGAATCGCTGACCGGGGGGATGGTGGCCGCGGAGATCACCGCCGTCGCCGGTGCTTCTCGGTCATTTCGCGGTTCGGTCACCGCGTACGCGACCGAGCTCAAGCACCGCGTCCTCGGGGTGGACGCCGGGCTCCTGGCGGCCGAAGGGGCGGTGAACGCCCAGGTCGCGGAGGAGATGGCGGCCGGGGTGCGGCGGGTGCTGGGCGCGTCGTGGGGGATCGCGACGACCGGTGTGGCCGGGCCGGAGCCCCAGGACGGGCAGCCGGTGGGCACCGTTTTCGTCGCCGTGGCGGGTCCGAGGGGCAGGAAAAGCGTTCCGCTGAGGTTGAACGGCTCCCGGGAGGAAATCCGTAGGGAGAGTGCACGGACAGTGCTCGAACTGCTCTCGAGCGAACTCCGCGAGAATGTGCGGAGGCAGGATACGGAACAGAACGGGGGGATTTGATGTTTGCAGCCCTGAGTGAACACGACATCGCTCCCCGCACGGCCGCGGCGCGAGGCGGTACGGTGGGGCGTGAAGGATGCGGCTACACGGTCAGAGGAGGGAGCCACCGATGATTCTGCTCCGTCGCCTGCTGGGTGACGTGCTGCGTCGGCAGCGCCAGCGCCAGGGCCGTACTCTGCGCGAAGTCTCCTCGTCCGCCCGAGTTTCGCTCGGCTATCTTTCCGAGGTGGAGCGGGGGCAGAAGGAGGCGTCCTCCGAGCTGCTCTCCGCGATCTGCGACGCGTTGGATGTACGGATGTCCGAGCTGATGCGCGAAGTCAGCGACGAGCTGTCGCTGGCCGAGCTGGCACAGTCGTCCGCGGCAAGCGAACCGGTCACGGTGCCGGTGCGGCCCATGCTCAATTCGGTCTCCGTGGCTTCCGTCACGGGCGGCCCGGAGCGGGTGACCATCAAGGCGCCTGCGGAAGCGGTGAATGTCGTAGCCGCGTGAGGTTTGTGCGCGAGCTGTGCATGAGATGAGCGTGGTCGGAGCCCCGGCCGGTGCCTGAAGCACCGGCCGGGGCTCCGGCCGTTCTGGGTGCGGGGGCGCGGGGGGTACGGGAGGATGGGTCGAGACCGGATCGCGGCGGGGCCTGATCCGGAGGACACGCCCAGGCCCCGGGAGGCAGCCGTGCGGCGGTTATTGCGCATACATCCGGTTCTGGCCCTCGTGCTGATGATCGGCGTCCTGTGGTGGTGGGCCGTGCTGCGGCTCGCCCTGGCGCCGGCCGAGGCGGGGCCCGTGGAGGGCGCGGTGGCGGTGGGCGGCTGGGGGCTGGGCCTGCTCCCGGTGCACTGCACGCCCCAGCCGGTGCGCAGGAACCGCCGCCGGGCGGCCGGCACGGCCGCTACCAGGGCATCGCCACTCCGCCGTTCGGGCGCAGGATCTGGCCCGTCATGAAGGACGAGGCGTCGGAGGCCAGGTAGAGCACGGCCTGCGCGATGTCCTCGGGCTCGCCGACCCGGCGCAGCGGGGACATCCGGACCATCATCGCCTCGGTCTGCTCCTGGACCTCGGGGCTGTGGCGGGCGGTCATGGGCGTGCGGATCCAGCCGGGCGCGACGGCGTTGACGCGGATGCCGTGGGGGCCGGCTTCGGTGGCCAGGGTCTTGGTGAGCTGGACGACGGCGGCCTTGGCGGCGCTGTAGCAGAGCAGGCCGGGCTGGGCGGCGTCCACGGCGCCGGAGGCCATGGTGATGATCGAGCCGGGGCGCCCGGCCGCGATCATGGAGCGGGCGGCCTCCTGGCAGGTGCGCAGGACTCCCTTGAAGTTGACGTCCAGGATCCGGTCGAGGTCCTCGTCGGCCGTCTCCAGCACGCTGCTGGTGTGCATGACGCCGGCGACGGCGGCGGTGATGTCGAGCGGGCCTGCGGCCTGCACCGCGGCCCTGACCTGGGCGCGGTCGGTCACGTCGAGGGGGTGGGCGGCGGCCTGCCCGCCGGCCCCGGCGATGAGCCCGACCGTCTCCGCGAGGCCGGGGCCGTCGAGGTCCGCGCAGTGCACGGCGGCTCCGGCCTCGGCGAGGAGGACGGCGGTGGCCCGGCCTATGCCGCTCGCGGCGCCGGTGATCAGGGCGGTCCGGCCGGTCAGGTCGTACGGGGCTCTGGGTGTGGGCATGCCGGGACCGTACGACCGGATCTGACGGGGCGTCAACTAGGGGGTCGGGCCCGATTGGCAGCGGGGGCACCAGTAGGTGGGGCGGTCGTCCTGGGGCGCCTGGCGGACGGGGGTGCCGCAGCGCAGGCAGGGCCGGTGGGCGCGGCCGTAGACGAACAGTGCCTGGCCGCGGCGGCGGATCCCGGTGGTGTTGCGTGCCTCGCGGGCGCCGGTGTTCGCGCGCAGCAGGCGGTGGGCGGCGGTGGCCAGGCGGACGGCCGTGGTGTCCGGATCGGGGAGGCCGCCGACCGGTGTCCAGGGGGTGACCCCGGCGAGGAAGCAGAGCTCGGCCTTGTACACGTTGCCGATGCCGGCCAGGTTGCGCTGGTCCAGGAGGGCTTCGCCCAGGGGGCGCTCGGGGGCGGCGAGCAGGTTGGCCGCCGCCTTGGCGGCGTCCCAGTCCGGGCCGAGCAGGTCGGGGCCGAGGTGGCCCACGACGCGGTCCTCGTCCGCGGTGCGCAGCAGTTCGAGGACGGGCAGGCGGTACCCGACGGCGGTGTGGCCGGCGGTGCCGAGGATGGCGCGGATCTCGTAGGCAGGGCCGCCGTGCCAGGTCTCGTCCGCGGTGAAGACGTGCCAGGCACCGTCCATGCGCAGGTGGCTGTGGAGGGTGAGGCCGCCGTCTCCGCTGATCCGGGCGAGCAGGTGTTTGCCCCGGGGGGTGACGTCGAGGGTGGTGCGGCCGGTGAGGTCGACGGTCGCCAGGCGGGGGGTGCGCAGGTCGCTGCGGGTGATCTCCCGGCCGGCCAGGGCCGCGTGCAGCCGGGCCGCCGCGCGCCAGACGCTGTCTCCTTCGGGCATGCCCCCATTGTGGCCCCGGACCGGCCGGCGGCGGGGGCGGGCAGCGCACGAGCCCCTGCGGCGGGGTGCCGCCACAGGGGCTCGGTGATCAGGAGGGTGCGGGGCCGGTGGGGCCGCCCGCTACTTCCAGGTGAGGGCCTTGCCGTTGCTCAGCGAGTTGTACGGGTCGCCCCAGTACTGGGCGCCGGACACCTTCGTCTGGGCCGAGGGGGCCAGGGCGATCACGCAGTTGGTCTGCGACTGGCCGTTGGTGAAGCCCTTCGGCAGCGAGTCGTCCTTGCACTTCTCGAACTTGCCGATGACGGCCACGCCCTGCGCCTCGCTGCCGTCCGGGAGCAGGCCCTTGATGTGGCCCACGGAGGAGTACGAGAGGTCGGTGGTTCCGACGTTCTTGACCGTGTAGTGGATGTAGTAGGGGATCATCCCCTTGACCTTGTCACCGAGCTTGAGCGGGTCCAGGTCGGCGGGCTGGCCCTGGTCGACCGAGGTGACGGTGAGGGCGATGGTGCCGCCCTTGTTGCTGCCGTAGCTGAACGGGACCGTCGCGGTCTCGCCGAGCTTGAAGGCCTGGCCCGACTTCGCCGTGCCGCCCGCTCCTGCCGCGGGGGCGTCGCTGCCGCCGCCGGTGCTCGGACTGGCCGAGGCGCCGGGCTGTTCGTGGCCGGGCTGGGAGGGCTGGGCGGCCGGGGCGCCGGACTGCGCCGGTGCGACCTCCTCGTTGCCGTTCTTGCAGCCGGTCAGCGTCAGGGTGCCGGCAACCGCCAGACCGATGGCGCCCGTTGCGGCTCGTCGCATGCCGAAGGTGCTCACTTTTCTCGTCCCCCATGACTGTGAATGTGACGTGGCACCGCCGTGTGCGATGCCTGCGTGGATCTTGATAGTGCACAAATGATCGACATGGCCAGCCAGGACGGGCTCCGTGACGAGCTCCGTACATAAGCGGAACATAAGCGCAATGGTCGGGACGGCTCTGCCGCATCAGGGGCGCAGCCGCAGACCTCGCGGCGTCGCATGGAATCCCGCCGCCTCCAGGGCGGGGCCCAGGGGTGAGGTGAGGGCGGCCGCGGCATTGATCCGCTCCACCGTCAGCGGCGGGAGCGTGCCCGTGCGGGAGCCGGCGGCCAGGGCTTCGGCGGCGGCCGTCAGACGCGGATCCTCCGGCCCGGGCCACGCCAGCAGGGTCTTGCCGCCGCGCTCCACGTAGAGGACGAGCTCACCGTCGACCAGCACCACCAGGGAGCCCGCCTTGCGGCCCGGCTTGTGGGTGGCCCCGGCCGGCGGCTCCGGCCAGGGCAGGGCGGCGCCGTACGCGTTCGCCGGGTCGGCGGCGGCCAGCACCACCGCCGCCAGCGGGGGCGGCGTCCGCTCGGCCGCCCGCAGCCGGTCGACCGCGCCGTCCATGGCGAACTGGGCCGCGCCCAGGCCCTCCACCACGTACCCGCGGCGGGCCTGGCCGCTGTCCTCGAAGGCCGACAGCACCCGGTAGACGGCACTGAACCCGCCCTCGACGCCCTCGGCGGCCACCGCCCCCCGCGTCACCACCCCGTGCCGGTCCAGCAGCGTACGGGCCAGGGCGTGCGCGCGGTGGGTGGGATCCGCGGCCTGGGCGGGCAGCAGCGACCAGCGCCCCGAGACCGTGGGCGGACCGGGCCGGGAGACCTGGGCGCTGAGCGTGCCGTACCGCCCGCGCGGGACGGTACGCCGGGCCCGGTGTGCGGTGGCGCCCGCCGTGCGGCCCGAGCCGAGCAGGGAGCGCAGCGGGGCCAGGGTGTCGTTCGTGAGGCGGCCCGACCAGGCCAGGTCCCACAGCGCATCGGACAGTTCGAGATCGGTGGCCTCGGACCACTTGGCCCGCACCGACTCCGCCAGCTGACGGAAGAACAGGCCGTACCCGCCGGAGAGGGTGTCGAGGATCGACTGGTGCAGCGGGGTGAACTCCAGCGGGTGCGGCGGCGGGAGAAGCAGCGGGGCCGCGTCCGCGAGGTAGAGCGAGACCCAGCCGTCCTTGCCCGGCAGGGCTCCCGCACCCGCCCACACCACCTCGCCGGTGGTGGTGAGCTCGTCGAGCAGGGTCGGGGAGTAGCCCGCGACCCGGGAGGGCAGGATCAGGCGCTCCAGCGCCGAGGCGGGGACCGGGGCGCCCTGGAGCTGTTCCACGGCCCGGGCCAGGCCGTCGATCCCGCGCAGGGCGCCGCCCAGGTGCTGCCAGTGCGGCAGGAACGTCGCGAGAGAGGCCGGCGGGACCGGCTCCAGCTCCTGGCGCAGGGCGGCCAGGGAACGGCGGCGCAGTCGGCGCAGCACCGCCGCGTCGCACCACTCCTGGCCGATGCCGGAGGGGTGGAACTCGCCCTGGACCACCCGCCCCGCCGCCGCGAGCCGGTGCAGCGCCCCCTCGGTCACCGCCGCGCCCAGGCCGAAGCGAGCGGCGACGGAAGCGGTGGTGAACGGGCCGTGCGTACGGGCGTACCGGGCCAGGAGGTCGCCCAGCGGGTCCTTGACCGGCTCGGTGAAGGCCTCCGGGACCCCGACCGGGAGGGCCGTGCCGAGCGCGTCCCGCAGCCGGCCCGCGTCCTCGATCGCAGCCCAGTGCTCCGCGCCGGCGATCCGCACCCGGATGGCCCGGCGGGCATCGGCGAGCTCCTGCGCCCAGGACGGGTCGGCGCCCCGCTCGGCCAGCTCGGCCGGGCTCAGCGGGCCGAGCAGCCGCAGCAGGTCCGCGACCGACTCGCGGTCCTTGGCCCGCCGGTCCTTGGTCAGCCACTGCAGCTCCCGCTCCAGCTCCTCCAGCACCTCCGCGTCGAGCAGCTCCCGCAGCTCCGCCTGGCCCAGCAGCTCGGCCAGCAGCCGGGAGTCCAGCGACAGGGCGGCCGCGCGCCGCTCGGCGAGGGGCGAATCCCCCTCGTACAGGAACTGGGCCACGTACCCGAAGAGCAACGAGCGGGCGAAGGGGGACGGTTCGGGGGTGGTGACCTCGACCAGGCGCACCCGGCGGGCCTCGATGTCGCCCATCAGCTCGGTCAGGCCCGGCACGTCGAAGACGTCCTGCAGGCACTCCCGTACCGCCTCCAGCACGATCGGGAACGAACCGAACTCCGAGGCGACCTGGAGCAGTTGGGAGGCCCGCTGGCGCTGCTGCCACAGCGGGGTGCGCTTGCCCGGATTGCGCCGCGGCAGCAGCAGGGCGCGGGCCGCGCACTCGCGGAACCGGGAGGCGAACAGCGCCGAGCCGCCCACCTGGTCGGTGACGATCTGCTGGACGTCGCCGTGGTCGAAGGCGACGTCCGCCGCGCCCAGCGGGGCCTGTTCGTCGTCGAACTCGAAGGAGTGCGGTGCCGACGGGTCGTGGTCCAGGAGGTCCATCGACAGCAGGTCCGCATCCGGCAGGCGCAGCACGATCCCGTCGTCTGCATGCATCACCTGCGCGTCCATCCCGTACCGCTCGGCCAGCCGGGCCCCGAGGGCCAGCGCCCACGGGGCGTGCACCTGCGCGCCGAACGGGGAGTGCACCACGACCCGCCAGTCGCCGAGCTCGTCGCGGAACCGCTCCACGACGATGGTCCGGTCGTCCGGTACGTGGCCGCAGGCCTCGCGCTGCTCCGCCAGGTACGCCAGCACGTTCTCCGCGGCCCAGGCGTCCAGGCCCGCCGCCAGCAGGCGCAGCCGGGCGTCCTCGGCGGGGAGGGCGCCGAGCTCGCGCAGGAACGCGCCGACCGCCCGGCCCAGTTCGAGGGGGCGGCCCAGCTGGTCGCCCTTCCAGAACGGCAGCCGGCCCGGGACGCCGGGGGCGGGGGAGACCAGAACCCGGTCCCGGGTGATGTCCTCGATCCGCCAGGAGGTGGTGCCGAGCGTGAAGACGTCCCCCACCCGGGACTCGTAGACCATCTCCTCATCGAGCTCACCGACCCGGCCCCCGCCCTTCTTCGGGTCGGCCCCCGCGAGGAAGACACCGAAGAGCCCGCGGTCGGGGATCGTGCCGCCGGAGGTGACCGCCAGGCGCTGCGCCCCCGGCCGGCCCGTGATGGTCCCCGCCACCCGGTCCCACACCACCCGCGGTCTCAGCTCCGCGAACGCGTCGGACGGATAGCGGCCCGCCAGCATGTCGAGGACCGCCGTGAACGCCGACTCCGGCAGCGCCGCGAACGGCGCCGCCCGCCGCACCAGCGCCAGCAGCTCGTCCAGCTGCCAGGTGTCCATCGCCGTCATCGCCACCAGCTGCTGCGCCAGGACGTCCAGCGGGTTGGCGGGGATGCGCAGGGACTCGATCGACCCCGTGCGCATCCGCTCCGTCACCACCGCCGCCTGCACCAGGTCCCCGCGGTACTTGGGGAAGACCACGCCGGTCGAGACCGCGCCCACCTGGTGCCCGGCCCGGCCCACCCGCTGGAGCCCCGACGCCACCGACGGCGGGGACTCCACCTGCACCACCAGGTCGACGGCGCCCATGTCGATGCCCAGCTCCAGACTGGACGTGGCGACCACGGCCGGCAGCCGGCCCGCCTTCAGGTCCTCCTCCACCAGCGCCCGCTGCTCCTTGGAGACCGAGCCGTGGTGCGCGCGGGCCAGCAGCGCAGGAGCCCCCTGCGCGGCGCCCGACTGGGCCATCACCTGCGCCGGCGGCGGGCCCTCGGGCAGCCGCTCGCCCACGGCGCGCTCGTACGCGATCTCGTTGAGCCGGTTGCACAGGCGCTCGGCGAGGCGGCGGGAGTTGGCGAACACGATCGTGGAGCGGTGGGCCTGGACCAGGTCGGCGATCCGCTCCTCCACATGCGGCCAGATCGAGGGCTTGTCGCCGCCTTCCCTGCCCTCCGTGGCCGGCGAGCCGCCCAACTCACCCATGTCCTCGACCGGCACCACGACCGACAGGTCGAACTCCTTGGCCGAGGGCGGCTGGACGATCTCCACCTTGCCGCGCGGCGCGAGGAAGCGGGCCACCTCGTCCACCGGCCGCACCGTCGCCGACAGGCCGATCCGGCGGGCCGGCCGCGCCAGCAGCTCGTCCAGCCGCTCCAGGGACAGCGCCAGGTGCGCGCCGCGCTTGGTCCCGGCGACCGCATGGACCTCGTCCAGGATCACCGTCTCGATCCCGGAGAGCGCGTCACGCGCCGCCGAGGTCAGCATCAGGAACAACGACTCGGGGGTGGTGATCAGGATGTCCGGCGGCCGGGTGGCCAGCGCCCGCCGCTCCGCGGCCGGGGTGTCGCCGGAGCGGATCCCCACCCGGATCTCCGGCTCGGGCAGGCCGAGCCGGACGGACTCCTGGCGGATCCCCGTCAGCGGACTGCGCAGATTCCGCTCCACGTCGACCGCGAGGGCCTTCAGCGGGGACACGTACAGCACCCGGCAGCGCTTCTTCGGCTCGGCGGGCGGCGGGACGGACGCCAGCTGGTCGAGGGCCGCGAGGAAGGCGGCCAGGGTCTTGCCGGAGCCGGTGGGCGCGACGACGAGCACGTCCGACCCGGCCCCGATGGCCCGCCAGGCCCCCTCCTGGGCCGCGGTGGGCGTACGGAAGGCCCCCGTGAACCAGGAGCGGGTCGCGGGGGAGAACGCATCGAGCGCGGAGCCGGCCATGCCCCCATCCTGCACCCGGGCACTGACAACCGGCCGGACCTGCGCGAACACCGGTTTCCGGGCGGGCGCAGAATGGGGGAATGGCGCAGAACGGCGAATGGGCGCGGCACTGGCGGTACCCGGAACTGCCCGGCCTCGACCTGCTGCGCGCCCACTACATCCGCCACTCCTTCCCGCGCCACGCCCACGAGGGGTACGTGATCGCGGCGGTCACCGGCGGCATCGAGGAGGTCGGCCTGCCGGGCGGCACCGTGCGGGCCGGGCCGGGCAGCGTCGTCCTGATCAACCCCGAGGTCCCGCACACCGCCCGCGCCGGCGCCCCCGAAGGCTGGGCGTACGCCACCCTCTACCCCTCCCGCGAGCTGATCGCCGAGGTCGCGGCGGAGATCGGGAGCCTGCGCGGGACCCCCGGCTTCACCGCCGACTCGGTCACCGACCCGGAGACCTCCCGGCTGATCACCCGGGTGCACCGGGCCGCCGAGAAGGGCAATGCCCTGGCCGCCGACACCCTGCTGCGCGGGGCGGTGGCGCGGATGCTGACCCGGCACGCCGCACCGCTGCCCGCCCGCCCGGTGCGCGGCGCCGCAGCCGCCGACGCCGTACGGGCCCGGGCGGTGCTGGAGGAGCGGATGGCCGGGCCGCCCTCGCTGGAACAACTGGCCGCGGAGCTCGGCACCAGCCCCTTCGCGCTGCTGCGGGCCTTCCGGGAGCGGTACGGGATGCCGCCGCACACCTGGCTCACGGATGCCCGGGTCCGCAGGGCACGCCGCCTGCTCGACGCGGGTACGGCGCCCGCGGAGGCGGCCCTCGCGGTCGGTTTCACGGACCAGCCGCACCTGAACCGCCACTTCACCCGCATCGTGGGCGTCCCGCCGGGCGCCTACCGCCGCGAACGCAGCGGTCGGGCCGGGGGCTGACCGGCCGCGGTGCCGGGGAGCGCGCGCAAGAACGTACAAGACCGCACCGCCCCGCCCTGCGTACGTTCGGGGCGTGGGAGAACATCGGATGGTGGTACGGGAGGCCCCCGCGGGGGCCGGGGAAAAGCCGCGCGGCGCCGTCGTGCGCGATGCGCTCGGCGTCGGGGTGGCCGTCGGGCTCTCCGGGTTCGCGTTCGGGGCGACCGCGGCCGGAGCCGGGATCAGCGTGCTCCAGGCCTGCGTGCTGAGCCTGCTCGTGTTCACCGGCGCCTCGCAGTTCGCGCTGGTCGGGGCACTGGCCGCGGGGGGCAGTCCGTACACCGCCGCCGCCGGGGCCTTCTTCCTCGGGACGCGCAACGCCTTCTACGGGCTGCGGCTTTCGCAGCTGCTCGCGCTGCCCCGGCCGCTGCGCCCCCTCGCCGCGCACTGGGTGATCGACGAGACCACCGCCGTGGCCCTGGCGCAGCCGGACCGCAGGTCGGCGCGGCTCGGGTTCACCGTGACCGGCCTGAGCCTCTACCTGCTGTGGAACCTCACCACCCTGCTCGGCGTGCTCGGTGCCGAGGCCCTCGGGGACACCGGCGCGTGGGGGCTGGACGCGGCCGGGCCAGCCGTCTTCCTCGCCCTCCTCGCGCCGATGGTGAAGACCGCCACCGAGCGGGCGGTCGCCGCGCTCGCGCTCGTCCTCGGTCTGGGCCTGCTGCCCGTGCTGCCCGCCGGGCTGCCCGTGCTCGTCGCCGCCCTCGCCGCCCCCCTGATCCTCTGGCTGAAGGGACGCCGGCCGTGAACGTCTGGATCGGCATCGCACTGACCGTCGCCGGCTGCTACGCCCTCAAGCTCGCCGGACTGCTCGTCCCCGCCGGCGCACTGGAGCGGCCGCTCGTGCGCAGGCTCGCCGCCCTGCTCCCGGTCGCGCTGCTCGCCGCCCTCACCGCCCAGCAGACCTTCGGCGCCGGCCACGCCCTGGTGCTCGACGCCCGGGCCGCGGGCCTGGCCGCCGCCGGCCTCGCGCTGCTGCTGCGGGCGCCCTTCCTCGTCGTGGTCGGCGCCGCCGTCGTGGTCACCGCCGGGGTCCGCGCCCTGGGCGGCTAGCCGGTCCCGCCCGCCGCCGGGAGCGGGCCGCCCAGGGGCCGGCCGTACGCGCGCAGGGTCAGCAGGGCCTCCAGCGTGGCGATCGGACGCCGCTCCAGCGAGCTGCCCGGCGCCCACGCCTGGCGCCGCACCGGCCATCCGCCGTCCGCCTGCTGCTCGGCGGCCAGGAAGTCCAGCGAGCGCCTCATCTCCTCGTCCGTGAACCAGCCGCGCGCCAGCGACTCCGGCCGCCGGGCGACGTCGTGGGGGTACAACCGCTCGCCGGGGGCGTAGCCGGCGGGAAGCGGGTACTCGTGCCGGCGCCGCGGGTCGAGCACGACCAGCCGCTGCTCGCGCACCAGCCGCCCCAGCCGGTCCGCCGCCGCCACCGCCCGGGCCCGGTCGGGGGCGCCGTCCAGGAAGGCCACCGCGCTCTGGACCTCGTACGGATGCGAGCGCCGCATGCCCTCGACCCGGTCCCAGCAGAAGTCGGTGGCCCGGAACAGCCAGGCGTGCCAGATCCGGTTGCGGTGCAGCAGGCCGACGACCGGGCCCGTGACCAGCAGTTCGCCCGGCGGGTCGTCGTACACCGGGTGGTACGGGGCCGCGGGGTGGCCGGCCGGGGCCGGGAGCAGCACCGGCAGGGCGCCGTCCCCGGTGGAGACCCGGGTCAGGTGGCGGCAGAGCCGCTCGATGCGCTGCCCGGCGCAGCGGCCGAGGCTGTCCAGGACCCGCAGGGCGTGGGCGGTGTGCAGCGGCTGGCTGAGCGGACCGCGCAGATCCGGATCAAGGGCGTGGCCGTAGCCGCCGTCGGCGTTGAGGTACGAGCCGAGGGCGGTGTCCACCGGGTCCGCGTCGCCGCCGAGGAAGTGGAACGCGAACCGCCGCTGCTCCAGGACCCGGGCCGTGAGCCAGATGAACTGCTCGGCCCGGGCCAGTGCGGTCAGCGGGGAAGCTTCGTCTCCAGGCATGCGTGAAACCGTAGGGCGCCCCCACGGGCGGAGGGAGGACGAACCGGAGCGGTGCACTCTCCCGGGGCGGGATACTGAACGCATGCGGTTGACGATTTTCTGGGAGCGGATGGCCGAACACTTCGGCGCCGCCTACGCCGACTCCTTCGCGCGCGACCACGTCATGGCCGAGCTCGGCGGACTCACCGTCCTCCAGGCGCTCGACGCGGGCTGGGAGACCAAGGACGTGTGGCGCGCGGTGTGTTCGGCGATGGACGTACCGGCCTCGCTGCGCTGACGGCGCCGCCGGCGTCCGCGGGCGGCTTCGCCGGGGGCGGCGGGTGGGCCAGACTGGCTCGGTGGCACCCACTGACGAGACGACGACACCGACGCCCGGCCCCGCCGGAGCACCCGGCCCCGAAGCCCCCGAAGCCCCCGACGCCCCTGACCGGCCGGAGGGGCAGCCGGCCGGGCCGGCCGCGCGCGGTGCGCAGGCGCGGCCGCACGGGTCGGCCCCGGGCCGCCCGTCGGTGCCCCGGCCCGGCGAGGGCTCGCCCGGCGAGGTCCCGCCCGGCGGGAGCCCGCCCGGGCCGGCGCCCGCCGGCGCGCGCATGCCGCGCTGGCTGCCGCGCGCCGTCGTCCTCGTCCTGGCCCTGATCGCCTGCTTCCAGCTCGGCAGCTGGGCCTTCCACCAGCTGACCGGGCTGCTGATCAACATCCTGATCGCGTTCTTCCTCGCCCTCGCGATCGAGCCCGCGGTGTCCCGGATGGCGGCCCGCGGCATGCGCCGCGGGCTGGCCACTTTCCTGGTCTTCCTCGGGGTGTTCGCCGCCTCCGCGGGTTTCGTCGTGCTGCTCGGCTCGATACTCGCCGGGCAGATCGTCGCCATGGTCGAGGGCTTCCCCCGCTATCTCGACTCGGTGATCGACTCGATCAACGGGACCTTCCACACCCAGCTGTCCCGGCTGGCGATCCAGGACAGCCTGCTCCACTCGGACTGGCTGCAGAAGTACGTCCAGAACAGCGCGAGCGGCGTGCTCGACGTGTCCGCCACCGTCCTCGGCGGACTGTTCCGGCTGCTGACGATCGGGCTCTTCTCCTTCTACTTCGCCGCCGACGGGCCGCGGCTGCGGCGCGCGCTGTGCTCCGTCCTGCCGCCCGCGAAGCAGTCGGAGGTGCTGCGCGCCTGGGAGATCGCCGTCGCCAAGACCGGCGGGTACCTCTACTCCCGGGGACTGATGGCGCTGGTCTCGGGGATCGCGCACTACGTCGTCTTCGCGGTGCTCGACGTGCCGTACGCGCCCGCGCTCGCGGTGTGGGTGGGGCTGGTCTCCCAGTTCATCCCCACCATCGGCACCTACCTGGCGGGCGCGCTGCCGATGCTGATCGCCTTCGCGGTCGATCCCTGGTACGCGCTGTACGTCCTCGGGTTCGTGGTCGTCTACCAGCAGTTCGAGAACTACCTCCTGCAGCCCAAGCTGACCGCGCGGACGGTCGACATCCACCCGGCGGTGGCCTTCGGCTCGGTCATCGCCGGCACCGCCCTGCTGGGCGCGGTCGGGGCGCTCATCGCGATCCCGGCCGTCGCCACCCTCCAGGCCTTCCTCGGGGCGTACGTGAAGCGGTACGCCCTGACGGAAGGGGCGGCCCGGGACGGCGCTACTGCGGAGCGTCCGCGCCGAGTACGGCTGCCACGGCTTCGGTGACCGTGGCCTCGGCGGCGGCCTTGTCCATGCCGAGGCCGCTCAGGATGCCGTCGCCGTCCTCCATTTCGAGGAGGCCGAGCAGGATGTGCTCGGTGCCCACGTAGGCGTGGCCGAGGCGCAGCGCCTCGCGGAAGGTCAGCTCCAGGGCCTTCTTCGCGGCCGCGTCGAAGGGCACGAGGGCGGGGAGCTCCGCGGCCGCCGGGGGCAGCGCGGCGGTCGCCGCGCTCCGCACGGCGTCGGGGTCGATGCCCTGGGCGCGCAGCGCGAGGCCGGCGAAGGACTCGGGCTCGGCGAGCAGGCCGAGGACGAGGTGTTCGGTGCGGATCTCGGTGTTGCCGGCCGCGCGGGCCTCGTTCTGGGCGGTGACCACGACGTTGCGGGCGCGGTCGGTGAAGCGCGCGAAGCCCTGGGCGGCGTCCATCTCCTGGGCGCCGTCGCCCTTGTCGGCCTTGGGGACGAAGCGCTTCTGGGCGGCCTGGCGGGTGACGCCCATGCTGCGGCCGATGTCCGTCCAGGAGGCGCCGGACCGGCGGGCCTGGTCGACGAAGTGCCCGATGAGGTGGTCGGCCACGTCGCCGAGGTGCTCGGCGGCGACGACGGCGCTGCTGAGCTGCTCCAGGGCGTCGGTGTGGGCCTTCTTGACCGCCTCGATGAGCTCGTCGAGGCGGACCGGATGGGTCATACGAACGGGTTCCACGGAAGGGTTCGTCATGGGTGCAACCCTAGGTTGACAGTGCGCGGAGTGTCAACCGCGGGTTGTCAGTGAGTCGCGCTTGACAGGGAAATCGAACATCCATTCTGATGAGTTATCCACAGCCGAAACGGACGTGGAAGCGCATTGTCAGTGGCAGGCGTTAGCGTCAATGGCGTGAAGCGATCGACTCAAGCAAACCGGGTGGAACCCATGGCAGGCACCGACCGCGAGAAGGCCCTCGACGCCGCGCTCGCACAGATTGAACGGCAATTCGGCAAGGGTGCCGTGATGCGGCTCGGCGACAAGCCGAACGACCCCATCGACGTCATCCCCACCGGGTCGACCGCGCTGGACATCGCCCTGGGCGTCGGCGGACTGCCCCGCGGCCGTGTCGTGGAGGTGTACGGGCCGGAGTCCTCCGGTAAGACGACCCTCACCCTGCACGCCGTGGCCAATGCGCAGAAGGCCGGCGGGACGGTGGCCTTCGTCGACGCCGAGCACGCGCTCGACCCCGAGTACGCCAAGGCCCTGGGCGTCGACACCGACAACCTCATCCTCTCCCAGCCGGACACCGGCGAGCAGGCGCTGGAGATCGTGGACATGCTGGTCCGCTCCGGTGCGCTCGACCTGATCGTCATCGACTCCGTGGCCGCGCTCGTGCCGCGTGCGGAGATCGAGGGTGAGATGGGCGACAGCCACGTGGGTCTCCAGGCCCGTCTGATGAGCCAGGCGCTGCGCAAGATCACCGGTGCGCTCAACCAGTCGAAGACCACCGCGATCTTCATCAACCAGCTCCGCGAGAAGATCGGTGTGATGTTCGGCTCGCCGGAGACCACCACCGGTGGCCGCGCACTGAAGTTCTACGCCTCGGTGCGCATCGACATCCGCCGCATCGAGACCCTGAAGGACGGCACGGAGGCGGTCGGCAACCGCACCCGCTGCAAGGTCGTGAAGAACAAGGTCGCGCCGCCGTTCAAGCAGGCCGAGTTCGACATCCTCTACGGCCAGGGCATCAGCCGCGAGGGCGGCCTGATCGACATGGGCGTGGAGCACGGCTTCATCCGCAAGGCCGGCGCCTGGTACACGTACGAGGGCGACCAGCTGGGCCAGGGCAAGGAGAACGCCCGCAACTTCCTGAAGGACAACCCCGACCTCGCCAACGAGATCGAGCGGAAGATCAAGGAGAAGCTGGGCGTGGGCGTGCGCAAGGACGCCGACGCCGAGGAGGCGGGCGCCGCCCCCGCCGCTGCGGATGCCGCCGCCGTGCCGGTCCCCGCGTCGAAGGCCAAGACGACGGCCAAGGCCGCCGTGGCCAAGAGCTGACCCGTGCGGGAGCAGGAAAGGGGCGGCGCAGGCGGCCGCGAAGGCCGCCAGGACCTGCCGCCCCAGAGTCCCGAGGAGCAGGCGCGGGCGATCTGCCTGCGCCTGCTCACCGGGATGCCGCGCACCCGGCGCCAGCTCGCGGACGCCCTGGCCAAGCGGGGCATTCCCGAGGAGGTGTCGCAGGAGGTCCTCTCCCGGTTCGAGGAGGTGGGCCTGATCGACGACGCCGCCTTCGCCGGGGCCTGGGTGGAGTCCCGGCACCGCGGCCGGGGTCTCGCCCGCCGGGCACTCGCCCAGGAGCTGCGCACCAAGGGCGTGCACGCCACCCTCGTCGAGGAGGCGCTCGGACAGCTGGACTCCGAACAGGAGGAGCAGACCGCCCGGGAGCTCGTCGAGCGGAAGCTCCGCACCACCCGGGGCCTGGAGCGGGACAAGCGCATCAGACGCCTCGCCGGGATGCTCGCCCGCAAGGGGTACCCGGAGGGCATGGCCCTGCGGGTGGTCCGGCGGGCGCTGGAAGCGGAGGGCGAGGACACGGAGGACCTCGGGTACCCGGGAGGCTGACCGCCGCCGGGTGGCCCGGGGGCGGGGGAGCCCCCGGGTGCCGTTGACCGGTGGGGAACAGCGTCAGCTGATGAAGAGCCCTCAGATGAGGGGAAGCCCTGCGGCCTTCCAGGCCTGGAAGCCGCCGATCAGGTCCGTGGCCCGGTGGAGCCCCAGCGCATGGAGCGAGGCCGCCGCCAGCGAGGACGCGTACCCCTCGTTGCAGATCACCACCACCCGCAGGTCGTGCGAAGTGGCCTGCGGCGCGCGATGGGAGCCCTGGGGGTCCAGGCGCCACTCCAGCTCGTTGCGCTCGATCACCAGCGCGCCCGGGATCAGCCCGTCGCGCTCGCGCAGCGCCTGGTAGCGGATGTCCACCAGAAGGGCGTCGTCCGCCAGGAACGCGGCACGGGCCTCGGCCGCGGTGATGCGGGAGTACGTCGTACGGACCTGCTCCAGCAGGGCGTCGATGCCGGTCGGCGCGGCGCTCACTGCCAGTCCTGCGGACGCTCGACCTGCTCCAGGGTGAGGACCTGCCCGGTCCGGCTGTAGCGGCGGATCAGCGGCAGCGGCGGGTAGTACGCGTGGACCGAGACCGCATGCTCGTCCGGGGACTCGTTCAGCACCTCGTGGACGTGGTGCTCCCCGAACGACCGGCCCCGGCCGGCATCCAGGCTCCGGCTGCGGTCCACCTCCGGCGCCAGCTCCAGGCTCCGCCACCCCTCCGAGGGCAGCCGGACCGCGAGCGAGTGCTCGGTGAGGCGGCCCCGGGCGGTGACGAACGCGCCCTGCGACTCGGCGTGGTCGTGCCAGCCGGTGCCGGTGCCCGGCGGCCAGCCGATCACCCAGGCCTCGCTGCCACCCGGCCCCTCCAGCCGGATCCACGTACGGCCCTGCGGATCCAGGGGAAGCGAGTCGACGACGGCCGGGTCGGCAGCCGTGCGGAGGGCGAAGTCGAGGAGTTCGGCGGCCGTCACGGGGACGGCGCGAGCAGGGGCAGGGGCAGGGGCAGGGGCAGGCGCAGGGGCGTGCGGGGGCACGGGCGTGGGCATGGAGATGACCGTCCTGGGGGTTCGCGAACGTGCGCGCGGAGCGCGGAGGAAGGGCGAATCAGCAGGAAGGGCGACACACGCAGCCCGCATAGCGGAGCAGGTCCATATGGACCCTCCGCCACAGGCGCACGTCGTTGCCGGTCATGTCGGCGAGTGAAGCACGGAGACGCAAGGCCGTCAATCGATCACGGCCGAAGTGTCGTGGAGGACTCCTGGAGCGAGGCGGGCGCGCCCATGCGCACCGCGTCGGCCGCCTCGTACAGCTCTGCCGGCCGGACCCCCGCGAAGGTGGCGGCGAGGTGCCCGTCGGGCCGGACCAGCAGGACGGTGTGCGCCGCCGCCCCCGGGTAGCCGTCCGCGACCAGCAGTTCCGTGCGCACCGGAAGGGCGCTCACCGCCGCCGCGAGCCGGGGCATCAGCCCCGCGCCCAGCCAGTGCCGCCGGTCCCAGACACCGGTGCCGGGAGCGACCAGCACCACCAGCAGGCGGCCCCGCCCCAGCAGGTCCCGCAGCGGCACGGTCGACCCGTCGGGAGCGGTCACCGCGACGTTCGCCACGGGCCCGCCCGGTTCGGTGGCGGTGGGGACCTCGCGCACGGCGACCGGCGGGGCGTACGCGGGCTCCGCGCCCAGTGATCCCCGGCCCAGGTGGCCGTCGGTGAGCAGGAGTTCGCCGGCGCGGGCGGTGCCGGGCAGCAGGGTCCGCAGGCCGCCTCCGCCGCGCAGCACCGGCATCGCCTGGTCGGCGGCGCGCAGCCGGGCCGCGACCGCCCGGCGCCGTTCGTCCTCGTAGCTGTCGAGCAGCGCCTCGGAAGCCCCCTGGTGCCAGGCCAGGGCGAGCTTCCAGGCCAGGTTCTCGGCGTCGCGGAGCCCCTCCTCGACGCCCTGGGTGCCGAGCGCGCCCAGCAGGTGGGCGGCGTCCCCGGCGAGGAAGGCACGGCCGTCCCGCCAGCGCCGGGCGAGCCGGTGGTGCAGCGTGTGGACACCGGTGTCGATGAGGTCGTACGGGGGAGTGGTGCCCCCGCACCAGGAGGCCAGGGTGTCCCGGACGAGGGTGACCAGCGTGTCGGGGGTGACCAGGTCGCCGCGGGCCGGGAGCAGCCAGTCCAGCCGCCACACCCCGTCGGGCAGGGGGCGGGCGATGGTCTCCCGGGGCGGGTCGCGGTGCAGCAGGGCCTCGCCGGGCCAGGGGAGTTCGGTGCGCAGCGCCGCCACGGCGTGCCGTTCCACGGCGGTGCGGCCGGGGAAGCGGATGCCGAGCAGTTTGCGGACGGTGGAGCGGGCCCCGTCGCAGCCGACCAGGTGGCTGCCGCGCCACCAGGTGGTCTCGGCGCCGAGGGTGTGCGCGGTGATCCCGTGGTCGTCCTGCTCCAGCAGGTCCAGTCGGCTGTCGGTGACCAGCTGGACCAGCGGGTGCGCGGTGGCCGCGTGGCGCAGCCCGCGCGTGAGGGCGTGCTGCGGGACGTGCAGCGGGGCGGGGCCGTCCTCGAAGGTGGTGCGCCGGGTGTCCCGGCCGCGCCGCATGCGCCAGGCCGCGTAGTACGCGCCCTCGTCGCGCAGGGTCGTACAGCCCAGCCGGTGCACCATGGCCGCGGTGTCGGCGTGCAGGACGACCGTACGGGCCGGTCGTGGTTCGTCCTTCCCGGGCCCCTCGTCGAGCAGCACGGAGGGCACGCCCTGGCCGGCCAGGGCGAGGGACAGGGACAGTCCGACCGGGCCCGCGCCGACGACGATCACCGGGTCCATGATGCGGCTCCCGATGTCCGGTATGTGATCACAGAACGTATGCAACCCACTGGAGGTGCCTGCGTCAAGTGACGCCGGTCCCGAGCATGCGTGTGGTGCGGCGGATGAGTTCCGCCGCACCACATGTGCCACGCCAGTGTACTGACCGGGCGTCAGGGCCCCGCGTACGGGGAGGGACGCCTCAGGGGGCCTCGCCCACGCCGGCCGCTCCGCCCGCGTCGACCTCGGCCACGTCCCCGGCGACGAACGCCCCGGTGCCCTTCTGGGACCTGCGCAGCCGGCCTTCGAGCCAGGAGGCGAAGGTGGTGAGCGCGAAGTTCACGAGGATGAACAGCAGCGCGATCACGACGAGGGTCGCGATGGTGTTGCTGTAGTTCGCCGAGATCTGCCGGTTCATCGAGAGCAGCTCGCCGAGACCGAGCACCGCGCCGCCGATGGCGGTGTCCTTCAGGATGACCACGAGCTGGCTGACCAGGGCCGGCAGCATCGCCGTCACGGCCTGCGGGACCAGGACGTACGTCATGATCTGGCCCTTGCGCATGCCGATCGCCTTGGCCGCGTCGGTCTGGCCCCGCGGCAGCGACCGGATGCCGGCCACGACGATCTCGGCGATGACCGCGGAGTTGTACAGGACCAGACCGGTGACCACCGCGTACAGCGGCCGCAGCTCGGAGCTGACGGTGCTGAAGCGCACGTACAGCGCGGAGCCGAACAGCATCAGCATCAGCACCGGAATGGCGCGGAAGAACTCGACCCAGGCGCCCACGGGGATCCGGACCCACCGGTGGTCGGAGAGCCGGCCGATCCCGAGGACCGCACCCAGCGGCAGCGCGATGACCATGGCGATGAGGCCGGCCTTCAGCGTCTCGCCGAGCCCCGGCAGCAGGAAGGTCGTCCAGACCTCCCCGTCGGTGACGAACGGGCTCCACTTGTCGGCGTCGAGCTGGTTCTTGTCGGCCATGGTGGCCAGGACCCACCACATCGCCAGGCCGAACACGACCAGGAAGGCTGCCGTGTAGATCCAGTTGCGCGCCCTGGCCTTGGGGCCGGGGGTGTCGTACAGCACGGAACTCATCGCTTCACCGCCACTCGCTTGGACACCCAGCCCAGCAGCAGGCCGGTGGGCAGGGTCAGCAGGACGAAGCCGAAGGCGAAGATCCCGAAGACCGCGAAGAGCGCCTGCGGCTCGTTCTCGATCATTTCCTTCATCAGCAGGGCCGCTTCGGCCACGCCGATGGCCGCCGCCACCGTGGTGTTCTTGGTGAGGGCGATCAGTACGTTGGTGAGCGGTGCGATGACCGCCCGGAAGGCCTGGGGGAGCACGATCAGCGTGAGCACCTGGAAGAAGCTCAGGCCCAGCGCGCGGGCGGCTTCGGCCTGGCCCACGGGCACCGTGTTGATGCCCGAGCGCAGCGCCTCGCAGACGAAGGTGCCGGTGTAGGCGACGAAGCCCAGGACCGCGAGCCGGAAGCCGATCTCCTTGAACGTGCCGCCGCCGAGCGCGATGCCGAGGGTCTGGTTCAGACCCAGCGAGCAGCCGATGATGATGACGGTCAGCGGGGTGTTGCGCACGATGTTGACGTACGCGGTGCCGAAGCCCCGCATCAGCGGGACGGGGCTGACCCGCATCCCGGCCAGGACGGTCCCCCAGACCAGGGAGCCGGCCGCCGAGTAGAGGGTGAGCTGAACCGTCACCCAGAAGGCTCCGAGCACGTCGTACTGCCCGGAATTAAGAAAGTCGAACACGTTGCCCTGCGCTCTCCCCAGGATGGCCGGTGAGGTGTGCCGCCGCCCCAGGCGGGCGGGCGGCGACACCCCTCACCGATGAATCAGCTGCCTTCGGTGATCTGCGGGGCCGGCTCGGCCTTGTAGCCGGCGGGGCCGAAGTTCTTGTCCACGGCCTTCTGCCAGGAGCCGTCCGCGACCATCTTCTTGAGCGCGGCGTTCACCTTGGTCTGCAGCTCGGTGTCGCCCTTCTTCAGGCCGATGCCGTACGGCTCGTCGCTCAGCTTCAGGCCGACGAGCTTGAACTTGCCCTTGTTCTTCTCCTGCGCGGCGTAGCCGGCCAGGATCGAGTCGTCCGTGGTCAGCGCGTCGAGAGCCTTGTTCTCCAGGCCGGTCAGGCACTCGGAGTAACCCGGGTTCTGCTGGAGGTCGGCGTCGGGGGCCAGCTTGGTCTTGACGTTCTGCGCCGAGGTGGAGCCGGTGACGGAGCAGAGCTTCTTCTTGTTGAGGTCCTCGGCCTTGGTGATCGAGGTGTCGTCGGCGCGGACCAGCAGGTCCTGGTGGGCCAGGAAGTACGGGCCGGCGAAGTCGACCTTCGCCTTGCGCTTGTCGTTGATCGTGTAGGTGGCGACGACCAGCTTCACGTCCCCGTTGGCGATCAGGTTCTCGCGCTCGGAGCTGATGGCCTGCTTGAACTCGATCTGGTCCGGCTGGTAGCCGAGCTCCTTGGCGACGTAGGTCGCCACGTCGACGTCGAAGCCCGAGAACTTGCCGTCGGGGGTCTTGAGGCCCAGACCCGGCTGGTCGAACTTGATGCCGATGACGATCTTGTCCTTGCCGCCGGACGCGCCACCGTCACTGCTCGCCTTGTCGCTGCTGCCGCCGCAGGCGGTCGCGGTCAGGGCGAGGACTGCGGCCACGGCTGCGGCCGCGCCGGCCTTGAAAACCTTCATCATGAACTTCCCTCGGATGAGACGTTGTTGGACGACGAGCGACACGTAGCTCTGAGCCGCCACCGGATCACTACCAGACAAGAACGTCAGTGGTGCAGGATCTTCGAAAGGAAGTCCTTGGCGCGGTCACTGCGCGGGTTGCTGAAGAACTGCTCGGGCGCGGCCTCTTCGACGATCTTTCCGTCGGCCATGAAGACGACCCGATTGGCCGCAGAGCGGGCGAAGCCCATCTCGTGCGTGACGACGACCATCGTCATCCCGTCCCGGGCGAGCTGCTGCATGACCTCCAGCACCTCGTTGATCATTTCCGGGTCGAGCGCCGACGTCGGCTCGTCGAACAGCATCACCTTGGGGTCCATGGCCAGCGCACGGGCGATCGCCACGCGCTGCTGCTGGCCGCCGGACAACTGGGCGGGGTACTTGTCGGCCTGCGAGCCGACACCCACCCGGTCCAGCAGCGACCGGGCCTTCTCCAGGGCGGCCGCCTGGTCCGTCTTGCGGACCTTGAGCTGACCCAGCATCACGTTCTGCAGCACGGTCTTGTGCGCGAACAGGTTGAAGGACTGGAAGACCATGCCGACGTCGGCCCGAAGCCTCGCCAGTTCCCGCCCCTCCGACGGCAGTTCCTTGCCGTCGACCGTGATGGAGCCGGAGTCGATCGTCTCCAGGCGGTTGATGGTCCGGCACAGCGTGGACTTGCCCGATCCCGAGGGACCGATCACCACGACGACCTCACCGCGGGCAATGCTCAGATTGATGTCCTGAAGCACGTGCAGCGCGCCGAAGTGCTTGTTGACGTTGCTCAGTACGACCAGGTCGTCCGCGGTGCCGGCCGCGTCCTGCACGTCCTTGGTCACTGATACTCCGCTCATCGGCCTCTTGCTCCGTCCTCCTCGGTTGGGAGGACAGTAGTGACGAGACGTGCACAGCGTCATCACATCTGAGGGAGAATTGAGCATAACGATAGGGACTCGCACCGATACGCTCCGTACGCGCGGCCGCGGCGGCGGCGCCGTACTCGTACCGGGTGCGTAACGGAAGGCCCGCCGGGCCGGGCCCCCCCTTGACGTGGGCCTCTTCTTCGGCGTGGATGCATGGTGGCCCTGACCACGGCCATTGATCAGAAGGAAAGCAGGAACGGGGGACGCCATGAGACTGCTGCTCGTCGAGGACGACGACCACGTTGCCGCCGCCCTGTCCGCGATCCTGGCCCGGCACGGCTTCCAGGTGACCCACGCCCGCAGCGGCGAGGAGGCCCTGCAGGCGCTGCTGCCCGCCGGCGCGCCGCCCTTCGGTGTCGTCCTGCTCGACCTGGGCCTTCCCGACCAGGACGGGTACGAGGTGTGCGGCAAGATCCGCAAGCGGACCTCGACGCCCGTGATCATGGTGACCGCCCGCTCCGACGTGCGCTCCCGCATCCACGGCCTCAACATGGGGGCCGACGACTACGTCGTCAAGCCCTACGACACCGGCGAGCTCCTGGCCCGCATCCACGCCGTCGCCCGGCGCACCGGCACCGCCGAGGAGGCCGCCGCCGGCACCGGTGCGCCCGCCGTGGTCCGGCTCGGCCCGGTCCGCATCGAACTGCCCACCCGCCGGGTCAGCGTGGACGGCGCCGACGTGCCGCTGACCCGCAAGGAATTCGACCTGCTGGCCCTGCTCGCGCAGCGGCCCGGGGTGGTCTTCCGGCGCGAGCAGATCATCAGCGAGGTGTGGCGCACCAGCTGGGAGGGGACCGGGCGGACCCTGGAGGTCCACGTCGCCTCCTTGCGCTCCAAGCTGCGCATGCCCGCCCTGATCGAGACCGTCCGCGGGGTGGGCTACCGGCTCGTCACCCCCACCGCCCCCTAGCGGACCGCTGCCGTGCGCGCCCGACTGCTCCCGCTGCTCGTCGTCCTGATGGCGGGCGTCCTGCTCGCCCTCGGCTTCCCGCTCGCCGTCAGCCTGGCCGCGGGGCAGCAGCAGCGGGTGGTGGTCGACCGGATCGACGACAGTGCCCGCTTCGCCGCCCTCGCGCAGTTCGTCATCGACGCCGAGGGATCCGGGTCCACCGGCGCCGCCGACCGCCGCGAGACCCTCAAGCAGGAGCTCGCCCGCTATCAGGAGCTGTACGGGATCCGCGTCGGCATCTTCTACCGCGACGACAACGACATGGCGCGGGCGCCGGGCTGGTGGCAGGTCCCGGAGAGCGGCGAGGGACGGCGGGCCTTCGAGGAGGCGCTCGCCGGGCGGCGCAGCCACGACCCGGCCCAGGTGTGGCCCTGGCAGACCCACGGCAAACTCCTCGTCGCCTCACCGGTGGTCCTCGACGGCGACGTGGTCGCCGTCGTCGTCACCGAGTCGCCCACCGACCAGATGCGGGCCCGGATCCTGCGGGGCTGGCTGCTCATCCTCGGCGGGCTCGCCGCCGCCATGCTCCTCGCGTTCGGGGCCGCCCTGCGGCTCACCAGCTGGGTGCTCAAGCCCGTCCGCACCCTGGACGCCGCCGCCCACGGCATCGCCACCGGGCGGATGAACTCCCGTGTCGCCGCCTCCGGCGGTCCGCCGGAACTCAGACGCCTCGCCCGCTCGTTCAACGAGATGGCCGACAACGTGGAAGAGGTGCTGGAGCAGCAGCGGGCGTTCGTCGCCGACGCCTCCCACCAGCTGCGCAATCCGCTCGCGGCGCTGCTCCTGCGGATCGAGCTGCTCGCCCTCGAACTGCCCGAGGGGAACGAGGAGATCGCCTCGGTGCGCACCGAGGGCAAGCGGCTCGCCCAGGTCCTCGACGACCTGCTGGACCTGGCGCTGGCCGAGCACACCTCCGCCGAGCTCAGCCTCACCGACATCGCGGAGCTGACCGCCGAACGGGTCGCCGCCTGGCGCCCCCTGGCCGAGGAGAAGGGGGTCCGGCTCACCGAGGCCGGCCGCGCCGCCGTGACGGGCTGGGCCGACCCCATCGCCCTGTCCAGCGCGCTCGACGCCGTCATCGACAACGCCCTGAAGTTCACCCCCGAGGGGGAGGAGGTCGAGGTGTCGGTCGCCCCCGCCGGGTCCTTCGTGCACGTCGTCGTCGCCGACCGCGGCCCCGGTCTCACCGAGGAGGAGCTGCTCCGCGTCGGCGACCGGTTCTGGCGCAGCGGCCGCCACCAGAACATCAAGGGCTCCGGTCTCGGCCTGTCGATCTCCCGGGCCCTGCTCGCCGCGGGCGGCGGGTCCCTCTCCTACGAGAAGAACCCGCCGCACGGGCTCCGGGTGACGGTGGCCGTGCCCCGCAGCCACCCCCACGGCGGATGAGGCTCAAGGCGCCCAGGTGAGGGTGGTGCGGGCCGGTCCGGAGACCCCGTAGAGCTCGTCGACGGCCCGCAGTTCGATGACCGCGGCCCGCTCCCGGCCGGCGCGTACGAGGTCCGGCAGGTACAGGGCCGTGCCGCAGGTGCCGCCGAGGAAGCGGCGGGAGCCGTCGGGCAGTAGCCGGTACAGCTCGTAGTGCCGGACCGCGCCGGGGGCGCGCCGCCAGGACAGCCGGAGCGAGGCCCGGCCGGCGTGCTGGGCCGAGGCGTCCACGCCCAGCGCATGCGGAGCGGGCGGGCGGCGGCGGGGCGTGTCGTCGTGTACCGACAGGGCGCCGAGCCGCCAGGCCACCGTCTCGTTCCCGCGGGGCGTGAGGCGTACGGCCAGCCCGTAGGCGGTCCGGCCCGCCAGTGCCGCGAGCCCGACCCGCGCCCTGCGCCAGCCCCGTCCGGAGCCCGGGGCCGGCACCGGCAGCCAGGTGTACGGGACCGGCTCGCCCGCGGCGGCCGGCTCGCGCAGCGCCACACCGACCTCGACGGCGAGCGGCCCTGCCGCACAGGCGTGCACCAGCTCCACGACCGTGGCACGGGTCAGCGGCAGGCGGGTCGCGTGCAGGCCCACGGCCGCCGGGGCGCCGGGCCGCCCCGCGACGAGGAGACTGGAGCCGCCGCGCCAGGCGTCCGCGAAGTCCAGCGTCACCGAGGGGCGTTCCCCTGCCGTGTCCACCACCCAGCGGCGGCCCGGCAGGCGGTCCTGGAGCCCGAGGTGGTTCCACGGTGCCTCGGAGACGACCCGGCCCGCCTCGTACCAGCGCTCCCCGTGCCCGGTGTTGAAGGTGCAGGCGAAGGGGAGGGCGGTGACGGTGGAGCGGTCGGCGACGACGGTGGCCGGCGCCCGCCAGCCGTCCTCGGGGCCGGGGCGGGCCGGATCGAGGGAGGCGCCCGTCCAGAACCGGTCGTCGGCGCGGTGGAAGGCACCGGGGGAGCGGTCGGTGAGGTGGTTCAGGGTCCACTCGGGCCGGTAGAACCCGTAGCTGACCACGTGGTCGCCGCCCCGCGGGACGATCGCGTCCCAGGCAACCGCGGAATCCCAGCCGCGTGCCTCGGTGTCGACGGCGGCCCACAGCTCGTGGCGGGAGCGGCCCAGCCGGTCGGCGAGCGCCCCTGATTGCGCCAGCGTGCCGGCCGTCCAGCGGAAGTCCAGGAACACGGTGTCCGTGACCCGGCCCGACCGGTCCTCGAAGAACTCCTGGTTGAGCGCGTTGAGCGCGCCCTGCCAGCCGACCCGGCCGGTGCTGTTCATGGCGTCGTACCAGGTGATCCGCAGGCCGTACGGGGCGCCCGCCGCCCGCAGGGCGCGCAGGAACTCCCGCATCCGGGAGGCGAGCTCGCTGTCCCCGCCGTCGGTCTCGGCGTTGACGAACCAGCCGTCGAAGCCGTGCGTCCGCGCCACCTCGGCGAGCTTCCCGGCGAGCGGGAACCGGCCGAGGGCGTCGCGCTGCACCAGGTCCCGCGTCCAGCGCAGGTCGCCGCCGTACGGGACGGGCGGGAGGAAGATGTTGCCCAGCACCCGGACGCCGTTGCGGTGGGCGGCGTCGACGACGGGCGCGTTCGGGGCGAGCACGATCCCCTCGCCCGCGGAGCCGCCCCAGAAGACGAGCTCGTCCAGGTAGGCCCAGTGCGTCAGTGCGTAGTAGTCGGCGCTCGCGCAGCCCTGGGCGGGATTGCGGGCGGTGGGCCCGAAGGAGACGAGCGAGGCGATCCGGGCCCGGCCCGCCCGGGCCTCCCGGTTCGCCGGCACCGGGGTGAAACGCGGGGCGAGCGGCACGGTCGCGGTGTTGAAGGCCAGGTCCGGATCGGACTGCGGGGTCCACTCCTTGAGGGAGCGCCACACGATGCCCGGGCCGGGCTCGCCCTGCGGAAGCGAGTCGGGGAACCAGTAGGAGGCGTACGGGGCCAGGTCGGCCCCCGCGATGCCGGCCGGCGGCAGCGGCGGGGCGGCGCCCGTGCCGGGAGCCGCGGGGGACACCGGGGCCGCCGCCATGGGGGCCGCCGCGCGGGCAGGGGCGCCCGGCAGGGCCGCTGCCCCCGCCCCGGCGGCCACGGCGGCGAGCACCCGGCGCCGGGACGGCCGGTGTGCGGGGGGCGTAGGAGGATCGACGCCGTTGTCGGTCGCGGACATGCAGGGCTCCTCGGTCAGGTGGGGGAGCATCGGTCGAACGGCGGGTCAGCCGCCCCTGTTCTCAGCGCACATCGCAGACGCGCACCACCTCCGTGATCCCGCGGGCCTGCAGGTGCGCGGCGTCCTCGGCGAGCTCCGCCAGCACCACGGCGGGGCGTACCCCCTGGGCCGTCAGGGCGGCCCAGGCCTCGAAGAAGGCTCCGCCGGGGGCGCACACCGAGCGCTTCGGCGCGTCCTCGGCCCCGCCCACGTCCACGACGAGCGCGGTGGACCGGACGGCCGGGCGGTGTTCCCGGCCCCGCCACTCCTGCGCGACCCGGGCGAGGGCAGCACCGGCCGGCTTGGTACGGCGGTCGTTGGTGAGCAGGCCGAGCCCGTACTCCAGCTCCGGGAAGTCCGCGAGGTCCCGGGACACGTCGTGGGAGCACCACCAGGTCACCCCCCACAGGTCCGGGCAGTCCAGCGCCCCCGCGAGCGTGGCCCGGGTGAACCCGGCCGCGTGCTCGGCCGGGATCAGCGGAGCGGGCGCACCGACCTCCTGGAGCCACACCGGCCGGTGCGGATCGCGCGCCCACGCCTTCGACAGCTCGACCCGGTACGCGGCGTGCTGCTCGGTGGCGGTCCCGGTCCGGCCGTGGCGCTGCGCGGTGCCGTTGAACACCCAGGAGTGGACGGCGGTCGCCGTACCCAGCCGGGCGGCGTGGGCCGCCGTGAACGGGTGACCGTCCTGGTACCAGGCGGCGTCGTACTCGGCGTGCACGTGCAGCCGGCCGGGGGCGCCCTGCTCGCAGGCGCCCAGCATGCGCTCCAGCCAGCGGCCGGCCTGTTCGGGGGTGATCAGGTCGGGGTCGGGGTGGGGCGCACTGGAGAACTGGTTGACCTCGTTGCCGACGGTCATGCCGAGGAAGTTCGGCCGGCCGGCGAGTGCGCAGGCCAGCGTCCGCAGGTATTCCTCCTGGCCGGCGACCACGTCCGGGTCGGTGAAGAGGTTCCGCCGGTGCCAGGTCCCGGTCCAGGCGGGCAGGAAGTCGAAACTCGACAGGTGTCCCTGCAGTCCGTCGACGGCGACGTCGAGCCCGCGCTCGGCGGCCGCGTCCGCGAGCGCCACGAGCTGTTCGACGGCGCGCGGCCGGATCAGCGACCGGTTCGGCTGGAACACCGGCCACAGCGGGAAGACCCGTACGTGGTCCAGTCCCAGCGAGGCGATCGAGTCGAGATCGGCCCTGAGCTCGTCGAGGTCGAAGTCGAGCCAGTGGTGGAACCAGCCGCGCGCCGGTGTGTGGTTGACGCCGAAGCGGAGCGTGCGCGGCGGACGAGGAGCGGCTTCGCGGTCCATGAGGGTCCTGGAGTCGGTGGGTCCGGAGTCCGAGTGCTCGGTTCTGAGGTCCTGGGGCCGGGGGAACCGGGTCGTGCTGCGTGCGCCGGACGGCCGTGCTGCGTGCGCCGGACGGCCCCACAAACTGTCGCGTGCCGCGCCCGTACGTCAACAGGGCAGAACCGGGCACGTCCGCCGGGCCGCGGCCCCGGGAGCGTACGGCCCTGCCCCCGCACGCATACTGGGTCCCGACCCCTCTCAGGAGCGCCCCCGTGACCTCTCGTCCCTCCGCCTCCCCGGCCGCCCGGGCCGCCGACCCGGCCGCAGGCCCGACCGTGGCCATCGACATCGGCGGTACGAAGATCGCCGGCGCGCTGGTGCATCCCGACGGCACGATGACCTCCACCACCCGCCGCCCGACCCCCCGCGGTGTGGACGGCGACGGGGTGTTCGCCGCCGTGGCGGAGGTCGTCGCCGAGCTCGCGCGTTCCCCGCTCTGGGCGACGGCGGCGCGGTGCGGCATCGGCAGCGCCGGACCGGTGGACGCCTCGCGCGGCACGGTGTCCCCGGTGAACATCGAGGCGTGGCGGGACTTCCCGGTCCGGGCCCGGGTGATGGCAGAACTGGCCCGCCACGGTGCGCAGCTGCCCACCGTGCTGGTCGGCGACGGCGTCGCGATGACCGCCGCCGAACACTGGCTGGGCGCGGCGCGGGGCCATGCCAACGCCCTGTGCATGGTGGTCTCCACCGGTGTCGGCGGAGGGCTCGTCCTGAACAACCGGCTTCATCCGGGTCCCACCGGCAACGCGGGCCACATCGGCCACATCAGCGTGGCCTTCGACGGTGAGCGCTGTGTCTGCGGAGCCCGCGGCTGCGTGGAGTCCGTCGCCTCGGGCACGGCCATTGCCCGCTGGGCGGGCGCGCAGGGCTGGACCCCGCCCGCGGGCGGGGACGCCTCCGCGGCGGGGGTGGCGCGTGCCGCCGAGGCCGGGGACCCGGTCGCGCTGGCCGCCTTCGACCGGGCCGGCCGGGCCTTGGCCGCAGCCGTCGCGGCCACCGCGACGCTCGTCGAAACGGACGTCGCCGTCATCGGCGGGGGAGTCGCCGCCGCCGGTGACACGCTGTTCGCGCCGGTCCGCGCGCACCTGGCGGACTACGCCACCCTCTCGTTCGTGACCGGCCTGCGCGTGCTCCCGGCGGCCCTGGGCACCCACGCGGGCCTGATCGGGGCGGCCGCGGCCGCGCTGATGCTGCTGCCGGCGGACTGAGGCGGGGCCTGCGGGCCCACCGCGTCAGTGCCCCGTCACGGCCTCACGGCTTCACGGCTTCACGGCTTCACCGAGCGGTAGTACCGCTGGGCGCCCTCGTGCAGGTCCAGGGGATCCGTGTAGATGGCCGTCCGCAGGTCCACCAGCTGCGCCGCGTGCACCTCGTGCCCGATCCCGTCGCGGCTGGCGATCACCGTCCGCGTGAACTGCTCGGTCAGCTCCGGATCCGTCTCCTCGGTGGTCACCAGCAGGTTCGGGACGGCCAGCGTGGCCACCGCCGAGGTGTTCCGGGCCCGCGTGTACGCGTCCTGCGGCATCACCGCCGACCGGTAGTAGCGCGCCGGGCTTCCGGTGCCCTGGAGAGGCTCCAGCAGGTCACCGAGTTGCACGAGCCGGATCTCGAACCGCTCCGACAGCTCCCGCACCGCGTTCGTCGGCAGGCCGCCGGACCAGAAGAAGGCGTCGATCCGCCCGGCCTCCAGCTCCGCCGGCATGGTGTCGATGCCGATGGACACCGGGGTGATGTCGCGCGCCGGGTCCAGTTTCGCCGCCGACAGCAGCCGCTCCGAGATCAGCCGGACGCCCGATCCCTCCTGGCCGACCGCGACCCGCTTGCCCCGCAGGTCGCGCGCCGACTGCACCGGTGATCCGGCCGGCACCACCAGCTGCACGTAGTCGTCGTAGAGCCGGGCGCATCCGCGCAGGCGTTCCGCCCCCGGCTTGCCGTCGGCCCGGTACTTGGCGACCGCGTCCGCCGTCGCGATCGTGAAGTCCGCCTTGCCGGAGGCCACCCGCTGGAGGTTCTCCTGGGAGCCCTGGCTGGTCTCCAGCCGGACCCGCACCCCCGGCATGTCCTGGGCGAGCGCCTGCTCCAGCAGTTGCCCGTAGCGGTGGTAGACGCCCGTACGGACACCGGTGCTGAAGGTCAGGTCCCCTTTGAGCTCCGGTTCCCCGAAGGGCCGCAGCCACCACGCCAGCAACCCGAGCACGGCCAGCGCGGCCACCAGCCCCCACAGGGCGGTGCGCCTGCGCAAGCGGGGCGGTACGACAGCCATGGCCGCGATCCTGCCACCCGCCCGCCGCCCTGTCACGGGGAGCCCTGCCCGCGGGGCCCTGCCCGCGGGGCCCCGGCGGCCGGGGGCCGGAGGGCTCCCGGGTACCGCCTACCCTTGTTGCATGACCAGCAGCAGCGACCGGAGCACGGCAGTGGACGTCAAGGGAACTTACGAGGTGCGCACCTACGGGTGCCAGATGAACGTGCACGACTCCGAGCGACTCTCCGGTCTGCTGGAGGACGCGGGCTACACGCGGGCCCCCGAGGGCTCCGACGGCGACGCGGACGTCGTCGTCTTCAACACCTGCGCGGTGCGCGAGAACGCCGACAACAAGCTGTACGGCAACCTCGGCCGGCTCGCCCCGATGAAGACCAAGCGCCCCGGCATGCAGATCGCCGTCGGCGGCTGCCTCGCGCAGAAGGACCGCGACACCATCGTCAAGCGGGCCCCCTGGGTCGACGTCGTCTTCGGCACACACAACATCGGCAAGCTGCCGGTCCTGCTGGAGCGCGCCCGCATTCAGGAGGAGGCGCAGGTCGAGATCGCCGAGTCGCTGGAGGCCTTCCCGTCGACCCTGCCGACCCGCCGCGAGTCCGCGTACGCCGCCTGGGTCTCGATCTCCGTCGGCTGCAACAACACCTGCACCTTCTGCATCGTCCCGGCGCTGCGGGGCAAGGAGGAGGACCGCCGGCCGGGTGACATCCTCGCCGAGGTGGAGGCGCTGGTCGCCGAGGGCGTCTCGGAGATCACCCTGCTCGGCCAGAACGTGAACGCCTACGGCTCCGACCTCGGCGACCGCGAGGCCTTCTCCAAGCTGCTGCGCGCCTGCGGCCGGATCGAGGGCCTGGAGCGCGTCCGCTTCACCTCCCCGCACCCGCGCGACTTCACCGACGACGTGATCGCGGCCATGGCCGAGACCCCGAACGTGATGCCGCAGCTGCACATGCCGCTGCAGTCCGGCTCGGACACGATCCTCAAGGCGATGCGCCGCTCGTACCGCCAGGAGCGCTTCCTCGGCATCATCGAGAAGGTGAGGGCCGCGATCCCGCACGCCGCGATCTCCACCGACATCATCGTGGGCTTCCCCGGCGAGACCGAGGAGGACTTCGAGCAGACGATGCACACGGTCCGGCAGGCGCGCTTCGCGAACGCGTTCACCTTCCAGTACTCCAAGCGGCCCGGCACCCCCGCCGCCGACATGGACGGCCAGATCCCGAAGGAGGTCGTGCAGGCGCGCTACGAGCGCCTGGTCGCCCTCCAGGAGGAGATCTCCTGGGAGGAGAACAAGAAGCAGGTCGGCCGGACCCTGGAGGTCATGGTCGCCGAGGGCGAGGGCCGCAAGGACGGGACGACGCACCGCCTGTCGGGGCGTGCCCCCGACAACCGCCTCGTGCACTTCACGAAGCCGGAGACGGAGGTCCGCCCCGGTGACGTGGTGACCGTGGAGATCACCTACGCCGCCCCGCACCACCTCCTCGCCGAAGGCCCGACCCGCTCGGTGCGCCGCACCCGGGCGGGCGACGCCTGGGAGCGGCGCAACGCCGCCCCCGCGCAGCCGAAGGGCGTCATGCTGGGCATCCCCACGCTGGGCGTCCCGGCCCCGCTCCCGGAGGCCACCACGGGCTGCGCCCTGCCCTCGTGACGCGCCCCGCCGGGCGGCTAGGCTGCGGATCATGCTCGTAGCCGCAGCCGTCTGCCCCGCCCCGCCGCTCCTCGTGCCCGAGGTCGCCGCGGGGGCCGCCGCCGAACTCGGCGACGCCCGTACCGCCTGCTCCGACGCACTCGCCGTGCTGGCCGCCTCCCGCCCCGACCGGCTCGTCGTCGTCGGAGCCTCGGACGCGGACCGGCAGGGTCGCTACCCCCAGGGCTCCCGCGGCGGCTTCCGCGGCTTCGGTGTCGCCGCCGACGTACGGCTGGGGACCGGGGACGAGGGCCCGCGCCCGCTGCCGGCCGCCCTGGCCGTCGGGGCGTGGCTGCTGGAGCACGCCCGCTGGGGCGCCGCCCCCGTCGAGGGCCTCGCGGTGGACGAGCGGCTGGGCGCCGAGCGGTGCCTGGAGACCGGCCGGGACCTCGCCGCCCGCGACGGCCGCGTCGCCCTGCTCGTCATGGGCGACGGCAGCGCCTGCCGCACCCTGAAGGCCCCCGGCTACCTGGACGAGCGCGCCGAGGCGTTCGACGCCGCCACCGCCCGGGCCCTGGCCGCGGCGGACGTGCAGGCGCTCGCCGCCCTGGACGCCGGCCTCGCGCAGGAGCTGCAGGCGGCCGGCCGGGCTCCCTGGCAGGTGCTGGCGGGCGCCGCGGAGGGTGCGGGCCTCGAAGGGCGGCTGCTGTACGAGGACGCCCCGTACGGGGTCGGCTACTTCGTGGCCGCCTGGTCCTGAGGGCCGGACCGCCAGGCCGCAGCGGGACGCACGCAGGCAGGGGCACACCGCGGGAGCGGGCACGGCGAAGGGGCGCGGGTCCGGTGTGAACCCCGCGCCCCTTACGGAACCGACCGGGTCAGGGAGCCGCTGTCGGCGGAGTCGGCCCGCCGGCTGCCGGCGGGGTCGGTCCGCCGGGCTCGTCCTTGTGCGCGATCCTGCCCAGGGCGTCCTTCGCCTTGCCCGTACCGGTCGTGATCCGGTCGCTGTACTTGCCATGGGTCTTGGAGTCCACGACCTTGGCAACCTTGTCCAGACCCTCGCCGATCCTGCCCTCGTGCTGGTGCGCGAGGTCGCCGAC
Source organism: Streptomyces sp. NPDC006326 (assembly GCF_040612915.1). Taxonomy (NCBI): domain Bacteria; kingdom Bacillati; phylum Actinomycetota; class Actinomycetes; order Kitasatosporales; family Streptomycetaceae; genus Streptomyces; species Streptomyces sp. NPDC006326. Next base: position 53,264 of record NZ_JBEXRC010000027.1, on the reverse strand, counting down.
CTTCTCCTTCGCCGGAGCGAGCTTGGCCTTCAGATTGTCGAGCAGGCCCATGGGTCACCTTCCAGTGGCGGTAGCTACGTACGGGCGCCCTCACCGGTCTCGCTGTCCGCGGCTGCCTCCGCCGACTGCTGCTTGGGGATCTCCACGGCTTCCGCCGCGGGAGCCTGCGCCGCAGTGGGCTCGGCCTCGGCCACCTCGGACTCCGTCGTCACGTCCTCGGTTGCCGCCTCCGCGGTCGCAACCTCGTCCTTACGACGAAAAAACCGACCAAAAACGCCCATGTCTACTCCCATAACGTTACTCGTGCGGGTGAAGTTCCGCTGTGTCCGGCCCGGCCTCCGCCGGGCGTACGCCGGGCGGAACCTCGTCAGGGCAACGACCCCGCCACCACCCCGTCACGTAGCTCGATCGGGTACATGCCGCGGGGTTTGCGAGACTGGGGCCGTGAGGAAAGCAGCCCCCGCCCCGCGGGTCATCGCCGTCGTCGGTCCCACCGCGGCCGGAAAGTCCGACCTGGGCGTCGCCCTGGCCCGCCATTTCGACGGCGAGGTCGTCAACGCCGACTCCATGCAGCTGTACCGGGGGATGGACATCGGCACCGCCAAACTGACGACCGAGGAACGCGGCGGCGTACCGCACCACCTCCTCGACATCTGGGACGTCACCGAGACCGCCAGCGTCGCCGAGTACCAGCGCCTGGCCCGCGCCGAGATCGACAAGCTGCTCGCCCAGGGCCGTACGCCCGTCCTCGTCGGCGGATCCGGGCTCTACGTACGCGGCGCCCTCGACGCCATGGAGTTCCCCGGCACCGATCCCGAGGTCCGGGCCCGGCTGGAGGAGGAGGCCGCCCTGCGCGGCCCCGGCGCCCTGCACGCCCGGCTCGCCGCGGCCGACCCGGACGCCGCCCGGGCGATCCTGCCCAGCAACGGCCGGCGCATCGTCCGCGCCCTGGAGGTCATCGAGATCACCGGGAAGCCGTTCACCGCCAACCTGCCCGGCCACGAGTCGGTCTACGACACCGTGCAGATCGGCGTCGACGTGGCCCGGCCCGAGCTCGACGAGCGGATCGCCCTGCGCGTGGACCGGATGTGGGAGGCCGGACTGGTGGACGAGGTCCGCACCCTGGAGGCCCGGGGCCTGCGCGACGGAATCACCGCCTCCAGGGCCCTGGGCTACCAGCAGGTACTGTCCGCGCTCGCAGGGGAGTGCACCGAGGAGGAGGCCCGGGCCGAGACGGTCCGCGCCACCAAGCGGTTCGCCCGCCGCCAGGACTCCTGGTTCCGCCGCGACCCGCGGGTGCACTGGCTCAGCGGGGCCGCCGCCGACCGCGGGGAACTCCCCGGACTTGCGCTGTCGTTGGTCGAACGAGCGGTTACAGCCTGATCACGTGATGGCATCGGGACGCCCCGTGCGCCCGTTCGGAGCTCCTGGCCGTGCCATCATCAAACTCCGCAGGTGCGGTCACCGGCGGTGAACGGCGGCGTACGAAGTCCGAGTGGGGAGGGCGCGTGGCGATGGAGGCCGGCCCTCGCGACACCGGTCGGGACGACACCCGGCGGGAAGCGGATCCGACGCTTCTCGACAGGTCGCCCGAGCCCGACGGACTCGGCCTGCCCGCCGACCCCGAGCGGCTGACCCCCGACGGCCCGGACACCCCGGACCCCGCCGAGGCGGAGGCCGCCTCCGGCCCCGAGTTCGAGGTCGAGCTGCGCCCGCAGCGCCGCCTGCGGCTGTGGCAGATCGCCCCGATCGTGATCCTCGCCGCGTCCGGCTCCCTGATGTTCGCCTTCCCGCTCGCCTTCGAGTTCGGCGACGGCGGAGCCGTCGTCGCCATGCTCGGCTTCCTCATCAGCTCCTGTGCGGGCGGCTGGGCCATGATGGCCGCGCGCCGCGTGGGCTACAGCTGGCCGGGCCTGCCGCCCCGCGGCAGCGGCCGCCGCCCCGACTGGCGCCTGGCCGCCCTCTACGCCCTGATCGCCCTGGCGGTCGTCGCCCTCGCGGTCTACCGCGTGGCCCGCCTCCGCTAGGCCGGGTCCTTCGGCCGATCATGCCGGGCCCGCACGACGGGCCCTGAACGGCCCAGGGCCGTCCCACCTGCGCACCGGCCGCTCGGTACCATGGCCGGGTGACGCACAGCACCCTCTCCTTCCTCAAGGGCCACGGCACCGAGAACGACTTCGTGATCGTTCCGGACCCGGACAACTCCGTCGAGCTGCCCGCGGCGGCCGTCGCCAAGCTGTGCGACCGGCGCGCCGGGATCGGCGCCGACGGCGTGCTGCACGTCGTCCGCTCCGCCGCCCACCCCGAGGCCGCGCACCTGGCCGACGAGGCCGAGTGGTTCATGGACTACCGCAACAGCGACGGCTCCATCGCCGAGATGTGCGGCAACGGCGTCCGCGTCTTCGCCCGCTACCTCCAGTACGCCGGCCACGCCGAGCCCGGTGACCTCGCCGTCGCCACCCGCGGCGGCGTCAAGCAGGTCCACCTCGACAAGAGCGGCGACGTGACCGTCTCCATGGGCCGCGCCGTGTTCCCCGAGGAGCAGGTCACCGTGATGGTCGGCGACCGCGCCTGGCCCGCCCGCAACGTGAACATGGGCAACCCGCACGCCGTCACCTTCGTCGAAAGCCTGGACCACGCCGGGAAGCTGCTCGACCCGCCGCCCTACAGCCCCGCCGAGGTCTACCCGGCCGGGGTCAACGTGGAGTTCGTCGTCGACCGCGGCCCCCGCCACGTCGCCATGCGCGTCCACGAGCGCGGATCCGGCGAGACCCGCTCCTGCGGCACCGGCGCCTGCGCCGTCGCGGTGGCCGCCATCCGGCGCGACGGGGCCGACCCCTCGGTCACCGGCGAGTCCGCCACGTACACCGTCGACCTCCCCGGCGGAACCCTCGTCATCACCGAACACCCCGACGGCCGGATCGACATGACCGGACCGGCCGTCATCGTGGCCGCGGGCGAGTTCGACCAGACCTGGCTCACCGAAACGGCTTTCGGCTGAAGATTCCCTCTCATGGGTGATCCGTTTCACGCTGAGCGAGAGGTGGACTGCGCCACGTGGTGGGGTCGGTAGCATCAGGCACCGGCCCTGAGGGCTCACCCCATGCCCACCGCTGCCGGTCGAAGCCGCCGGAGGTGCCCATGAGTGCAGAGGCCACGAACCCCGAAGCACGTCCCGAAGCGCGCCCCGAACTCCGCAGACGGGGCCGGACCCGCATTGACCTGCGCCGACTCGGGCGCGCGGCCCTGCTCGGGCCGACGTCCCGGGACCGGCTGCCCGACGCCATCGGACACGTCGCCGAAGCACACCGCGCCCACCATCCCGACGCGGACCTGTCCATCCTGCGCCGCGCGTACGTGCTCGCGGAGTCCTCGCACCGCGGCCAGATGCGCAAGAGCGGTGAGCCGTACATCACACATCCACTCGCGGTCACCCTGATCCTCGCCGAACTCGGCGCCGAAACCACCACCTTGACGGCCTCTCTGCTGCACGACACCGTCGAGGACACCGACGTGACCCTCGATCAGGTCCGGGCGGAATTCGGTGACGAGGTCTGCTTCATCGTCGACGGCGTCACCAAGGTCGAGAAGATCGACTACGGGGCGGCCGCCGAACCCGAGACCTTCCGCAAGATGCTCGTCGCCACCGGCAACGACGTCCGCGTGATGTCCATCAAGCTCGCCGACCGGCTCCACAACATGCGCACCCTCGGCGTGATGCGCCCCGAGAAGCAGGCCCGCATCGCCAAGGTCACCCGCGACGTGCTCATCCCGCTGGCCGAGCGGCTCGGCGTACAGGCCCTCAAGACCGAGCTGGAAGACCTCGTCTTCGCGATCCTGCACCCCGAGGAGTACGAGGCCACCCGCGCCCTCATCGCCGCCCACGCGGGGGAGCGCGACCCGCTCCCGGCCATCGCCGACTCCGTGCGCACCGTCCTGCGCGACGCCGGCATCACCGCCCAGGTGCAGGTACGGCCCCGGCACTTCGTCTCCGTGCACCGGATCGCCCTCAAACGCGGCGAGCTGCGCGGCTCGGACTTCGGCCGCATCCTCGTCCTGGTCGGCGAGAACGCCGACTGCTACGCGGTGCTGGGCGAGCTGCACACCTGCTTCACCCCGGTCGTCTCGGAGTTCAAGGACTTCATCGCCGCCCCCAAGTTCAACCTCTACCAGTCGCTGCACACCGCCGTCGCCGTGCCCGAGGGGTACGTCGCCGAGGTCATCGTCCGCACCCACCAGATGCACCGCGTCGCCGAAGCCGGCGTGGTCGCCCTCGGCAACCCCTACGCCACCGCGGCCGCCGACGCCGAGTGCGAGGAGGAGCGGGTCGACCCGACGCGGCCCGGCTGGCTGTCCCGGCTGCTCGACTGGCAGCAGTCCGCCCCCGACCCCGATACCTTCTGGAGCGTGCTGCGGGCCGAGCTGGCCCAGGACCGGGAGATCACGGTGTTCCGGGAGGACGGCAGCGCCTCCGGCACGATCAGCCTGCCCGCCGGGGCCAGCTGCATCGACGCCGCCTACGCCCAGTACGGCGAAGCGGCCCACGGCTGTATCGGCGCCCGGGTCAACGGGCGCCTCACCTCCCTCGCCTCCCGGCTGTCCGACGGGGACACCGTCCAGCTGCTGCTCGCCCAGGACACCTCCTCCGGCCCTTCCCCCGACTGGCTGGAGCACGCGCGGACCCCGGCCGCCCGGATCGCCATCAGCAGCTGGCTCGAAGCCCATCCCGACGGGGCGACGCCCACCACCACACCCGCACGGGCACCGCTCTCGGTGGTCGGCGCCCGTGGCGGCGGCGGCAACGCGGTCGTCGACCTGCCCCACGCCACCGTACGGCTCGCCGGCTGCTGCACCCCGGTGCCGCCGGACGCGGTGGCCGGGTTCGTCGTACGCGGCGGCGCCGTCACCGTCCACCGCATCCACTGTGCGGCGGTCGCGCAGATGCGCTCCCTGGGACGGACCTCCGTCGCCGTCCACTGGCGGGCCACCGCGGACTGCCGGGTCACCCTGGTCGCCGAATCGTTCGGCCGCCCCCACCTGCTGGCCGACCTGACGGAGGCCATCGCCCGCGAAGGCGTCGAGGTCGTCTCCGCGACCGTGGAACCCCCCGTCGAACAGCGCGTCCGCCACACCTACACCCTCCAGCTCCCCGACGCCGCCGGCCTGCCCGCCCTGATGCGCGCCATGCGGGACGTGCCCGGCGTCTACGACGTCAGCCGCGCCTGAAGGCCCGCCTCCCGGATCAGGCCGCACCAGGCCCTGCCGCGGCGTCCCCCGGCCCTGCCGGAGGATCCCGTTCGGGTGGACTCGTCGCGCGCCGTGCACGGGCGCGCGGCGGGCGCTGGTATGCGGTGGGGGATGCAGCTGACCTCCCCCCGCAAGCGCGCCGCCCTGCTCGCCGCGGCCTCCCTCACTCTCGTCGCCGCCGTGCTGCCCCCGCCGAAGCCGCTGGGCATCGGTGACCCGCTCTTCCCCGAGCTCGGAAACCCCGGGTACGACGTCCTCTCGTACGACCTGTCCTTCACGTACAAGGACAACAAGAGCCCGCTCGAAGCGGTCACCGTCATCGACGCCCGCGCCCTGAAGCCGCTGGAGCGGATCAACCTGGACTTCACCCGCGGAACGGTCGCGTCCGCCGAGGTCAACGGGCAGCCGGCGCGCTTCGAGACCGCCGGGGAGGACCTGGTGCTGACGCCCGCGAGTCCCGTGGCGCCGAACGTGCCGCTGCACATCACCGTCCGGCACACCAGCGATCCGCGGGGCCGCAGCGACGGCGGCTGGGTGACCACCGACGACGGCCTGGCCATGGCCAACCAGGCCGACGCCGCCCACCGCGTCTTCCCCTGCAACGACCACCCCGCCGACAAGGCGTACTTCACCTTCCGGATCACCGCCCCGGCCGGTGTCACCGCCGTCGCCAACGGGGTGCCGGGGGCGATGCCGGCCCGGGCGGCAGCCGGCGCCACGACCTGGACGTACCGCACGCTGCACCCCATGGCCACGGAACTGGCGCAGGTCTCCGTCGGCGACTCCGCCGTCGTCCGCGGGACCGGACCGCACGGACTTCCGCTGCGCCACGTGGTGCCGTCCGCGGACCGGCAGCGCCTGGACCCGTGGCTGAAGAAGACCGCGGCGCACGTCGAGTGGATGGAGAAGCAGGTCGGCCGCTACCCCTTCGAGAACTACGGCGTACTGATCGCCCGCGCCAAGACGGGCTTCGAGCTGGAGACGCAGACCCTCTCGCTCTTCGAAAGCGGCCTGTTCTCCGGAGAGGTCTACCCCGAGTGGTACGTCGAGGCCGTGATGGTGCACGAGCTCGCCCACCAGTGGTTCGGGGACAGCGTCACCCCGAAGGCCTGGTCCGACCTGTGGCTGAACGAGGGGCACGCCACCTGGTACGAGGCCCTCTACGCGGACGGCCTCGGGAAGTACTCCATGGAGCGGCGCATGCGCGAGGCGTACCAGCGCTCCGACCAGTGGCGGGCGGCCGGCGGGCCCCCGGCCGCCCCGAAGCCCGCCGCGCCCGGCCAGAAGATCGGGCTGTTCCGGCCCGTGGTGTACGACGGGGCCGCGCTGGTGCTCTACGCGCTGCGCCAGGAGATCGGCGCCGCGGCCTTCGACCGCGTCGAGCGGCGGTGGCTGCGGGACCACAAGGACGCGACGGCGGGCACCGACGACTTCGTACGCCTCGCCTCGCAGGAGGCCGGACGCGATCTGGAGCCCTTCCTGCGTCCCTGGCTGTACGGGGCGACGACCCCCGCCATGCCGGGCCACCCGGAGTGGGGCGGCCCGAAAAGCGTGTGACCCCCGGGGAACGGGCATGTCACCATCGACGGGGCCGCCCGCCGTGGGGAATCTCCCGGCGGTGTGACACGTTGGACGTGGCAGTGTTATGTCACGCGTGGCACCGGCTGTGGACTGCCGACGCGGACCCATCCGACAACGACGTAAGGATCCAATGACCTCCTCTTCTTCCCCTTCCCAGGACGCGCGGGACGCACGGGACGTGCCGGACCCGCAGAGCTTCACCGAGAGCCTTCGGGCCGACGCCCTGATGGAAGAGGACGTCGCCTGGAGCCACGAGATCGACGGAGACCGGGACGGCGACCAGTTCGAGCGCTCCGAGCGCGCGGCGCTGCGTCGTGTCGCGGGCCTCTCCACCGAGCTCGAAGACGTCACCGAGGTCGAGTACCGACAGCTGCGCCTGGAGCGCGTCGTACTGGTCGGCGTGTGGACCTCCGGCACGGTGCAGGACGCCGAGAACTCCCTCGCGGAGCTCGCCGCCCTCGCCGAAACGGCGGGCGCACTCGTCCTGGACGGCGTGATCCAGCGCCGCGACAAGCCCGACCCGGCCACCTTCATCGGCTCGGGCAAGGCCCGCGAACTGCGCGACATCGTGCTGGAGAGCGGCGCCGACACCGTCGTCTGCGACGGTGAGCTCAGCCCCGGCCAGCTCATCGCCCTCGAAGACGTCGTCAAGGTCAAGGTGGTCGACCGCACCGCCCTGATCCTCGACATCTTCGCCCAGCACGCCAAGTCCCGAGAGGGCAAGGCACAGGTCGCCCTCGCGCAGATGCAGTACATGCTGCCGCGACTGCGCGGCTGGGGTCAGTCGCTGTCCCGGCAGATGGGTGGCGGCGGCGGTGGCGGCATGGCCACCCGAGGCCCCGGTGAGACCAAGATCGAGACCGACCGGCGCCGGATCCGCGAGAAGATGGCGAAGATGCGCCGGGAGATCGCGGAGATGAAGACCGGCCGCGACATCAAGCGGCAGGAACGGCGCCGCAACAAGGTGCCCTCGGTCGCCATCGCCGGTTACACCAACGCCGGAAAGTCCTCCCTGCTCAACCGGCTCACGGGCGCGGGCGTCCTGGTGGAGAACGCCCTGTTCGCCACCCTCGACCCGACCGTGCGCCGGGCCGAGACGCCCAGCGGTCGCATCTACACCCTGGCCGACACGGTCGGCTTCGTCCGGCACCTGCCCCACCACCTCGTCGAGGCGTTCCGCTCCACGATGGAGGAGGTCGGCGACTCCGACCTCATCCTGCACATCGTCGACGGCTCGCACCCGGCGCCGGAGGAGCAGCTGGCGGCCGTGCGCGAGGTCATCCGCGAGGTCGGCGCGGTCAACGTGCCCGAGATCGTGGTGATCAACAAGGCGGACGCCGCGGACCCCCTCGTCCTGCAGCGGCTGCTGCGGATCGAGCGGCACTCCATCGCCGTCTCGGCGCGGACCGGCCAGGGCATCGCGGAACTCCTCGGGCTCATCGACGCCGAACTGCCGCGGCCCGAGGTCGAGGTGGAGGCCCTCGTGCCGTACACGCACGGCTCGCTGGTCGCCCGCGCCCACGCCGAGGGCGAGGTGATCTCCGAGGAGCACACCCCGGAGGGCACCCTGCTCAAGGTGCGCGTCCACCAGGAACTGGCGGCGGACCTGTCCCCGTACGTGCCCGCGAAGCGGTAACACGCGGAGAACGAAGACCGAGGGCCCCTGCACTGCAGGGGCCCTCGGCCGTGTGTGCGGTCCGAACAGACCGGGAGGGGGCTACTTGAACTTGCGGCTCACCGCGTCGAAGATCCCCTTGGCCTCCGGGCCCAGCCGCGGTCCGGCCAGCCAGCCCGCCTTGGCCGGGCCGATCGAGGTGTTCGACACCAGCGCCGGCTTGCCGTCACTGCCGGTCGCCACCCAGCCGCCGCCGGAGGAACCGCCGGTCATCGTGCAGCCGATGCGGTACATCACCGGGTCGGTCGCGTTCAGCGACAGCCGGCCCGGCTTGTCCGTGCACTGGTACGCCTTCTGCCCGTCGAAGGGAGCCGCCGCCGGGTAGCCCGTCGCGGTGATGCCCGCGACCTTCGGCACCGCCGGGGCGTTGAACTCCACCGGGAGGGCCGAACCGACGGTCTCCTCCAGCGACTTGCCCGTGCTCTTCTCCGGGGTCACGTGCAGCACCGCGAAGTCGTACGGGGCGCCCGCGCCGCCCTTGGGGCCGCCGGTCGCGATCCACTGGTCCGAGGTCTGCGCCCAGTCGCTCCACCACACGCCGTAGGGGGCCACCTCGTTGCGCGGAGCACCCTTCAGCTGCGCCGCGGGCTTCCCGGCGTTGTTGTAGGAGGGCACGAAGGCGATGTTGCGGTACCAGCCGCCCGACTGGCCGGCGTGCACGCAGTGGCCCGCCGTCCAGACCATGTTGGACCTGCCCGGGTGCGCCGGGTCCTTGACCACGGTCGCCGAGCAGACCATCGAGCCCTCGGGGCCGTCGAAGAAGACCTTGCCCGACACCGGAACGCTCGTGTGGTACGGCGCGTTCGCCGCCTTCGCCACCACCGGAGCCGGGGCCGGGTCCGTGACGCCCTGGTCCTTGCCCGCATCCGGGTCGACCGCCGGCGTCTGCGGCTGCTCCGCATCACGCATCCGGTCCGAGTCCCACAGGCCCTCGATGATCGGGTTGATGTAGTCGCCCGCCTCGCGGAGCCAGTCCTCCCTCTTCCAGTTCTTCCACGCACCCCCCTTCCACTGCTCCATGTCTATGCCGTGCTGCTTGAGCTTGTCCCTGAGCTGGTCCGGGATCTTGATCCCCTCGGCCCCGGACGGAAGGCTCGCCGCCACGGTCGGCTTGGCGTCGCCGCCGGCCTCCCCGTCTCCGGGTCCGCAGGCCGCGGCGGTCATCGCGAGTGCCGCCGCGCACAGGATCGCGGTGACCGGTCGGTTCGGTCGCATGTCGTGAATCCCCCTGGTGATTCTGGGCGTGGGATGCGGTGCAGTGAGGTACGTGCCGCTCGTTCAGCCCCCCACTATGCCGCTGCCGTTGGGGACGGCACAGCCCGGGCCCTCGGTTCCGGGCCGGGCGGACCCGCCGACGCCGGCTCATGCCTGCTGCCGGCCAAGGATCTTGGGCCCACCCGTGATCCCCCGCCGCCACCGTCGTTGGTACGTACGGGGGATGGGGGAGCAGTGTTCCAGTTCGAGGCGCAATCCGGTGGAGCATTCCGTGCGGGAGGTCCGACACTCGTGGCTTTGACCGAGCAGGACGCGGCGTCCGCGGCACAGGTCCCGCCGCAGCAGAACCGGCGCCCCGGCCCGGACGGACCGTGCCCGGACGGACGGTGCCCGGACGAACCGTGCCCGGACAGGCCGTGTCCGGACGGACCGGGATCCGGTGGGGCGACGGCCACGGCGGAGGGCATCCTGCGCCGGCAGGCGATGCGCGAGTCCGCCGCCCGGACGTACGCGCGGTCCCTGCCCGTCGTCCCGGTGCGCGCCCGCGGCCTGACCGTCGAGGGCGCGGACGGACGCCGCTACCTCGACTGCCTCTCCGGGGCCGGCACCCTCGCCCTCGGGCACAACCACCCCGTGGTGCTCGAAGCCATCCGGGGCGTGCTCGACTCCGGGGCCCCGCTCCAGACCCTCGACCTGGCGACGCCCGTCAAGGACGCCTTCACCACGGAGCTGTTCGCCTGCCTGCCGCAGGAGCTGGCGGCCGACGCCCGCATCCAGTTCTGCGGGCCGGCCGGGACGGACGCCGTCGAAGCCGCCCTCAAGCTGACCCGCACCGCGACCGGGCGCACGGGGCTGCTCGCCTTCACCGGGGCCTACCACGGCATGACCGCAGGGGCCCTGGGCGCCTCGGGCGGAGCCCCGGACGTCCGGGTGACCCGGCTGCCCTACCCGCAGGACCGCGACTGCCCGTTCGGCGTCGGCGGACCCGAGGGCGCCCGGCTCGGGGCCCGCTGGACCGAGAGCCTGCTGGACGATCCCAAGAGCGGGGTGGCCAAGCCCGCCGCGATGATCGTCGAACCGGTGCAGGGGGAGGGCGGCGTCCACCCGGCCCCGGACGACTGGCTGCGCCGTATGCGGGAGCTCACCCGGGCCCGCGGGATCCCGCTGATCGCCGACGAGGTGCAGACCGGGGTGGGCCGCACCGGAGCCTTCTGGGGCGTCGACCACGCCGGGGTGGTGCCCGACGTGATGGTCCTGTCCAAGGCGATCGGCGGCAGCCTCCCGCTCGCGGTGATCGTGTACCGGTCCGGACTGGACGTATGGACGCCCGGAGCCCACGCGGGCACCTTCCGCGGCAACCAGCTCGCCATGGCAGCGGGGGCCGCCACCCTGGCCTACGTACGGAAGAACCGTCTCGCCGAGCGCGCCGGCACCCTCGGGGAGCGGATGCTCACGGCGCTGCGCGGCCTCGCCGGGGCCCACCCCTGCATCGGGGACGTCCGGGGCCGCGGCCTGATGATCGGCGTCGAACTCGTCTCCCCCGACACGGGCGCTGCCGCCCCCGGCCTTGCCGCATCCGTTCGCCAGGAGTGCCTGGACCGCGGCCTGATCGTCGAACTCGGCGGCCGCCACAGCAGCGTCGTCCGGCTCCTGCCGCCGCTGACCCTCACCGACGAACAGGCCACGGCCGTCCTCGACCGCCTGGCCGATGCCATCCCCGCGGCCGCAGCCCGCCGGCCCCACTGACCCGCTTCCCCAAGGACCCCGATGCCCGATCCCCACCACCCCCGTCCCGCCTCCCCGGCCGATGCTCCGCCCCTCCCCCCTGCCCACCCGACCCACCCCGCCGCCCCACCCGACCAGCCACGCACCCCCACCCACCCGCCCGAGGCCGGCCCCCAGCCGAGCAGCGCCCCCACCCCCTCGCTCCCCGCCAGCCCGGACCACCCAGGCACGTCCGCCCAGCGGCCCCCGGCCGGTCCGGAGCCCCGGAGCGCCGCTGCTGCGGCCCGGTTCCCCGGTGCGCCGGATTGCGTCGGCACCCCCGCCCCGCCGGGCACGCCGGAGCGGAGCGGCGCCGGGGTAGGAGGGGAGGCAGGCAGAGGTGACCCGGCGCGCGAGCTGCGCCCCGCGGGCCACGCACGGCCGGACGCAACCGGCGCGGCAGTCCCCACCCCGGTTGTGGGCCCCCATGAGCAGATTCCGCCCGGCACCGCCACGGACGGGAGGGCCCCCGAGCCGACGCCGCCAAGCCCGGCTCCGGCTCCGCAGGACGCGGCCGGGGCGGGCAGCGAGGGCAGGGAGGACGGTCAGGCCGCCACCGACTGGCTGCCCCCGCAGCTCCCGGCCACCGCGTGGCCGACCGAAGTCGGCCCCACCGTGCCGCGGCAGAAAGACGGCACGCTCCGCCCCGGGACCGGCACCGCAGGCCCCGCCGGACCCGAGCCCGCGCTGCTGCCCGACCTGTTGGACCACCCGGACCCGGCCGTCGCCGCCGAGGCCGCTACCGTCGAGAACCTGCTGCGGTGCTGGGTCCGCGAACGGGGTATCGGCCGGCCCGACGGCCCCGTCGGAACCCTCCTGCGCATCCCCCTCCCCGCATCCGGCACCGCCCTGCTCGTCGCCGTCCGGTACTGGTCGCCGACCGGCTGGCACCGCTTCGCGCCCGCCCGCTTCGAAGGCGCACCCGCCGGCTCCCCCGCCCTGGACGCCGTCACCCTCGCCGCCCTGATCGCCCGCGAGGGCAACAGCGGCGGCCGCGGCGGAACCGATCTCGTCGGCCGGGTCGCCGACTCGGTGCGCCGCACCGCCGAGTTCATCGCCGACCGGCGCGAACGCCCCACCCCGCCCGCTCCGGTCGCCGGTGAACTCTTCCTCACCGCCGAACAGTCCCTCCTTCTCGGCCACCCCCTCCAGCCGGACCCGAAGAGCCGCGAGGGACTCTCCCAAGCCGACGTACGCCGCTACTCACCCGAGCTCCACGGCTCCTTCCCCCTGCACTGGTTCGCCGTCGCGCCTTCCGTCCTCGCCACCGACTCCGCCTGGACCGAACGCGGCCGCCTGGTCTCCGCCGCCCGGCTCCTCGACCGTCTTGCCCCCGGACTCCCCCTCCCCGACGGCACCACCCCCCTTCCCCTGCACCCGTGGCAGGCGCACGACCTGCTCCAGCGCCCCGCCGTCACCGCCCTGCGCGACGCGGGACTCCTCCACGATCTGGGCCCGTACGGCGAACCCTGGTACCCCACCTCCTCCGTCCGCACCGTCCACCGCCCCGGGGCCCCCGCGATGCTCAAGCTCTCCCTGGGCCTGCGCATCACCAACTCCCGCCGCCAGAACCTCCGCAAGGAACTCCACCGCGGCGTCGAGGTGCACCGCCTGCTCCGCACCGGCCTCGCGGAACAGTGGCAGGCGGCCCACCCCGGCTTCGACATCGTGCGCGACCCCGCCTGGATCGCCGTCGACGCCCTCGACGGCACCCCCGTCCCCGGCCTCGACGCCGTGCTGCGACACAACCCCTTCCGCCCCCACGACGACGCCGTGTGCATCGCCGCACTCACCGCGCCCCGCCCCTGGCCGGGCCGGCCCGCCATGCGCTCCCGGCTCGCCGAGACCGTCTCCCGGCTCGCCGCCACCACCGGCCGCCCCGTCTCCGCCGTCGTAGCCGAGTGGTTCCTGCGCTACCTCGACCACGTCGTACTGCCGGTCCTCGCCTTCGACGCACTCGCCGGCATCGCCCTCGAAGCGCACCAGCAGAACACCCTGGTCCTCCTCGACCCGGCCGGCTGGCCGGTCGGCGGCCGGTTCCGCGACAACCAGGGCTATTACTTCCGTGCCTCCCGCCGCGCGGAGCTGGAGCGCCGGCTCCCCGGCATCGGCAGCGCCAGCGACACCTTCGTCTCCGACGCCGTCACCGACGAACGCTTCGCCTACTACCTCGGCATCAACAACGTGTTCGGGCTCATCGGAGCCTTCGGATCCCAACGCCTCGCCGACGAACGCGTCCTGCTCGCCGCCTTCCGCCGGTTCCTCGGCAAAGCCTCCGGCCTCGGACCGGTCCCCGCGCAGCTGCTCGACTCACCCACCCTGCGCTGCAAGGCGAACCTGCTCACCCGCCTGGGCGGCCTCGACGAGCTCGTCGGCCCCGTCGACTCCCAGTCCGTCTACGTCACCCTCACCAACCCCCTCCACGACTGAGCCCCGATGCCCTCCACCCAGACACCCACCGGCCCCACCACAGCCGCCACTGCCACCGCGATCGCCGACGCCGCCCGCCGGCTGACCGCCGGGCTCCTGCCGCTCCTCGCCGAAGCCGATCTGCTCGACTCGCCGGCCGCATGGTCCGGCGCCGACACCCCGGCCGGGTTCTTCCGCCTCGAACCCGTCCACCTCGACCACGACCTGGAGCTGCTCACCGGCTGGATGAACGACCCCGAAGTGGCGGCCTACTGGGAACTTTCCGGCCCCGCCTCCGTCACCGCAGCCCACCTGCGGACGCAGCTCGACGGTGACGGCCGCAGCATCCCCTGCCTCGGCCTGCTCGACGGCACACCCATGAGCTACTGGGAGATCTACCGGGCCGACCTCGACCCGATCTCCCGCCACTACCCGGCGCGCCCCCACGACACGGGTATCCACCTGCTCATCGGAGACGGGACGAACCGGGGCCGCGGGCTGGGCACCGGTCTGCTGCGCGCCGTCGCCAACCTGGTGCTCGACAACCGCCCCCGCTGCACCCGCGTCATCGCCGAACCGGACATCCGCAACACCCCCTCCGTATCAGCCTTCCTGAACTCCGGCTTCCGCTGCTCCTCGGAGCTCGACCTTCCCGGCAAACGAGCCGCCCTGATGATCCGGGAGCGGGCGCTGCGCAACCTCATCTGACCGCCGCCCCCGCGCACCCCGTCCACCGCTCCAAGCCCCCCTCCGCGCTTGCCGTTTCGGCCCCACACATCGAAAACTCCGCGTCGCCCGGCGCAGTTCCCGACCTGAGGAGTCCCGTGCAGAATTTCTTCGCCGCTCCAGACTCCACGGGCCCGCTTCGCGCAAGGCGCTGTACCAACCGCCCCGGCCCCCGCCAAAGACGCCTGGGAGGTGACCCTCGAAACGACGGCAGCAGCTCGTCTTCCGCGCCCGCCGCGGCGCCTACGACAGTCGGCAGGTGTCCCCGGACTAAGGACTCGTTCACCCTCACCCCGCCGTCCCCGTCGGCGATGCCCCCGACCGCCTTCGGGGCCCCGTTCGCCTTCCCCCTCCGGGCGCGCACGCTGCTGCGCCTCGACGGCGCGACCTCGGCCACCTGATCGGCGAGCTCATCGCCACCCGCTCCGCCGACGCCCGCATCCACCCCACCGCACTCATCGCCGACGTCTGGCCGACATCGACCACGCCGAGCTCGAAGGCCACCAGACCAGCCACCCGCTGGCACGTCCTGAACACGGGCCGCACAGGACTCTCCGCGGCGGACACCGCGGCCTGGGCCCCCGAGGCCCGCGTCCACCAGCGCCTGCCGCGGCTCGCCGCGCACATTCACTGGCGTACCGCTACGGCACGGTGTTCTCCCCGCACGGCGAGAACACCACCGTGATCCACGACGAGCACCACGTCCCGGTGCGGGTCGCCCTGAAGGACTTCGTGGTCCCTCGTACGGGCGGAGATCCTGCGCCACAGGCCCGCTTCCCCGAGCTCAAGGACCGCTACGAGCTCTTCGGCCTGCTCGGCGAGCGCATCCGGCGGCTCGGCCTCGACCGGAACCGGCTGTACGCGGACGGCTACGGGGACCTCGGCGAGCGCCCGCACGCCGTGCAGCACGGCACCGCACCCAACCCCTTGTATCGGCCATGCATCCTCGCCGTGGCCGTCGCTGTCGGTGGCGCGCCGTAGGGTTGGCAGTGCTATGACGAAGCCCTCCCTCCCCGACCTGCTGCACGCCGCCGTCACCGCCGTCGGCGGCACGGAGCGGCCCGGCCAGGTGGCCATGGCCGAAGCCGTCGCCGAAGCGATCGACGACAACACCCACCGGCTCATCCAGGCCGGTACCGGCACGGGAAAGTCCCTCGGGTACCTCGTGCCGGCCCTCGCGCACGGCGAGCGCGTGGTCGTGGCCACCGCCACCCTCGCCCTCCAGCGGCAGCTGGTCGAGCGCGACCTGCCCCGGACGGTGGAGGCGCTGCATCCGCAGCTGCGCCGCAGACCGCAGTTCGCCATGCTCAAGGGCCGCTCCAACTACCTGTGCCTGCACCGGCTGCACGAGGGGGCTCCCCAGGACGAGGAGGAGGGCCTCTTCGACCAGTTCGAGGCGGCCGCTCCCACCAGCAAGCTCGGCCAGGACCTGCTGCGCCTGCGGGACTGGGCCGACGAGACCGAGACCGGCGACCGCGACGACCTGACTCCCGGTGTCTCCGACAAGGCGTGGAGCCAGATCTCCGTCTCCTCCCGGGAGTGCCTGGGCGCGACGAAGTGCGCGTACGGTGCCGAGTGCTTCGCCGAGGCCGCCCGCGAGCGGGCCAAGCTGGCCGACGTGGTCGTCACCAACCACGCCCTGCTGGCCATCGACGCCATCGAGGGCGCGCCCGTGCTGCCCCAGCACGAGGTGCTGATCGTGGACGAGGCGCACGAGCTCGTCTCCCGGGTGACCGGCGTCGCCACCGGCGAGCTCACCCCCGGCCAGGTCAACCGGGCGGTGAAGCGGGCCGCCAAGCTGGTCGACGAGAAGACGGCGGACTCCCTGCAGACCGCCGCCGAGTCCTTCGAGCGGGTCATGGAGCTGGCCCTGCCGGGCCGGCTGGAGGAGATCCCCGAGGACCTCGGGTACGCGCTGATGTCGCTGCGGGACGCCGCCCGCAACGTCATCTCGGCCATCGGGGCCACCCGCGACAAGTCCGTCCAGGACGAGGACGCGGTCCGCAAGCAGGCCCTCGCCGCGGTGGAGACCGTCCATGCGGTGGCGGAGCGGATCACCAACGGCTCGGAGTTCGATGTCGTCTGGTACGAGCGGCACGACCGCTTCGGCGCGACCCTCCGGGTCGCCCCGCTGTCCGTGTCGGGGCTGCTGCGCGAGAAGCTGTTCGAGGACCGCTCGGTGGTCCTGACCTCGGCGACCCTCAAGCTGGGCGGGGATTTCAACGGGGTCGCGGCCTCACTGGGCCTGTCCCCGGAGGGGGTGGCGGCGGACGATGCGCCGGTCTGGCAGGGCCTGGACGTCGGCTCCCCCTTCGACTACCCCAAGCAGGGCATCCTCTACGTCGCCAAGCACCTGGCCACCCCCGGCCGGGAGGGTACCCGCGGCGACATGATGGACGAGCTGGCCGAGCTGATCGAGGCGGCCGGCGGGCGCACCCTCGGCCTGTTCTCCTCCATGCGGGGAGCCAAGGCGGCCGCCGAGGAGCTGCGCGGACGGCTCGACCACCCGATTCTCCTCCAGGGCGAGGAGACCCTCGGCGAGCTGATCAAGGCCTTCGCGGCGGATCCGAAGACCTGCCTGTTCGGGACCCTGTCCCTCTGGCAGGGCGTCGATGTACCCGGCCCGAGCTGCCAGCTCGTGATCATGGACCGGATCCCGTTCCCGCGCCCGGACGATCCGTTGATGAGTGCCCGGCAGAAGTCGGTCGAGGAGCACGGCGGGAACGGGTTCATGGCGGTCGCGGCCACCCACGCGGCGCTCCTGATGGCACAGGGCGCCGGTCGGCTCGTGCGGGCGAGCGGCGACCGTGGAGTCGTCGCCGTCCTGGATCCCCGCCTGGCCACGGCCCGGTACGGAAGCTTCCTGCGGGCCACCCTGCCCGACTTCTGGTACACCACGGACCGCAACCAGGTGCGCCGCTCGCTGGCGGCCATCGATGCCGCCGCCCGAGCCGACGGGGCCTGAGCGAAGGCGCCTGACCCAAGGGCGGGCACAAAGCAGCTCCGGGACCGGCGCAGTGGGTCCCGGAGCTGGCTGGGGGCGCGGGGTCAGACCCGGCGCAGTACGGCGACGACCTTGCCGAGGATGGTCGCCTCGTCGCCGGGGATCGGTTGGTACGCGGAGTTGTGGGGGAGCAGCCAGACGTGACCGTCCTCGCGCTTGAAGCGCTTGACGGTGGCTTCCCCGTCGAGCATCGCGGCGACGATGTCGCCGTTCTCCGCGACCGGCTGGCGACGGACCGTGACCCAGTCACCGTCGCAGATCGCGGCCTCGATCATCGAGTCGCCGACGACCTTGAGGACGAAGAGCTCGCCGTCGCCCACCAGCTGGCGGGGGAGCGGGAACACGTCCTCCACCGACTCCTCGGCGAGGATCGGACCGCCGGCCGCGATCCGGCCGACCAGGGGGACGTACGAGGCGGCGGGCTTGCCGGTGGTGTCCGTGGGCTGCGAGCTCGGCTGGTCCGAGCCGCGGACCTCGTACGCCCGCGGGCGGTGCGGGTCGCGGCGCAGGAAGCCCTTGCGCTCCAGTGCCATCAGCTGGTGGGCGACGGACGAGGTGCTGGACAGGCCCACCGCCTGGCCGATCTCCCGCATGGACGGCGGATAACCCCGCCGCTGGACGGAGTCGCGAATGACCTCGATGACCCTCCGCTGCCGGTCCGTGAGCCCGGAACTGTCGGCGCGGATGCCTGGAGGTCGCCCTGGCAGCGAGCGTGCGGGGCGTACGGGCTCCGCCTCCGGGTTCAGACTTGCGTCGTTCATGGCATGCACCGGCTCGAGTCGGCTCTGGGAGCGGTTCTGGGCAGTGATGGCGGCACTGTCTGCGGTGGTGGTCACGTCGGCCCCTCTCGAAATGTTCTCCCTAGCTGGACAACGGTAGTTGCTTTCGAAAGGTTGCGCCAAACACACGTTCGAGTGAAAAATCGCAGATCACCCAACGTGATCGCATGCTGAGGTGTATGGGCGATCGGTTCGCCGAACGCGGGTTCGGCCCCGCCTCCGCTGCTTACGGTACCCTTCCGGGTCGGATCGCCGCCTTCCGCTCCGCCCAGTGTGGCACCGCGGGCCGCCGGGTCCCGGCATCGGGCCCCGCGACACGCGGATCGACGTAAATCCACCACAACCCAAGATCTAGTGGTTGGATGAGCGCGGCCACCCAGAAGTTGTGGTCCTCGGGTCCTCTGAGGCTCCTGGGATCGCATATGCTGGGGGCTGCTCCACGAGCCCCCGGCAGGGTCCTCTCCGCCGTTCAGGGGCTCCGAGGGGTGATTCAGTCGTGCCAAGAGGGAGGGTGAGGGAACCATGCACTGCCCCTTCTGCAGGCACCCCGACAGCCGCGTCGTCGACAGCCGCACCACCGACGACGGCACGTCGATCCGCAGACGCCGCCAGTGCCCCGACTGCTCCCGTCGCTTCACGACGGTGGAGACGGCCTCGCTGATGGTGATCAAGCGCAGCGGGGTGACCGAACCCTTCAGCCGTACCAAGGTCATCTCCGGCGTGCGCAAGGCGTGCCAGGGGCGGCCGGTCACCGAGGACGCCCTCGCCCAGCTCGGCCAGCGGGTCGAGGAGGCGGTGCGCGCCACCGGGAGCGCCGAGCTGACCACCCACGACGTGGGCCTGGCCATCCTCGGCCCGTTGCAGGAGCTCGACCTGGTCGCGTACCTCCGGTTCGCGTCCGTGTACAAAGCGTTCGACACCCTTGAAGACTTCGAGACCGCCATCGCGGAACTGCGCGAGCGGCGGCCTCACCCCGAAGAGAGCGAGCCCGCCGGGACCGGTTCGGTCCCCGTGCCCGCCTCCGCCGCCGACTGACCTGGCGGCCGCAGTGCAGCGCGGCCCGTCAGCTCGGTCAGGCGAGGAATCGCAGATACAAGAGACAGCACCGTGCCGCGGAATAACGCTGGCACTTCAGGGCGTTTTTGCCCGCATATGGGAGGCGGCATGACAGAGACGGCGAGCAGCTCGGCACGTGGTTCCCGCGCCAAGGGGACCAAGGCCGCCAAGAGCGGCCTGCGTATCGAGCGCATCCACACCACCCCGGGCGTGCACCCGTACGACGAGGTGAACTGGGAGCGCCGTGACGTCGTCATGACCAACTGGCGCGACGGCTCGGTCAACTTCGAGCAGCGTGGCGTCGAGTTCCCCGACTTCTGGTCGGTGAACGCGGTCAACATCGTCACCAGCAAGTACTTCCGCGGCGCGGTCGGCACCCCGCAGCGCGAGACCGGTCTGAAGCAGCTCATCGACCGGATCGTGAAGACGTACACGAAGGCCGGCGAGGACTACGACTACTTCGCCTCCCCCGCCGACGCGGAGATCTTCGAGCACGAGCTGACCTACGCGCTGCTGCACCAGATTTTCAGCTTCAACTCGCCGGTGTGGTTCAACGTCGGCACGCCCCAGCCGCAGCAGGTCTCCGCCTGCTTCATCCTGGCCGTCGACGACTCCATGGAGTCGATCCTCGACTGGTACAAGGAAGAGGGCATGATCTTCAAGGGCGGCTCCGGCGCCGGCCTGAACCTCTCCCGCATCCGCTCCTCCAAGGAGCTCCTCTCCTCCGGCGGCAACGCCTCCGGCCCGGTCTCCTTCATGCGCGGCGCCGACGCGTCCGCAGGAACGATCAAGTCGGGCGGCGCCACCCGCCGCGCGGCCAAGATGGTCGTCCTGGACGTGGACCACCCGGACGTCGAGGACTTCATCCAGACCAAGGTGAAGGAAGAGGAGAAGATCCGCGCCCTGCGCGACGCGGGCTTCGACATGGACCTGGGCGGCGACGACATCACGTCCGTCCAGTACCAGAACGCCAACAACTCCGTCCGCGTGAACGACGAGTTCATGACGGCCGTCGAGAACGGCACCGAGTTCGGCCTGCGCGCCCGCATGACCGGCGAGGTCATCGAGAAGGTCGACGCCAAGGCGCTCTTCCGCAAGATGGCCGAGGCCGCGTGGGCCTGCGCCGACCCGGGCATCCAGTACGACGGTGTGATCAACCACTGGCACACCTGCCCCGAGTCCGGCCGCATCACCGCGTCCAACCCGTGCAGCGAGTACATGCACCTGGACAACACGTCCTGCAACCTCGCCTCGCTGAACCTGATGAAGTTCCTGAACGACGACGGCAAGGGCAACCAGTCCTTCGACGCCGAGCGCTTCTCGAAGGTCGTCGAGCTCGTCATCACGGCGATGGACATCTCGATCTGCTTCGCGGACTTCCCCACGCAGAAGATCGGCGAGAACACCCGCGCCTTCCGCCAGCTGGGCATCGGCTACGCCAATCTCGGCGCCCTGCTGATGGCCACGGGCCACGCGTACGACTCGGACGGCGGCCGCACCCTCGCCGCGTCGATCACCTCGCTGATGACCGGCACCGCGTACAAGCGCTCCGCCGAGCTCGCCGCCATCGTCGGCCCGTACGACGGCTACGCCCGCAACGCCGTGGCCCACAAGCGCGTCATGAAGCAGCACGCCGACGCCAACGCCGTCGCCCCGCGCACCGACGACCTGGACACCCCGATCTGGGCCGCGGCCACCGAGGCCTGGCAGGACGTCCTGCGTCTCGGCGAGAAGAACGGCTTCCGCAACTCCCAGGCCTCCGTCCTCGCGCCGACCGGCACCATCGGCCTCGCGATGTCCTGCGACACCACCGGTGTCGAGCCGGACCTGGCCCTGGTCAAGTTCAAGAAGCTCGTCGGCGGCGGCTCGATGCAGATCGTCAACGGCACCGTCCCGCAGGCCCTGCGCCGCCTGGGCTACCAGGAGGAGCAGATCGAGGCGATCGTCGCCCACATCGCCGAGCACGGCAACGTGATCGACGCCCCCGGCCTGAAGACCGAGCACTACGAGGTCTTCGACTGCGCCATGGGCGAGCGCTCCATCTCCCCGATGGGCCACGTCCGGATGATGGCCGCGATCCAGCCCTGGATCTCCGGCGCGATCTCGAAGACGGTCAACATGCCGGAGACGGCGACCGTCGAGGAGATCGAGGAGATCTACTTCGAGGCGTGGAAGCTGGGCGTCAAGGCGCTCGCGATCTACCGCGACAACTGCAAGGTCGGCCAGCCCCTCTCCGCGAAGAAGAAGGAAGAGGAGAAGGCCCAGGTCACCGAGAAGACCGAGGAGACCATCCGCGCGGCGGTCGAGAAGGTCATCGAGTACCGCCCCGTCCGCAAGCGCCTCCCCAAGGGCCGCCCCGGCATCACCACCTCCTTCACCGTCGGTGGCGCCGAGGGCTACATGACCGCGAACTCCTACCCGGACGACGGTCTGGGCGAGGTCTTCCTGAAGATGTCCAAGCAGGGTTCGACCCTCGCCGGCATGATGGACGCCTTCTCGATCGCGGTCTCGGTCGGTCTGCAGTACGGGGTCCCGCTGGAGACCTACGTCTCGAAGTTCACCAACATGCGCTTCGAGCCGGCCGGCATGACGGACGACCCGGACGTGCGGATGGCGCAGTCGATCGTCGACTACATCTTCCGCCGCCTGGCGCTGGACTTCCTGCCGTTCGAGACCCGCTCGGCGCTCGGCATCCACACCGCCGAGGAGCGTCAGCGCCACCTGGAGACCGGCTCGTACGAGCCCCTTGAGGAGGAGCTCGACACCGAGTCCCTGGCCCAGTCGGCCCCGCTGGCCGCGGTCCCGGCTCCGAAGCCGGTCGAGGCCGCCCCGGTCCCGGCCCCGAAGACGGCGCACTCCAACGCCGAACTGGTCGAGATGCAGCTCGGTGTCTCCGCGGACGCCCCGCTCTGCTTCTCGTGCGGTACGAAGATGCAGCGCGCAGGCTCCTGCTACATCTGCGAGGGCTGCGGCTCGACCAGCGGCTGCAGCTGAGAGCCGGACGGGCCGCCGCCGAGTGCAGCACCCGGCGGCCTCGGCCCTGACGCGTAGTCCCCGGTGAGAGGGGCGTCAGCCGTGCGCTGACGCCCCTCTTGCATGCGGTCGCCCCTGCCCCTGGCCGGGCCTTACCGTCCGCCTGTCAAACGGCTCGTTCCGCCGTCGCGATGGCCCGCTCCAAGGTCCGGCGAGCCTGCGCCACCTCATCTGCGCGGCGGTCGAGGCGGGCGAGTTGTGGACGCACTGCACGAGCCGGCCTTGGCGTGCGCGGCGCACCCCGATCGTTTCATCGGCTTCGGCAAGGTCCGCGGGCAACGGCGCCGACGGGCGGGAATAGCGCACCGTGTGGGCAAGTTGGCCATGCCGGCGCACCGAGGAGCGGTGACCGGGGTGTGCCGGTTCCCGCTTCGGTGTCGGGTCCGGGTCTACGGGTGTGCAAGGGAGCGGGGGAGACATGTGGAGCGGTGACGAGCTGGACCTCGACGCCTATCTGGAGCGGATCGGGTACGCAGGGCCCGTCGGCGGCGGCGGGGAACTCCGGGCGGACCTCCCGACGTTGTACGCAGTGCACCGGGCCCACACCGCTGCCATCACCTTCGAGAACCTGGACGTCCTGCTGGGCCGCCCCGTCGAGCTGGGCGTCAAGGCCATCGAGGACAAGCTCGTGCACGGCCGCCGCGGCGGCTACTGCTACGAGCAGAACTCGCTGCTCGCCGCTGCCCTGGAGCGGATCGGCTTCGAGGTTTCCGGGCGCGGCGCCCGCAACCGCACCCGGGGCGACTCCCTGCTCGCGGTGACGCACGCCGTACTCGTCGTCACCGTCGAGGGTGAACCCTGGCTCTGCGACGCCGGTTTCGGTCACCAGGGCCCGGTCGAGCCGGTCCCGCTGGCGCGGCCCGGAACCGAGGTGGCGCAGGGGGAGTGGACGTACACAGTCCGCGCGGAGGAGGACGGCATCCTCGCGCTGTGCCTGCTCCGCGACGGCGCCTGGCGGGACTTGTACGCGTTCTCCCCGCAGCGCTACCACCCCGTCGACTACGTCGTGCTGAACCACTACAGCTCCTCCCACCCCCGATCCGCGTTCCTCGGCAAGGTGGTCGTCCAGCTCCCCGGAGACGGCGTCCGCCGGGCGCTCGTCGGACGGGAGCTCACCCGCCTGTATCCCGACGGGCGGAGCGAGCGGCAGTCCGTCGAGCCCGCCGAGCTGCTCGCCCTGCTCGACCGGGAGTTCGGGCTTCGGCTGTCCGGGCGGGATGCGGAGGAACTGGAGCGGATCAACCGCGCTGGGGACTGACCGGGGCCGCGCCGGGCCCGTACCATGGCGCAGTGCTGGTCAAGTGGATTCGCTGCACGGTGACGGACCGACGCGGGTTCGAGCGTGGGCAGCGCAAATGGGCGGGGCTGCCCGGCGAGCCGGGATTCCGGGGTCAGGGCGGCGGCTGGAGCAGGGGACGGCAGGGGGTCGCGCATGTTTTCGCGTTCTGGGAGAGCCGGTCCTTCTACGACTCCTTCATGGCTCGCTCCCACGACCGGCTGGCGGCCGCCCAGAACGGCACCTACACCGATGCGCGGGTCACGCTCTTCGATCACCGCTTCGATGTGAAGACCGGCTTCGAGCCGCGCTTCACCGATGCGGACGTCGTCCGCGTGGCGCACACCCGGGTGCGGGAGGGCAGGGTGGACCACTTCGCCCTGATGCAGGAGAAGGTGTGGAATCCGGCCATGGCCGGCTCCCCCGGGATGATCCGGGGCCTCTTCGGCGAGGCCCCGGGCCGGGAGTTCCTCGTCCTGTCCATGTGGCACGCGGCCGGCGAGCACGGCAAGTACCGCCAGGAGCGGGTCGAGCGGCTCTCCCTGCGCGCCCAGACGGAGGCCGACGTCGAGGCCCTCACCGGGGATGTCGTCGACCTCGAACCCTCCTGGACGGTATGACCGTACGACCATCGCAGGGCCCTCCGGCGTGCCCGGGCGTCCGGTCCGACGATGGCCGAATAGGGTCGTGGAATGGTACGACCACAGCGCATCGTCCTTGTCCGGCACGGGGAATCGGAGGGCAATGCCGACGACACGGTGTACGAGCGGGAGCCCGACCACGCCCTGCGGCTGACCCGGCGCGGGCACGAGCAGGCCGCAGAGGCGGGCGTACGCCTGCGCGAGCTCTTCGGCGACGAGCGGATCAGCGCGTACGTCTCCCCGTACCGCCGCACCCTGCAGACCTTCCGCGACCTGCGCCTGGACCCCACCCGTGTGCGGATGCGCGAGGAGCCGAGGCTGCGCGAGCAGGACTGGGGGAACTGGCAGGACCACGAGGACGTGCGCCTGCAGAAGGCGTACCGGGACCGGTACGGCCACTTCTTCTACCGCTTCGCGCAGGGCGAGTCGGGCGCCGACGTCTACGACCGGGTCGGATCGTTCCTCGAAAGCCTCTACCGCAGCTTCGAGGCCCCCGACCATCCGCCGAACGTGCTGCTGGTCACCCACGGGCTGACGATGCGGCTGTTCTGCATGCGCTGGTTCCACTGGTCGGTGGCGGAATTCGAGTGCCTGTCCAATCCTGGAAACGGAGAATTCCGGGTGCTCCAGCTCGGCCCGGACGGCCGGTACCGGCTGGACCGCCCGTTTGAGCGCTGGACCACACCGGAGCCTTACGACCTGGACGGCTAAAGTGACGCGGGATGACCGCTGACTCCTCCTCCGAACGGCGCCATGCACGCGCCATGGCCAGCCTCCGCGGGCTGGCCCTGGGTGACGCCCTGGGCTCCCAGTACTTCGTCCCCGTGAACTACCCCCTGCTCAAGCGGCGTGAGCTGCCCGTCGGCTCCGACCCGTGGCAGTGGACCGACGACACCGAGATGGCCTGCTCGGTGGTGGCCGTCCTCGCCGAACACGGACGCATCGACCAGGACGCACTGGCGAGCTCCTTCGCCCACCACCACGACTTCGACCGCGGTTACGGGCCCGCCGTGAACCGGATGCTGCGCCTCGTCCGGGAGGGCCAGGACTGGCGCACGCTGGCCGCCGAACTGTTCAACGGCCAGGGCTCCTGGGGCAATGGGGCGGCCATGCGCATCGCCCCGCTCGGCGCCTGGTACGCCGACGACCCCGAGCAGGCCACCCACCAGGCGGAGATCTCCGCCTACACCACGCACCAGCACCGCGAGGCGGTCTGCGGCGCCATGGCCGTCGCCGCGGCCGCGGCACTGGCGGCGTCCCCGGACGGGCCGCCGAAGGCCGAGGACCTCCTGGACGGGGTGATCGCTCTGGTGCCGCGCAGCGCAGTGGGCGCAGGACTGCGGCGCGCGCGGGACATGCTGGACTACGGCGACGCGACCACCGTCGCGGCGGTGCTGGGCTGCGGCCGGCGCACGAGCGCCCATGACACCGTGCCGTTCGCGCTGTGGTCGGCGGCCCGCTCGCTGGACGACTACGAGCGGGCGTTCTGGACCACCGCGCAGGTCGGCGGGGACGTGGACACGACCTGCGCGATCGTCGGCGGGGTGCTGGGGGCGCGCGGGGACGAGGTGCTGCCGGCCGCCTGGCTGGCCCGCACGGAGCCCCTTCCGGACTGGCTCCCGGAGGCGGCCGCGCGCTGACGCGCCCGTGTGCCGCGGCCCGGCGGGACCAGGCCGCGGATTGTCACGGTCCTGCCACAGGGCGCCCCTCCGACTGGTCGAAGCCGCACGTCACGGACCTACTCTGTCCGCTTCGCCGCCCCCACCGGATCGCGGGGGCGGCCGACAGGGGAGGGGAGCCGATGTCGGAGTCCGAGAGAGCGGACGAGGGAACGGCCGAGGGAACCGCCGAGGGAAGGGCCGAGAAGGCCGCCGAGCAGGCGACGGCAGCGGCGGTGCCCGGCAGGGCCGGTGAGCCGACGGCAGCTGCCGTGTCCGGACCGGCCGAGCAGGAGCGCGGCGGCGCGCGGGACGAGGCGCCGGCCCCGGCCGGGCCGCCCCCGGGGTGGGACCCCCGCGCGTGGCAGACCTATCAGACCCGCCAACAGCGCGCCCGGAGCGGGGCCTGGTCCGCCGCCCCGCTGGGCTGGGCGGTGGCCGCCCGTCCCGCCGACGCCGCGCCCATCGGCACCGCCGTCCTCGTCTCGGCCATCGCCACCGGAGTCGCAGCGGCGCTCCTCCTCGGCGAGGGCCTGGGCCCGGGCCTGCTGCTCGCGGCGGTGCCGGCCGTCGTTGCCGCGTACGCCGCCGCGCGCACGGCCCGGCGCGGCGCCCGGCCGTGGACCCTCGCGTGGGCGGCCGGCTGTCTTCTGCTCCTCGCCGTGCCCGCGTTGCGCGACGCCGGCTGGCCCTCCACCCTGGCGCTGCTCGCGGCCGTCCTGCTGGGCGCCCTCGCCCTGCACGGCAGCCGCACCTGGCCCGGTGTCCTGCTCAGCCCGCTCGGCCTCCTCGACGCCGCCGTGCTCGGCGCCCGCTGGGCCTGGGCCGGACTGCGCGCGCGGGGCAGCGGGGTGGACCGGGAGCGGTGGGTACCGGTGGCCAAGGCGGTCGCGGTGGCCGCCGTCCTGCTGGTGCTGTTCGGCGCCCTGTTCGCCTCCGCCGACGCCGCCTTCGCCGATCTGCTGGGCGGGTTGATGCCGGAGGTGTCCGTCGGCGACGGCCCGGTGCGCTTCCTGCTGTTCCTGCTCGGGACCCTGCTCGCGCTGGCCGCCGCGCGCACCGCCGCCGCGCCCTCGCGCTGGGACCGTATCCGCGTGGCCCCCGGGAAGGCCCGGTCGCGCGTCGAATGGGCGCTTCCGCTCGTCCTGCTCAACCTGCTCTTCGCCGGCTTCAACGCGGTCCAGCTGGCCGTCCTGTTCGGCGGCTACGACAAGGTCCTGGAGAGTACCGGCCTCACGTATTCCGAGTACGCCCGCCAGGGTTTCTGGCAGCTGCTCTGGGCGACCCTGCTCACCCTCGCCGTGATCGCGCTCGCCCTGCGCTGGGCGCCGCGCGGAGGAGCCGGCGACCGGCGGTTCATACGGGTCGTGCTCGGCACGCTGTGCGCGCTCACCCTGGTGGTGGTCGCTTCCGCGCTGCGCCGCATGGACTTGTACGTGGACGCCTACGGCCTGACCCGGCTGCGGGTGTCCGTGGCCGCCATGGAGCTGTGGCTCGGGCTGGTGATCGTACTGATCATGGCCGCAGGCGTCTTCGGTGCGCGCTGGCTGCCGCGGGCGGTGGCCGCGAGTGCGGCGGGCGGCGTGCTGGTCTTCGGACTGATGTCCCCGGACGGGCTGGTGGCCGAGCAGAACGTGGCCCGCTACCAGCGGGTCGACAAGATCGACCTGGCCTACTTCCAGTCCCTGTCCGCGGACGCGGTTCCCGCGCTGGACCGGTTGCCGGAGCCCCGCCGGTCCTGCGCCCTGCGCGGGATCAACGACGAGATGGCGAAGGACCGTCACCTGCCCTGGTACGCCATGAGCCTCGGCGAGTACCGGGCCAGGAAGATCCTCCAGGAGCGCCCGGTGACCGCCTCGTACGAGGTCTGCTCGCGGCTCGGGACCTTTGCCCGCCCGGTGGAGTAGGCGCGCCGCTGCAGAGAGGCGTACGCATACGGCAGGCCCGGCCGCGGGAAAGGATCGCGCGGCCGGGCCTGCCGGTACGGGGCCGGTTCAGGCCGGCGGACCGGCCTCGGCGGCGGCCCCGTTGAGTGCGGCCAGGTCGCTCTTGCGTACCCGGATCACGATCAGCGCGGTGGCCAGGGCGAGCCCGGCCATGGCCACGGCCGCCATGAAGGCGGTGGAGATGCCCTGGGTCAGGACGAGGTCGCCCCAGGGGTCCGGCAGTCGTCCGGTCTGCTTGAAGGCCGCCAGCTGATCCGGATCCGCGTGCTGCAGGAAGTCCGGAACCTGCTCGTGCGCCTCGTTGCGGCTCGACGTGCCGAAGACGGTGACCAGGATCGACAGGCCGAGCGAGCCGCCCACCTGCTGGCTGGCGTTGAGCAGCCCGGAGGCCGCGCCGGCCTCCCGCTGCGCCACCCCGGAGACGGCGGTGAGGGTCAGGGTCACGAAGTTCAGGCCCATGCCGAAGCCGAACAGCAGCATCGGCCCGAGCACTCCGGAGACGTACGAGCTGTCGGTCCGGATGAGGGTCAGCCAGGCGAGTCCCACGCCGGTGAGCGCCGATCCGGCCACCATGAACGGCTTGGGGCCGAGCCGCGGCAGGAAGCGCTGGGAGAGGCCGGCGGCGGTGATGATCGCGGCGGTCACGGGCAGGAAGCCGAGTCCCGACTGGATCGGCGAGAAACCGAGCACGTTCTGCACGAACTGGACGATGAAGAAGAACATGCCGAACATCGCGGCGGCCAGGCCGAGCATGATCAGGTACGTTCCGGCGCGGTTGCGGTCGGCGAACATCCGCAGCGGGATGATCGGCTCGTGGGCCCGTGACTCGATGGCCACGAACAGCGCGAGCAGGATGACGGCCGCGGCGAACG
This sequence comes from Streptomyces sp. NPDC006326, assembly GCF_040612915.1. Lineage (NCBI taxonomy): Bacteria > Bacillati > Actinomycetota > Actinomycetes > Kitasatosporales > Streptomycetaceae > Streptomyces > Streptomyces sp. NPDC006326. Next base: position 24,382 of record NZ_JBEXRC010000027.1, on the reverse strand, counting down.
AGACGAGGGTGAGCCCGTCGCGCCAGCCGTCCTCGGAGGCACGGATGAACCCGTAGACGAGGGAGGCCATGCCGCCGGTGGAGGTCAGGGCGCCGGCGATGTCGAAGCGGCCCGGGTGGCGCTCGGACTCGGTGATGTACAGCGGGGTGAGCACGGCGATCAGCAGGCCGATCGGCACGTTGACGAAGAGCACCCAGCGCCAGTCGAGCCATTCGGTCAGCATGCCGCCGGCCAGCAGGCCGATCGCACCGCCGCCCGCGGAGACCGCGGCGAACACCCCGAAGGCGCGGTTGCGCGCGGGCCCTTCGGCGAAGGTCGTGGTGATCAGGGCGAGCGAGGTCGGCGAGGCGATCGCGCCGCCGACGCCTTGGAGGGCGCGGGCGGCCAGCAGCTGCCAGGGTTCCTGGGCGAAGCCGCCGAGCAGGGAGGCCAGGGTGAAGAGCAGGATGCCGGTCAGGAAGACCCGGCGGCGTCCGAGGATGTCGCCGGCCCGGCCGCCGAGCAGGAGCAGGCCTCCGAAGGCGAGCGTGTAGGCGCTGATCACCCAGGAGAGGTCGGTGGTCGAGAAGGAGAGCGCGGTCTGGATGTGCGGGAGTGCGATGTTCACGATCGTCGCGTCGAGGACGACCATGAGCTGACATGCGGCGATGACGGCGAGCGCCACACCGGGGCGCCCTTCCCGGCGGGCGGCGCCCGGTATTCGGGACGGGGCGAGTTGAGAGCTTTTCACCGTGGTACCCCCCATAGTGAAATAGTGAACGCATCCGTTCACCGGGGGACCACGGTAGGAGACCGCGGTTAGTGAACGCAACCGTTCACTAAGGCTGAAAATGCGTGCGAGCGGCCGTCGGGGCCGGTCGGAGGTAGGGGTGATGGTGGGTTCGCGCTGGTCGGTCATGCCGTCCACGCCACCGGGACGCAGGCGGGGTCCTGAACTCGAACGGGCGATCCTCGACGCCGCCTTGGAGCAGTTGAGCACGGTGGGCTGGAACGCGCTCACCATGGAAGGGGTCGCGGCGGCCGCCCACACGGGCAAGGCAGCCCTCTACCGGCGCTGGCCCTCGAAGGCCGACCTGGTGGCCGAGGTGCTGCGGACCGGGCTGCCTCCGGTCGGGGCGGTGCCCGATCTCGGATCGATCCGGGACGACCTCTTCCGTTTGTGTGTGCGGATGCGTGACGTGATGGAGTCCCGGGCAGGTCAGGCCCTGCGGGCAGTCCTTCACGAATGCGATCACGCCCATGCGGGCCGCTTCCATGACGTGATCCGGGCAGGGCTTCACGAACCCGCCCACCGGTTGATCGGGGAGCTCCTGCGGCGCGGCATCGCACGGGGTGACGTCCGCCCGGATGCGACGGGGCCGCTTGTGATCGACGTGATTCCGGCGATGCTGATGTATCGCGCGAAGGTGTGCGGGAGCGAATGGGCCGATCCGGACATCGCGGAATTGATCGACCAGGTGATGGTCCCGCTGCTCAGGGCGTGAGGCGCAGGACGGACTGCGCCCGGGCCGGGGTGTGCAGGCGGCGCGGGGCGGCGTAACCTTGCTGGCGCCATGCCGTACGAAGCACCCACCCACACCGTCGAGCGCTCGATCCGCGCAACCACCGGCGCCAAGATCATCGCCGGGGTCGACGAAGTCGGACGCGGGGCCTGGGCCGGTCCGGTCACCGTATGTGCGGCGATCACCGGTCTGCGCCGGCCGCCCGAAGGGCTGACCGACTCCAAGCTGCTCACCCACAAGCGACGTGATGCGCTCCTCGACGTCCTGGAGAAGTGGGTCACCGCCTCCGCCCTCGGGCACGCCTCCCCCGAGGAGATCGACGAGCTCGGGATGACCGCCGCCCTGAGGCTTGCCGCGGAGCGCGCCCTGGGGGCGTTGCCGGTACGGCCCGACGCGGTGATCCTCGACGGCAAGCACGACTACCTCGGCGGGCCCTGGCGGGTCCGTACGGTGATCAAGGGAGACCAGTCCTGCGTCGCCGTCGCGGCGGCCTCGGTGATCGCCAAGGTCAGGCGCGACCGGATGATGGCCCAGCTCGGTGAACTGGGCGGCGGCTTCGAGGACTTCGCCTTCGCCGACAACGCAGGCTATCCCTCGCCGGTGCACCGGGCAGCGCTGGAGGAGCGGGGGCCCACGCCCTACCACCGGCTCTCCTGGGCCTACCTCGATGCACTGCCCCGCTGGCGCCACTTGAAGAAGGTGCGCCGCAGCGAGGAAGCGCTGGAACTGGAAAACGGAGGCCAACTCGGCTTCGATTTCTGATCGCGTCCACGTGCCACCCGCCGGTACGTTTCGTACCGGTGTTTGATAGACATCAACTCATGCCTCTCACCCCCGAGGAGCCTCAGATTCACGAGAGTGCCCAGGGTCCCCGCGTCACCCCGGCCGCGAGCCGCACCGCGCAGACCCCCCGCCCCGTACCTGGTCCGCGTCCCGCCGCAGTTCCGCGGCCCGGGCGCCCCGGTCCCGCCCGGCCCGCACCGCCCGCGCAGCGCGCGCCGCAGGCCACCGCCCCGGGACCTGCTTCCGCAGCCACGACCGCACCGTCCGTCTCTGCGGCGGTGCCGCAGATCCAGCTGATCCCGGCCTCCGCCGAGGGTGCGCTGGACGCGGCCGAAGAGGCCGTCGACCTGCTGCTCGACACCGGGCGCGCCCCCGGTGACATCCTGGTGCTCACCACCGGCGACCCGCACCCGTGGGCCGCTCACGAACTGTCCTTCGGCGAGACCGCGTACTGGGCCCAGCATGATGCCCGGGACGACGTCTTCTACGCGGACGCGGCGCAGGTCAAGCGTGCCGCCGGCCGTCCCGTCGTGGTCTTCGCGGCGAACGGCGGACCGGTCGAGGCGGCCGCCGCCGCGCTGCCGGTCGCACTCGCCCGAGCGGGCGCGCTGCTCATCGTGTGCGGGGACCCGCAGCAGATCAACAGCGTGCTGGGCGCGGGCGTCTGACACCCCGTGACCCGGCGCGAGCGCGGGGCGGGGGCATGGGGTGGGGCCGGCCGGGCGCCGGCCCCGCTGATGTCCCGTGCCGGACCGTCAGTGTGCGCCCGGGGTCGGTGTGCCCTGGCCCGGCGTGCGTCCGGGGCCGGCGTGGCTCCGGGGTGAGTGCGCGTCCGGGATCAGCGCGCGGCGGTGTGGCGCAGGGCCTCATTCGCGCCGCCGCCGGTCCGAAGGGTCATCGGAGCGAACTCGGCCGCGGTGTCACCGAGCCGTCCGGGCCGTGAGGCCGAGCTCGGGTGCCGGCCGCCCCGGCCTTCGCCGAGCACCTGCCAGCCGCCCCGGGTCAGCGTGATGTACGCGCCACAGCGCAGCCCGTGCAGGGTGCAGGCGTCCCGCAGCCCCCACATCCAGGCACCGTCCTCCTCGGTCCAGCGCTCGTCGCCCTCGCGGCAGTACATCAGCACGGCCGTCCGTACCGGGGTGCGGCGCCGCAGGTCGTGGGGGAGGACGCGGCGCAGCCGCGCCAGGAGGGCGTTGCGGTAGTCCCAGCCGTCCGCCGAGGTCGCCCGCTGCACGAAGGAGGCGCTGGCGACCAGCCGTTCGTCCGGACCGAGGACGGCGATCACCGCGGTGGAGAGCTCGGGGCTGTGGCGGGAGTGCAGTCCACTGACGATCTCGCGTGGATTGCTCAGCAGAGGTATGCCCGCCGCCGTCCACTCGGCGGGTTCCAGCAGTCTGCCGTGCCTGCTTCTGCCACCGGCGGCCGTTGTCAGTGACGTCGTCGAGGGCGGGGCGAATCCGAAGGTCACGGTCCTCCCTTCGGGTACACGCCCGCGGACGGGCACAGCTGGAGTGCGGGCACGCCGCGGCAGGGCTCAAGAGAGCGCCGTCGAGCCGAGCGGGAGCACCCCAATTCTCGCGTGGCCCAAGAGCATGCGGCAACGAGCAATTGGCGCCGCCGACCGGAATTCGCCGGTATGCCGTTCATATCCTTGCCCCGCCACGCCGCTGACGACTCCTCGGCTACCCCTGGAGTGCCAGCACCAGCGGAAACACACCCTCTGCCCCGGCCTTCCGCAGCAGCCGTGCGGCCACCGCGAGGGTCCATCCGCTCTCCGCGCGGTCGTCCACGAGGAACACCGGGCCCTGCGCCTGCGCCACTGTCTCCGCCAGCGCCGGAGGGACGGTCAGGGCCTGGTGGAGTCCACGCACCCGCTGGGCGCTGTTGGAGGAAGGCAGCCCGAACTCCGGGACCTGATCCGTGTACGCGAGCGAACCGAGCAGCGGGATCCGCCCGACCTCGGCGATCCGCGCCGCGAGCGAGCCGACCAGCTGGGGACGGCTGCGCGAAGGCAGGTACACCACTCCCACAGGCCGGGCCGGTGCGTCCGGCGCCCCCGAGGCCCAACCGCCCGGCCCGCGCGCCCAGTCGGCGAGTACGGCCACCACGGCTTGCGCCACGTCCTGCGGAACCGGCTGATCCGGAGCATGGGGGTCGAGCATCGGCCGCAGCCGGTTGCCCCAGCCGATGTCGGAGAGCCGGCCGAGAGCCCGTCCCGCGGCGGCCTGTTCACCTGCGGGGATACGGCCCTTGAGGTCCACACCGACCGCGGCGAGGCCCGTCGGCCACATCTTGCGCGGCTCCAGCTCCACGCCCGGCCGGCTCAGCTCACCACGGGCGGTGTCCAGAGCCGCGTCCGAGACTCCCGCCGTGAAGCGGGCGCCGGCGCAGTTGTCGCAGCGGCCGCAGGGCGCCGCCTCCTCGTCGTCCAACTGGCGGCGCAGGAACTCCATCCGGCAGCCGGCGGTCGCCGCGTAGTCGCGCATCGCCTGCTGCTCGGCGGCCCGCTGACGGGCCACCCAGGCGTAGCGCTCGGTGTCGTACACCCAGGGCTCGCCCGTCGAGGTCCAGCCGCCCTTGACCCGGTGCACGGCGCCGTCCACGTCGAGGACCTTGAGCATGGTCTCCAGCCTGGTGCGCCGCAGGTCGACCAGCGGCTCCATGGCGGGCAGCGACAGCGGGCGGCCCGCCTGCGCCAGGACGTCCAGGGTGCGGCGCACCTGCTCCTCGGGCGGGAAGGCCACCGAGGCGAAGTACTGCCAGATCGCCTCGTCCTCACGGCCCGGCAGCAGCAGGACCTCCGCGTGCTCCACGCCGCGGCCGGCCCGGCCGACCTGCTGGTAGTAGGCGATGGGGGAGGAGGGGGAGCCCAGGTGCACCACGAAGCCGAGGTCCGGCTTGTCGAAGCCCATCCCGAGGGCCGAGGTGGCCACCAGGGCCTTGACCCGGTTGGCCTGGAGGTCCTCCTCCGCCTGCTGGCGCTCGGCGTTCTCCGTCTTGCCGGTGTACGAGGACACCGTGTGCCCGCGGTGGCGCAGGTACGCGGTGACCTCCTCGGCGGCGGCCACCGTCAGGGTGTAGATGATCCCGGAACCCGGAAGCTCCCCGAGGTGGTCCGCGAGCCACGCGAGCCGGTGGGCGGCGTCGGGCAGGGTCAGCACCGCGAGGCTGAGGCTCTCGCGGTCCAGCGGGCCGCGCAGTACCAGCGCGTCCGTGCCCGCTCCGGTGCCCAGCTGCTCAGCGACGTCCGCGGTCACCCGGGCGTTGGCCGTGGCGGTCGTGGCCAGAACCGGAACGCCGGGCGGCAGATCGGCCAGCATCGTGCGCAGTCGCCGGTAGTCGGGGCGGAAGTCGTGGCCCCAGTCGGAGATGCAGTGGGCCTCGTCCACGACGAGCAGGCCGGTCGCGGCGGAGAGCTTGGGCAGTACCTGGTCGCGGAAATCAGGGTTGTTGAGCCGCTCCGGGCTGACCAGCAGGACGTCGACCTCGCCCGCCGCCACCTCGCCCTGGATGGTCTCCCACTCCTCGGGGTTGGCCGAGTTGATGGTGCGGGCGTGGATCCCGGCGCGGGCGGCCGCCTCCACCTGGTTGCGCATCAGCGCGAGCAGCGGCGAGACGATGACCGTGGGGCCGGCGCCGGCCGCGCGCAGCAGCGAGGTGGCGACGAAGTACACGGCGGACTTGCCCCAGCCGGTGCGCTGGACGACCAGGGCGCGCCGCTTGTGCGCGACGAGGGCCTCGATCGCGCGCCACTGGTCCTCGCGCAGTCGGGCCGTGCCCGTGGGGTCGCCCACGAGACGGGCCAGTACGGAGTCGGCCGAGGACCTCAGGTCTGCGTTCATGCCCCCATGCAACCCGATGCCTGTGACATCGCGCCAATGCCCGGCCGAGCCTGTGGATGTTGAACGATCAACACTTATCCACAGGGGTTTCCGGATCGGACCGTGCACGGGACCGTCGAGCCATGACGAACAACCACGAACCGCGCACCCCGTCCGACCGGCCCTCCCTCAGCCCGTCCGGGCCGTCCGGACGGCCCGGCTCCGCCACCGGTCCGCAGATCACCCTGCGCAGCCCGGCCGAACTGGCCGACGCGCTGCCCTACATGCTCGGCTTCCATCCCACCGACTCCCTCGTCATGGTCGCCGTGCACGGCGAGGGCGGGCGCTTCGGCGGCCGGCTCCGCGTCGGCATCCCCACCGCCCCCGCGGAGTGGGAGGACACCGCCCGTCAGGCCGCCGAGTGCCTGGTGCGGGGCAGCGAGCGGCGCGGGGGCAAGCCCGACGGCATCGTCGTCTTCCTGTGCCAGGACCCGGCCGGCGGCGAGAGCGGCCAGCGGGTGATGACCCGGCTGAGGCCGCTCGCCCAGCGCATCCGGCTGGCCTGCGGGGCGCTCGACGTCCCCGTACTGGAGGCGCTCTGCCTCTCCGGCGGGCGGTACTGGTCGTACTGCTGCCCCGACGAGCGCTGCTGCCCGGCCGAGGGCAGGCCGCTGGCCGCGACCGGGACCTCCGTCATGGCGGCCACCGCGACCTTCGCCGGACTGCAGGTACGCGGCTCCCTCCGCGAGATCGAAGGCCGCCTGACACCCCTGCGGGGGCCGGTGGCCGCCGAAATGGAACGGGCTCTGGACCGGGCGGCCGCCGCCCTCGTGCCGAAGATCCTCGACGGGGCGACCCGCCAGGAGGTCGGCGCCGAGACGGTCACCCTGGCCCGCACTCTGATGCAGCGGATGACGCTCGCGCCGCCCGTCGAGACGGGCCCACGGGCCGACGACTGGGACGACGCCCTGCTCGGGCACGACGAGGCGGCCTCACTGATCCTCGGCCTCCAGGACCGGGAGATCCGCGACATCGCCGCCGAATGGATGGAGGACGAGGAGGCCGCCCCCGCCCTCCGCCTGTGGCGGGCCCTGGCCCGGCGCTGCGTCGGCGCCTACGGGGAGCACGCCGCCGCCCCGCTCACCCTCGCCGGGTGGGTCTCCTGGTCCACCGGGGACGAGCCGACCGCCCGGATCGCCCTCGGAATGGCCCTGGAGGCCGACGCCGAATACCGCTTCGCCCAGCTCCTCCACCACGCCTGCAACGAAGGCATCGACCCGGAAGGGCTGCGGGCCTGCCTGCGCGAGGAACGGCGGCGCAGGGAACCGCGCCGCAAGCGTGCGGCCGCCACCCGGCCGCCGGGGCGCCGGGGACCACAGGGGCGCCGCGCGTCCCGTCGCAGCGCGGGGAGCGAGCAGTGAGCCGGGACCGGGCCGGGGCGGTGCGCCGGATCCGGAGCGTCGCGGGCACCGCCTTGCGAGGTCCGCTCCACCTGCGCTCTGCTCTCCGGCTCCGCCCCGGGCTTGCTCCACCGGGGGTCCGGTCGTGCCACCGCACCGTGACCCGGGCGGGGGCCGGGGCGTTCCCCTGGAAGGCGGTGGGGCCCCGTCCGCTCCGCCGCCCGGCCAAACCCACCGGAGCGAAGACAGCCCGGAGGAACGCAGCCCGGACGAAGACAGCCCAGACAAGGCGACCCATGGCCCACCCCGTACCGCCCGCCCGCAGGCCCGAGTTGCCGCCGGTGCACGGCGCCGTCATCTGCGTCGCCGCGCCCTGCCTTGTCATCTCGCCCGAGCACGGCCAGCTCACCGGCCAGGGGATCGACGGGATCTACCACTCGGGGCGCCGACTGCTCTCACGCTGCGTGCTGCGCGTCGGCGGCCGGGATCCCGTCGCCGTCCAGGGGCGCAGCCTCGGCGCGGACCGGGCCGCGTTCACCGCGACCGTCCGCACCGGAGCCGAAGCGGGCCCCGATCCCGACATCGGGGTGGAGCGGGTCCGGCACGCCGACGGCACCGAGCGGATCACCCTGCGCAGCTTCACCACCCGTCCGGTACGGCTTCCGGTGGAGCTGTCGCTCGGCACCGACCTGGCCGAACTGGCCGCGGTGGCCGCAGGCCGCTCCGGGCCGGAGCTGCCCGCCGGGGTCCACGCGGCAGGGCTGCGCTGGAGCAGCGCGGAGGCCCAGGCCGTCGTCGCCGCCGACCCGGCCCCGGACGACGCGCTCGCCTCGGCCGGGCTGCTGCGCTGGCAGCTGGAGCTCGCACCCGGCGAGTCCCGCACCATCGAGCTGCGGACCAGCCGGGCCCGCGCCGTGCGGGCTCCGGCCGGCCAGGTGGCCAATCCGCTGGCCGACGCCCGGGCCGAGGGGGACGACCCGCGGGCCGAGGCATGGTTCCGCTCCAGCGTCGCGGACCTCGGAGCGCTGCTGCTGCGCGACCGGGACGAACCGGCCGACGCCTTCGTCGCGGCGGGGGTGCCGTGGCGGCTCGGACTGGCCCCGGCGGAATCCCTGTGGGCCGCCAGGATGGCGCTGCCCCTCGGGACCGGGCTGGCCGCGGCCACCCTGCGCACCCTGGCCCGGACCCAGACCGGAGGCCGCGGGCCCGATGCGGGCATGATCCCGGGGCCGCTGCGCGGAGGGGGCCCGCAGCTCCCACCGGGGTGCACCGGCACGGAGGCGACCCTCGCCTTCCCGGCGGTGCTCGCAGAGGCCCGGCGGTGGGGCCTGCCCGAGGAGGAGGTGGCCCGGCTGCTCCCGGCCGCCGAACGGTGCCTGGGCTGGCTGCGTGCGGCGCTGGGGGAGGACGGGCTGCTCGCCGATCCCGACCCGGGGCCGCGGCGCTGCGAAACCCAGGCCCACGCCCACCGCGCCGCCCTGCTCGGCGCCGACCTGCTGGAGGGGTGCGGGCGGCCCGGCGCCGAAGCGTGGCGGGAGTGGGCGGCGGACCTGCGCGAGCGGTTCCGCGAGAGGTTCTGGCTCGACGGCCCGGACGGCGGTCGGCCCGCCGCCGCCCTGCACCCCGACGGGAGGCCACTGCCCCGCCTGACCGGGGCCGCCGCCCACCTGCTCGACACCGGTCTGCTGGGTGGCGGCCGACTCGCCCCGGGGCTGCTCGACCGGGTGCGTACCGAACAGCTCGCGCGCCTCCTCGGAGCCCCGGTCATGGATTCCGGGTGGGGCCTGCGGAGCATGGCCTTCCGGGAGCCGGGGCACAACCCGTTCGGTCACCGCTCGGGAGCGGTGCGAGCGCACGAGAGCGCGGTGGCGGTCGCCGGACTCGCCCAGGCGGGCTTCGAGAAGGAGGCCGCCGGACTGCTGCGGGGGCTGCTCGATGCGGCGGAGAGCTTCGGGTACCGGCTGCCGGAGATGTACGCCGCCGAGCAGCGCACTCTCGGCAGTGTGCCGCTCCCGCACCCGGCGGCCTGCCGCCCCGCCGCCGTGGCCGCTGCCGCCGGGGTGCACGCCCTGGCGGCCCTCGCCGGGATCCGGCCGGACGCCCCCGCGGGCACGGTCGCCCTCGTCCCCCTGGCCGGGGCTCCGCTCGGCGCCCTGAGGCTCTCGGGCCTGAGGGTGGCCGGAGAGCCGTTCGCCGTCCGGATCAGCCGGCTCGGCCTGGGCATGGTGGAGGAGGCGGCCGATGCGCTCCAGCTGGGCGGGTAGTCCGTGGATTGCCGCCTTCAGGATCACCAAAGCTCTGTTTATCGTCAGGCAGACGACTATGATCGCGGCATGTCGCCCTACGACCCGTCGGCCTACCCGCCCTTCGCTGTCACCGTCGACCTGGTCGTGCTCACCGTGCGGCGCCATGCGCTCTGTGCGCTGGTCGTCCGGCGGGGGGAGCAGCCGTTCCAGGGACGCTGGGCCCTGCCCGGGGGTTTCGTCCGCGGGGACGAGGACTTGGCGGCGGCCGCCGCCAGGGAGCTCTCCGAGGAAACCGGCCTGTGCGCGCACGACCCGGCCCAGCCCGGTGCGGGCAACGGGGCGCATCTGGAACAGCTGGCCACGTACGGGGATCCGAAGCGCGATCCGCGGATGCGCGTCGTCAGCGTGGCGCACCTGGTGCTCGCTCCGGACCTGCCCGCGCCGCGTGCGGGCGGCGACGCCAACAGCGCGCGGTGGGCCCCGATCGACGAACTGCTGGCCGTGGAGGACCAGGAGGCCGCCGGGCTCGCCTTCGACCACGCCACCATCCTCGCCGACGGCGTGGAGCGCGCCCGCTCCAAGATCGAGTACTCCTCGCTGGCCACCGCTTTCTGCCCGCCCGAGTTCACCGTCGGCGAGCTGCGGCGGGTCTACGAAGCGGTGTGGGGTGTGGCGCTCGACCCCCGCAACTTCCACCGCAAGGTCACCGGCACTCCCGGATTCCTGGTACCGGCCGGGGGGACGACGACCCGTCAGGGCGGACGGCCCGCACAGCTGTTCCGTGCCGGCGGGGCGACCCTGCTCAACCCGCCGATGCTGCGTCCGGAAGTCTGACGCGGCGACACCGGCAACCGCTTCCGCGTCGACACGGGAGCACATACGGGCCTGGTGTCTCGAAAATCGGACATATCGCGTTATCTTGCTGCTGGTATTCACGCTGCCGCAGAGCGGTCTGACACCCCGCGAGAGAAGCGATGATCCAGGCCATCGGACTCACCAGCACCCCCCGACGAGACCTCCCGCCCCTCGTGGACGACCTCAGCTTCGAGGCCCGCCCGGGAGCCGTGACCGCCCTGCTCGGCGAGCCGGGTTCGGGCAAGACCACCGCCTTGCGGCTCATGCTCGAACTCGAACCGGGGCGCGGGGTCACCTACTTCCGCGGCCGCCCGCTGCACCGGATCCCGCACCCCGGCCGTGAGGTCGGCGTACTCCTCGGCGACGTCCCCGGCCATCCCTCGCGAACGGTGCGCAGCCAGCTGCGGATGCTGTGCGCCGCCGCCGGGGTCCCGGCCTCCCGGGCCGACACCATGCTCGAAGTCGTCGGCATCGCGGGCCTGCGGGACCAGCGGCTCGGTTCCCTCTCCCTCGGCATGGAACGCCGGGTGGGGCTGGCCGCGGCGCTGCTCGCCGACCCGTGCACCCTGCTGCTCGACGAGCCCGCCGCCGGACTCCCGCCCCGCGAACGCGGCTGGCTGCACGGGCTGCTGCGCGGGCACGCCTCCCTCGGCGGCGCCGTCCTCTTCACCACCGACGACGCCAAGGAGGCCGTCCGCGTGGCCGACCGGGTCGTCAGCATCGAGGCCGGCCGGCTCGTCGCGGACCAGGACGCGGCCGAGTTCGCCCGGACCCGGCTGCGGCCGCGGGTCGCCGTGCGTACTCCGCACGCCGCCCGGCTGGCCGACGTACTGGGCCGGGAGGCGCGGGACGCCCAGCGCGCGGTCGAGATCGTCGAGGAGAGCGGGAGCCGCCTGTCGGTGTACGGCAGCACCTGCGCGGAGGTCGGCGAGGCGGCCTTCCGCAACGGCGTCCTGGTCCACCAGCTGGCCGACGAGACCGGGCCGGGCGCAGGGCACGGCGCGACAGGCCGCGCCGTGCCCTGCGCCCGCACCGAGTCGGCTGCCGGCTCGGACCGTCCTGCCGCCCCCGCCGACGGCGCCCCCGCCCCCGCCGCCGAAGCCGGGGAGCCGCCCGTCCCGGGAGGCCGGCGGCCGGCTGAAGCGGACTCCGGCCGCATGCCCTCGCCGGTGCGCCGGGTCGGCGGGCCGCTGCGACCGCTGCGCTACGAGATGCGCCGCGTCTCCAGCACGGCCGCCCCCGCCCTGACCGCGGCCGTGGTCGTCGCTGTCTCCGCCATCAGCTCCCTCGTACTGGCCCGGGCCGGCCACACCCCGCAGAACCGGCTGCTCGCCGCCTGGCCCGAGCTGCTGCCCCTGCCGCCCGCCGCGCTCGGCGCCGGGCTGCTCGGGGCCCTGGCCTTCGGTGAGGAGTACCGCTACCCCGCGCTCGCCGCCGACCGCGGTACCGTGCCACGGCGCCTGGGCCTGCTCGCCGCCAAACTGGCCGTCGGGGCGGGCCTCGCCCTCCTGCTCGGAGTCCTCGCGGTGGCCGCCGACGCCGCTGCCCTGCGGCTGGTCTTCGGCAGCGGGCCGCTGCGCACCCCCGCCGAATGGGTTTCCCCGGCCGTGAGTTGGGCCGGACTGCTCATCGGCTGCTCCTGGGCCGGCGTCCTCGCCTCGGGCGTCTTCCGGTCGGCGACCGCAGGGCTGGCCGCGGTGCTCGCCGTACCCGTGATGGTCGTCCCCCTGGTGCGCAAGGCGCTGGACGGCCCTTCCGCGTACCCGGTCACGGGGCTCGCGGCCCGGCTGCGCGGGCTGGCCTGGGCCCAGTGGCCCCCGGAGGCGGACCACCTGGTCCTCGGAGCCTTGCGGGTGATGGCCCAACCCGTCGGCACCGCCCTGGTGTTGTCGCTGATGGTCCTGTTGTGCGCCTATGGGTTCACAGGACTGCGCGGTCGAGTCCGATGGTGATCGTTCGGGTACCGGTAAGACCCCTCGCGGGACCGATCGTGCCCGCATCACGCGAAGCGGACCGCAACTCCCCGCAATAGGCCCGGTTCTTTACGATAAGTCGTCAATTGCGCAGGTGGCGCCGATCACCCTTTCGTGTGCTTTTCACCAAAGACCTCAAGGGACATCGAGGCACGGCCGACAAAGGATTCGTGAGTACCCTTGCGCACACCATGATGACCGCCGCCCGCCACGCCGATTCCGGCCTCGCCGGCCCGGGCGAACTCGACCGCTACCCCTACGCGGAGACCCCCGGGTCCGACCGCGCCGGAGCGCCCCACTGGGACGGCGCCGACGTCGAGTTGAGCCGCGTGGGCCGCCGCGCGGCAGGCAGCCGCGGCCGCGGACTGCACGGCCAACTCGTCCAACAGCTCGGCCAGATGATCGTCTCCGGCGACCTCGGCGCGGACCGCCCGCTCGTTCCCGAGGAGATCGGCCAGCGCTTCGAGGTCTCCCGCACCGTGGTCCGCGAATCGCTGCGGGTCCTGGAGGCGAAGGGCCTCGTCAGCGCCCGCCCCAACGTCGGCACCCGCGTCCGCCCCGTCGCCGACTGGAACCTGCTCGACCCTGACATCATCGAGTGGCGCGCCTTCGGGCCCCAGCGCGACGACCAGCGCCGCGAGCTCAACGAGCTCCGCTGGACGATCGAGCCCCTCGCCGCCCGCCTCGCCGCCGGCCACGGCCGCCCCGACATCCAGCAGCGCCTCGCCGACATGGTCGAGATCATGGGCCACGCGCTCGGCCAGGGCGACGCGATCACCTTCGCGCGCGCCGACAACGAGTTCCACGCGCTCCTCATCCAGGTCGCCGGCAACCGCATGCTGGAGCACCTCTCCGGGATCGTCTCCGCCGCCCTCCAGGTCTCCGGCAGCCCCGCCACCTCCTGTGACCGGCCCAGCGAGGCCTGCGTCGCCCACCACGCGCGGATCGTCGAGGCCCTCGCCGCCGGCGACGCCACCGGGGCCGAGAGCGCCATGCGCCAGCTCCTGACGGTGCACCCGGAGGTCGAGCGCGTGGTGCCCGCCCCGCGCGAGCACTGAGGGCGGTCGGGCGGGACGCGGGGGTACGCGTACGTGTCGCCGGGTCCGGTTCGGGCCCGGCGACAGCAGCGTCCGGGGTCCTGTGGCGCCCTTCTGTGCCGACTGCGCGCCGGGCCCCGGCCGGGCGTCGGGCGGGCCGCGCGGGGCCGTGCGTGCGGGCCGCAACGGGCCGTGCCTACGAGCTGACCGGTATCCGCCCAACGGGGGTGTGACTCGGGCCACGAAGATTGGGGCGTAACACTCCGCGAGGTCACGCGATGACCTAGAGAGGTGATGGCCGACGGAGGGAAGACAGCAGCCCTTGCGGGTGCTGTGCAGCTCCCCGGCCCCTGCCCGCGCCCCCGGCCCATTCCCAGTCGGTGGTCGTCGGCTCCGGTCCAGCACCACCAGGCCGGGGTCGGAAGCCGTTCCCATCGTTCCGAGAGGTTGTTCGTGTCGGCCAGCACATCCCGTACGCTCCCGCCGGAGATCGCCGAATCCGAGTCTGTGATGGCGCTCATCGAGCGGGGCAAGGCCGAGGGGCAGATCGCCGGCGATGACGTGCGTCGGGCCTTCGAGGCTGACCAGATTCCTGCGACCCAGTGGAAGAATGTCCTGCGCAGCCTCAACCAGATCCTTGAGGAAGAGGGTGTGACGCTGATGGTCAGTGCCGCGGAGTCGCCCAAGCGCGCCCCCCGCAAGAGCGTCGCAGCGAAGACCCCGGCGAAGCGGACGGCCACCAAGACCGTCGCGGCCAAGACCACGGCTGCGCGGACCGCCGCCGCCGAGGCCCCGGCTGCCGAGACGGCGGAGCCCGAGCCCCTGGACGCCCTGGCCGAGGAGCCGGGCACCGAGCCCGCCGCGAAGAAGGCGGCAGCCAAGAAGACGACGGCGAAGAAGGCCGCACCCGCCAAGAAGACCGCCGCCAAGAAGACGGCGGCGAAGAAGACCGCCGCCAAGAAGGACGCCGACGAGGCCGGCGAGGAAGAAGTCCTTGAGGAGGGTCCCGGCCCGGTCAAGGCCGAAGCCGAGGACGAGGAGGACGGCGGCGAGAGCAAGGGCTTCGTCATCTCCGACGACGAGGACGACGCCCCGGCCCAGCAGGTCGCCGTGGCCGGCGCCACGGCAGACCCGGTCAAGGACTACCTCAAGCAGATCGGCAAGGTCCCCCTCCTCAACGCCGAGCAGGAGGTCGAGCTCGCCAAGCGGATCGAGGCGGGCCTGTTCGCCGAGGACAAGCTGGCCAACTCCGACAAGCTGGCGCCCAAGCTGAAGCGTGAGCTGGAGATCATCGCCGAGGACGGCCGCCGCGCCAAGAACCACCTGCTGGAGGCCAACCTCCGCCTCGTGGTCTCCCTGGCCAAGCGCTACACCGGCCGCGGCATGCTCTTCCTGGACCTGATCCAGGAGGGCAACCTGGGTCTGATCCGCGCGGTCGAGAAGTTCGACTACACCAAGGGCTACAAGTTCTCCACGTACGCGACCTGGTGGATCCGCCAGGCGATCACCCGGGCGATGGCCGACCAGGCCCGTACCATCCGCATCCCCGTCCACATGGTCGAGGTCATCAACAAGCTCGCCCGCGTGCAGCGCCAGATGCTCCAGGACCTGGGCCGCGAGCCCACTCCGGAGGAGCTGGCCAAGGAACTCGACATGACCCCCGAGAAGGTCATCGAGGTCCAGAAGTACGGCCGCGAGCCGATCTCCCTGCACACTCCGCTCGGCGAGGACGGCGACAGCGAGTTCGGTGACCTCATCGAGGACTCCGAGGCGGTCGTCCCGGCCGACGCCGTGAGCTTCACGCTCCTGCAGGAGCAGCTGCACTCGGTGCTCGACACGCTGAGCGAGCGCGAGGCCGGCGTGGTGTCCATGCGCTTCGGCCTCACGGACGGCCAGCCGAAGACCCTCGACGAGATCGGCAAGGTCTACGGCGTCACGCGCGAGCGGATCCGCCAGATCGAGTCCAAGACGATGTCGAAGCTGCGCCACCCGTCCCGCTCCCAGGTGCTGCGCGACTACCTGGACTGACCGGGCCGGAGAAGCGGCGGTGGCCGTGCGCGGGTGCGCACGGCCACTTGGCGTCCCACTCTGGGTGGAGTCATGCACACCCAGAGTCAGGAGGCCCCCATGCGTCGTCCCTTTGCCCGTGTCCTGGCAGGCGCGCTGGCCCTGGTGGCGGGAGCGGCCGCAGTGCCCTTGGCGCAGCTGCCCGAGGCGGCCGCGGACAGTGTGGTGATCGGGGGGAAGCCGGTCAAGGCGGCCGACAGCCCCTGGGTCGTGGCCCTCGCCAGCCGTGACCGGTTCGGAGGTACGCGGGCCGGGCAGTTCTGCGGAGGCGTCGTCGTGGCCCCGACCAGGGTGCTGACCGCGGCCCACTGCCTGAGCCGCCAGGTGCTCGGCAGCCCGGTCGAAGCCGTGCCCGACCTGCGCGTGGTCGCCGGCCGTACCCAGCTGACGGCGCCGGACGGGCGGGAGATCGCGGTACGGACCGCCCGGGTGAACCCGGGCTACGACCCGAGGACCAATGCCGGTGACCTGGCCGTCCTGGAACTCGACGAGGCGGTGCCCGCGGGGTACGTCCTGCCCATGGCGGCCGAGGGGGACCCCCGCTACGCACCGGGCGCCGAGGCGGCCGTGTACGGCTGGGGCGACACCAGCGGATTCGGTGACTACGCGTACGGCCTGCGTGCGGCCCGGGTGACCGTGCTGGACGACGAGGTGTGCCGCCGGGCCTATCCGGGAAGCGCGGAGGGCCAGTACCGGCCGGGGTCCATGGTGTGTGCCGGACAGCAGGGCGGCGGGAGGGACGCCTGCCAGGGGGACAGCGGCGGGCCGCTGGTCGCCCAGGGCCGGCTCATCGGGGTGGTGTCGTGGGGGCGCGGCTGCGGCCGGGCCGACAGCCCGGGGGTCTACACCAAGATCGCTCCGCTGGCCGGCTTCGTGACGGCCCCGGAGACGAGCTCGCAGCCCGCGCAGGGCCCGGAGGCCTGGTGGAGCATGCCGGAGCGCCTCGGACCGGCCGCACGGGCCGGGGAGGGGCAAGCGTCGGGCGCCTCGTACGGTCCGGTGCGGGCCGAGGGCGGGGCCCACTGACCGCCCGGCTGCCGGCAGCCCGGGAGCGGATGTGAGGACGGGCGGCATCTCTGGGTCTCAGAGACGCCGCCCGTCGCCCGGCCTGGCCGGGCTGTGGCTCGTCGGATGCGAGGTCAGGCCTGTGTCAGCGGTCCTCGGTGTCGGCGTTAGCCGCCGGAGCGGACGTGAGCCGCTCGGTCTCATCCTGTATTTCCGCGGCGATCTTCTTGAGTTCCGGCTCGAACTTGCGCCCGTGGTGGGCGCAGAAGAGCAGTTCACCGCCGCTCAGCAGGACGACGCGCAGATATGCCTGGGCGCCGCAACGGTCGCATCGGTCAGCGGCCGTCAGCGGGGTCGCGGGTGTCAGAACAGTAGTCACGTCGCCTCTTCTCTAGCTCGACGAGCTGTCGTACCAGGGTCAACATCCAACCAGGCCGAAAACGTTCCCGCTCTCGGCTTTTCCTCGAAACTTCCTTCCGAAGCTGGCCGGCTGTTGCCGGTTGGCGGCGAAGGAGCCGTATTGCGTTGCTTTACGGTTTCGCGTTGTCAGTCGTTCGCTTGTCGCAGTCCGTCCTCCCCGGCGTGAGTGCCGGTTTGTTCATGAGGACGTGCCCGAACCCTAAATGGTTCATGCCTGGAAGGGAACGTGATGTTTGCTTCACCCCCGCGAGGGATCGAACATCCGTGCGGATCTGCACTAGGCTGAGGAAGGGCGAGGGTGGCGTTGCATCCGCTCTACCAGGCCTCGGTACCCTTCGACGGGCAACCGAGCCACCCTGCGCCCGACCGGGCCAGAAAAAGAAATTCAGCGAGGAGCGAACTGCGTGACCGCCGACACGTCCGTGCCTTCCAGCGCGCTGCTGTCCGGAGCAGACCGGGACGGCTCCAACTACACCGCGCGGCACCTCCTCGTCCTCGAAGGCCTTGAGGCCGTCCGCAAGCGACCCGGCATGTACATCGGCTCCACCGACAGCCGGGGCCTCATGCACTGCCTGTGGGAGATCATCGACAACGCCGTCGACGAGGCCCTGGGCGGGTACTGCGACCACATCGAGGTGATCCTCCACGAGGACGCCTCCGTCGAGGTCCGGGACAACGGCCGCGGCATCCCCGTGGACGTCGAGCCCAAGACCGGGCTCTCCGGCGTCGAGGTCGTCATGACCAAGCTGCACGCCGGCGGCAAGTTCGGCGGCGGCTCCTACGCGGCCTCCGGCGGTCTGCACGGCGTCGGCGCCTCCGTCGTCAACGCGCTCTCCGCCCGTCTCGACGTCGAGGTCGACCGGGGCAGCTCCACGCACGCGATCAGCTTCCGCCGCGGCGTCCCCGGGATGTTCACCGAGCAGGGCCCCGACAGCCCGTTCGACCCCGCCAACGGCCTGCACAAGATCAAGCGGATCCCGAAGGGCCGGACCGGCACCCGCATCCGCTACTGGGCGGACCGGCAGATCTTCCTCAAGGACGCCCGCCTCTCCCTGGAGACGCTCTACCAGCGCGCCCGCCAGACCGCCTTCCTCGTCCCGGGGCTGACGATCGTCGTGCGCGACGAGCGCGGCATCGACGGCGCCGGCAAGACCGAGGAGACCTTCCGCTTCGACGGGGGCATCAGCGAGTTCTGCGACTACCTGGCCCAGGACAAGGCCGTCTGCGACGTGCTGCGCCTGACCGGCCAGGGAACGTTCAAGGAGACCGTGCCGGTCCTCGACGAGCGCGGACACATGACCCCCACCGAGGTCACCCGCGAGCTCGGCGTGGACATCGCCCTGCGCTGGGGGACCGGGTACGAGACCCAGGTCAAGTCCTTCGTCAACATCATCGCCACGCCCAAGGGCGGCACCCACATCACCGGCTTCGAGCGCTCGGTCACCAAGACCGTGAACGAGGTGCTGCGCTCCGCGAAGCTCCTGCGCGTCGCCGAGGACGACGTGGTCAAGGACGACGCGATGGAGGGACTGACCGCGGTCGTCACCGTCCGGCTGGCCGAGCCGCAGTTCGAGGGCCAGACCAAGGAAGTGCTCGGCACCTCGGCCGCGGCGCGCATCGTCGCCGCGGTGGTCGCCAAGGAGCTCAAGGCCTTCCTGACCTCCACCAAGCGCGACGACAAGCAGCAGGCGCGCGCCGTCCTGGAGAAGATCGTCGCGGCCGCCCGGACCCGGATCGCGGCCCGTCAGCACAAGGAGGCCCAGCGCCGCAAGACCGCCCTGGAGTCCTCCTCGCTGCCCGCGAAGCTGGCGGACTGCCGCAGCGACGACGTGGAGCGCAGCGAGCTCTTCATCGTCGAGGGCGACTCCGCCCTCGGTACGGCCAAGCTGGCTCGGAATTCCGAATTCCAGGCGCTCCTGCCGATCCGCGGCAAGATTCTGAACGTCCAGAAGTCGTCGGTCTCGGACATGCTCAAGAACGCCGAGTGCGGGGCGATCATCCAGGTCATAGGAGCCGGCTCGGGCCGCACCTTCGACATCGACGCCGCGCGGTACGGGAAGATCGTCCTGCTCGTCGACGCCGATGTCGACGGCGCCCACATCCGCTGTCTGCTCCTGACGCTCTTCCAGCGGTACATGCGGCCGATGGTCGAGGCGGGCCGTGTCTTCGCCGCCGTTCCGCCGCTGCACCGCATCGAGCTCGTGCAGCCCAAGAAGGGCCAGGACAAGTACGTCTACACGTACTCGGACAACGAGCTGCGCCAGACCCTGCTGGAGTTCCAGCGCAAGAACATCCGGTACAAGGACTCGATCCAGCGGTACAAGGGCCTCGGCGAGATGGACGCCGACCAGCTGGCGGAGACCACCATGGACCCGCGCCACCGCACGCTGCGCCGGATCAACATCGGCGACCTGGACTCGGCCGAGCAGGTCTTCGACCTGCTGATGGGCAACGAGGTGGCGCCGCGCAAGGAGTTCATCACCGGCTCCGCGGCGACGCTGGACCGCTCGCGCATCGACGCCTGAGCCGGACGCGCCACCGGGCCCACGGCACACCGGTGGTCTTCGCTCCATCACCTGAAGGAGTGAAGACCACCGGTACACCAGTCCGGAAACCGTCCATACCGCACATCCTTGTGGGCACGCGGCCAATGCGGCAGCGGACAAGGAGAGTTCGGTGGACAAGCACGAAGGTCCCGATGCCGGAACGATCCGGCTGGACGATCCCTGGTACGACGCGCTCGCCGTCGGCTGGGGCGAAGGCGAGGACCCCCAGGTGCCGCGCCCGGCCACCGGCGGGCGGCCCGCCCCAGGGGCGTCCGACATCTATCTGGAAGTGCAGCGCAGCGCGGCCTTCCAGGAGGTCCGCAGCCGCTACCGGAGGTTCGTCCTCCCTGCGACCGCCTGTTTCTTCCTCTGGTACGTCGCCTACGTGATCGCCGCCACCGCGGCGCCCGGGTTCATGGCCCGGCCCGTCGCCGGGGCGGTCAACGTCGCACTGCTGGCCGGCCTCGGCCAGTTCCTCAGCACCTTCCTGCTGACCTGGGCGTACGCCCGGCACGCGCGGCTGCGCCGGGACCGGGCGGCCCTGGACCTGCGCTGGACGGTCTTCGAGCAGGAGCGCGGCCAGGAGCGCAACAAGGGCCGGGAGGCGGGCCGGTGACCACCGAACACCAGATGCTCGCGCTGTTGCTGTTCAGCGTCTTCATCGCGGTCACCCTGGGCATCACCACCTGGGTGAGCCGCAACCGGCACGGCTCCGCCGAGGAGTTCTACGCGGGTGGCAGGCTCTTCTCCCCGCTGGAGAACGGCTTCGCCATCGCCGGCGACTACATGTCGGCCGCGTCCTTCCTCGGCATCTCCGGGCTGATCGCCCTGTTCGGCTACGACGGCCTGCTGTACTCGGTGGGCTTCCTCGTCGCCTGGCTGGTCGTGCTGTTCCTCGTCGCCGAACTGGTCCGCAACTGCGGACGCTTCACCCTCGCCGACGTGATCGCGGCCCGGATGAGCGAGCGGCCCGTCCGGATCGCCGCCGGGATCTCCTCGGTCACGGTCTCGGTGCTGTACCTCGTGGCGCAGATGGTCGGTGCGGGGAGCCTGGTGGGGCTGCTGCTCGGTGATTCGGGCACCGCGGCCCGGACCCTGACCGTGGTCGGCGTCGGGGCGCTGATGGTGGTCTACGTGTCCTTCGGCGGGATGCGGGCCACCACCTGGATCCAGATCGTGAAGGCGGTGCTGCTGATGGGCGGGGCCGTCGCCCTCACCGTGCTGGTGCTGCTGCGCTTCCACGGCGACTTCGACCAGCTGCTCAGGAGCGCCGCCGAGCGCAGCGGCCACGGCCTGCGGTTCCTGAGCCCGGGGCTCAAGTACGGCGCCGACTGGACCGCCCGCTTCGACTTCATCAGCCTCGGCCTCGCCCTGGTCCTGGGGACCGCCGGGCTGCCGCACATCCTGTCGCGCTTCTACACGGTGCCGACGGCGCGGGCGGCCCGCCGGTCGGTGGTGTGGGCGATCGGCCTGATCGGCGGCTTCTACCTGATGACCATCGTGCTCGGCTTCGGGGCGGCCGCGCTCGTGGGCCCCGATGCCGTGCGGGAGTCCAACGCCTCGGGGAACACGGCAGTGCCCCTGCTCGCCGCGTTCCTCGGGGGTGGCGCCGAATCGACCGGGGGCGCGGTGCTGTTCGCCCTCGTGGCCGCGATCGCCTTCGCCACGATCCTCGCGGTGGTCGCCGGGATCACCCTCGCGTCGTCCGCCTCCGTCGCGCACGACCTGTACGCCTCGCTGAAGCGCCGCCGCGCCAGGCAGCGCAGCGAGGTCGCGGTGGCCAGGGCCGCGGCGGTCGGGATCGGCGCCGTGGCGATCGCCCTCGGGCTGCTCGCCCAGGACCTGAACGTGGCGTTCCTGGTGGGGCTCGCCTTCGCCGTGGCGGCCTCGGCCAATCTGCCCGTGCTGCTCTACTCGCTGTTCTGGAGCGGCTTCACCACGCGCGGCGCCGTCTGGTCGGTGTACGGGGGGTTGGTGCCGGCCGTGGTGCTGGTGCTCCTGTCGCCGGTCGTGTCCGGCAGCGCCGAGTCCCTCTTCCCCGGTGTGGACTTCCAGTTCTTCCCGCTGCAGAACCCGGGGCTGATCTCGATCCCGCTGGGCTTCCTGGCGGGCTGGATGGGGACGGTCACCTCGGTGGACGAGCCGGACGCTGCGAAGCACGCCGAAACGGAGGTCCGTTCGCTGACCGGCGCGGGAGCCGTGTGAGCGGTCTGCCGTCTGCCGTCTGCCGTCTGCCGTCTGCCGTCGGACCTCGGCCGCCGGCCGTCAGCCGCCTTCCGCCGGGCGCCAGGAGTAGCGGTGCTCGGGGCGGCCCGTCTCGCCGTAGCGCAGAGCCAGGGTGATGCGGTCGGCGCGTTCCAGGAGCTTCAGGTAGCGCTGGGCGGTCTGGCGGCTGATGCCGGCGCGGTCGGCGATCTGCTGGGTGGACAGCGGCCCTTCCGCGGAGCGCAGGACGCGGCGGACCAGGTCCGCGGTGGTGGGGGAGTGGCCCTTGGGGAGCTCGTTCGGGGTGCCTGCGGCGGCGAGGGCGCCGAAGATCCTGTCCACCTCGGCCTGTTCGGCCTCGCCGCCGGTCCCCAGGGTGCGGCGCAGGCCGGCGTAGGCCTCCAGCCGGGCGCGCAGACCGGCGAACGTGAAGGGCTTGACGAGGTACTGGAGTGCGCCGAGGCGCATGGCGGCCTGGACGGTGGCCAGGTCACGGGCGGCAGTGACCATGATCACATCGGTGTGGTGGCCGAGCTGGCGCAACCGGCGGACCAGGTCGAGGCCGCTCTCGTCGGGGAGGTAGTGGTCGAGCAGGACGAGGTCCACGGGGTGGGCGCCGAGGAAGTCCAGTGCCTCCGCCGCGGAATGCGCCCGGGCCGCGACGCGGAATCCGGGAACCTTCGCCACGTACGCCGCGTTGATCCGGGCAACACGCATGTCGTCGTCGACGACCAATACGTGCATCGGGGTCTCGTTCATCGCAGGGCCTCCGGGAGTACGACGGAGAATTCCGCCCCTCCGTCCGCTGCCTCGCCGGCCCGGACCGTGCCGCCCTGCCGCTCCGCGAGGCGGCGTACGAGCGTGAGCCCCAGCCCGCGCTCCCGGTGGCCGCGGGGCTGCTTGGTCGACCAGCCTTCGGTGAAGATCTCCTCGCGCCGGGCGGGCGGCACACCGGGGCCGCTGTCCCGGACCCGGAGGATCGCCGTGCGGCCCTCGGAGCGCAGCTCGACCTCCACGAGGGGCGTGGCCGAGCCCACGGCCGCGTCCAGGGCGTTGTCCACCAGGTTGCCGGTGATGGTGACGAGGCCGCCGGGGTCGACGAGGCGGTCGGGCAGGAGCGTGGCGTCGGCGAGGCGGAGCGGCACGCCCCGCTCGGCCGCCACGGTCGCCTTGCCCACCAGAAGCGCGGCCAGCAGGGGATCGTGCACCCGCTCGGTGACCTGCTCGGCCGTGGTGCGGTGGACGCCGACGACCTCGGTCACGAAGGCCACGGCTTCCTCGTGCAGGCCGAGCTCCAGCAGCCCGAGGAGGGTGTGGAGGCGGTTGGCGTGCTCGTGGTCCTGGGCGCGCAGGGCGTCGATCAGGCCCCGGGTGGAGTCGAGTTCGCGGCCGAGGTGCTCCAGCTCCGTGCGGTCGCGCAGGGTGGCCACCGCCCCGCCGTCGTCGGTGGGCATCCGGTTGGCGATCAAGACCCGCGTGCCCTGGACGGTCAGCAGGTCGCGGCCGGTGACCCGGCCGGTGAGGACGTCGGTGGTGCGGCCCGCGCCCAGGACGTCGTCCAGCGGGCGGCCGGCGAGGGCGCCGGCGGTGTCGGTTCCCTCCGGGGTGAGGCCGAGCAGCCGGGCGGCCTCGTCGTTGAGGAGGCGGATCCGGCCGTCGCGGTCGAGGGCGATCACGCCCTCGCGGATCGAGTGCAGCATCGCCTCCCGCTCGGCGAGCAGTCCGGCGATGTCCGAGAAGGCGAGGTCGCGGGTCTGCCGCTGGATCCTGCGGGAGAGCAGGTAGGCGGCGAGCGCGCCGGCTGCCAGGGCGCCGCCCGCGTAGGCGAGCAGGCCCGGGATGGCGCCGAGCAGCCGGTCGTGGACGCTGTCGTAGGCGATGCCGACGGAGACGGCCCCGACGATCTCGCCGTCGGCTGCGAGGAGGGGGACCTTGCCGCGGGCCGAGCGGCCCAGGGTGCCCTCGTCGATCTCCATGACCTCGTGGCCGGCGAGGGCCTCGCCGGGGTCGGTGGAGACGGGCCGTCCGATGCGGCCGGGGCTGGGGTGGGAGCGGCGGATGCCGTTCAGGTCGACGACGACCACGTACTCGGCGCCGGTGGCACGGCGGATCCGCTCGGCGGAAGCCTGTACGGGGCTGTCCGGCGACGGTCCCGAGGCCAGGAGACCGGCGGCCAGGGAGGGGTCGGCCGCCGCGCTCTGGGCGATGGCCAGGGCGCGGCGCATGGCCTGGTCGTCGAGCTGCGCGCCCAGCGGTGCCAGGAAGAGGCCGGTGGCCAGCACGACGACCCCGGCGGCGATGGCCAGCTGGGTCAGCAGGATCTGTGAGACGGCCCGTCTGGGCAGCCCGAGGCGGCGTGAGCGTGGGGGGAGGAACCGCATGGGCAGCAACGGTAGGCGCGCGGGGCCCCAAGCGGAATGCCGGGCCGCTCGGCGCGCAGCCGAGGGGGGCCCGCCCGGCGCCGCAAACCCCTGACCCGCCCGCCCGCCCGCCCGCCCGCCCGCCCGGCCGGCCGGCCGGGC
>NZ_JBEXRC010000026.1:0-103759 GCF_040612915.1 Streptomyces sp. NPDC006326 | reverse complement strand
CGTCGCTTCGCGATGGCCTTCGGCCACCCTTGACTGCCCGGCCCGCCCCGGAAAGACAACAGACTGCCGGGAAGCCCCCGAAGGATGGCCGGGGGTTCACGTTCCGGGACGGGCCCATCAGCGATGCCCGGGCCATTTCCCGTTGCCCGTTCCTCGTTCGGGGCCGATAGGCCCCTCTTCCGGGCCTCGGCCGGGTCAAGCCGCAGCCGAGACCAATGAGATGACCATCCGGCGCCGGGAGAGGCCACCATCGCCTCAGATCGCTACGCGCTTCTCCCGGCATGGCGTCCGACCGCCGTCCGGGGCCGCTCATAGGCGCGACAGATCGCTACACAGCCGGTCCCGGCTTGGCGTCCGCGGCCCGTCTGGGGCTGGGATGGCCGCCATGGATGGCGGTCATGACGCCAGTCATGCGCCAGCGGATGGTTTATCCCGGTTTGGCGGTCGGTTGGGCGGCGAGTGGGCCTTTGACTGAGCGTGATGACGAAAAGTCTGGCATCTGGTTCCTTTTGGGCCTCTGTACGCCCCCAGATGCGCACTAAGAGATCGTTGAGGACCCCGATGGGGCCCGAAGGGCCCGAATGTTGCCTGGATCGGTCCAGAGTGCGGTCAGTGGGCTGCTCGCGGGCGGTCCGCAAGTCCCTCGCTTCCCTGCCTGCCCTGCTGAAGGGCCTGTCGTCTCGTCCGATCAACCCCGGACGGGCCGCGGACGCCAAGCCGGGACCGGCTGTGTAGCGATCTGTCGCGTATATGAGCGGCCACAGACGGGCCGGGGACGCTATGCCGGGAGGAGCGCGTAGCGATCTGGGGCGCTGGTGGCCGCGGTCGGTCCCAGATGGTCATCTCATTGGCGTCGGCTGCGGCTTGACCCGGCCGGGGCCCGGAAGAGGGGCCTATCGGCCCCGAATGGGGAACGGGCGACGGGAGACGGCGCCTGCATCGCTGATGGGCCCATATGTCCATCTGTCCCCCCGGCCATTCCTCGGGGGCTTCCCGGCAGTCTTTGTCTTTCCGGGGCGGGCCGGGCAGTCAAGGGTGGCCGAAGGCCATCGCGAAGCGACGCGACGAAGGAGCGCCCTTGACGGCCCGGCACGACACGGAAGGACAATGAACTGACGGGACGCCCCCGAACCCCCCGACCCCGGACGCGGGGCCCGCCCCCCCCCACCGGCAGCGGGACCTCGGCCCAAGCCGCGGGCCGCAGCCCGCCAGATCACGGCCCCGTGAGGGACGGGTCGATGACCGTTTCACCCCGCGAGGCTCGGCGGATGGCGTCCGCCAGGTCTTCCAGCGGGCCGTCCCGCAGCACCAGCCCCGCCGCGCCGGCCGCGAGCACCGCCTCCCGCAGCCCCGGGTGCGCCGAACCCGTCAGCACCAGCACCCTGCACTCCGGATCCTCCGCCAGCAGCCCCGGCACCGACGCGGCGTCCTCCACCAACGCCACCGCCGGGCGGGCCAGCGCCGAGGGGACCACCTCGATGTCCGGCTGGAGGCCCAGCCGGAGCGCCAGCGCCGGGTTCGGCGGGAACAGCAGCACCCGCAGGGACCTGGCGGGGCGGTGGTACACGGGCATTTCGTCCACTCCGCCAGCCTAGGCCCGGCGCGTCGAGGTGGCACTCTGACGCGCAGTCAGGAGTCTTCCCAAGTACCGGGGGGTGCGTTATACATGGCCTCACCGGTTCTAGAACGCGTTCTAGAACCGGCCCGTGTACGACCTCGGTGCGGCCGACGGTGCGGACGGCCGCGCCGAGGTCTTCCAAAGACAGGGAGCAGCGTCTTCATGCCGATCGATGCCGCCAGGGCCCTCGCCGCCGACCCCCGCAAGGGGGAGATCGCCTGGGGCCACAAGGACATCCAGCTCTACCACCTCGGCCTCGGCGCAGGCCGTCCCGCCACCGACCCCGACGAGCTGCGCTACACCCTGGAGTCCAAGCTCCACGTGCTCCCCAGCTTCGCGACCGTCGCCGGGGCCGGCATGGCCATGATGGGCGGCCTCGCCGCGCCCGGGATCGACGTCAACCTGGCCAACGTCCTGCACGGCGGCCAGTCCATCGAGCTCCACCGGCCCATCCCCGTCAAGGGGCAGGCCTCCTCCAGCGCGCGGGTCGCCGCCCTCTACGACAAGGGCAAGGCGGCCGTGATCGTGCTGCGCACCGAGGTCGAGGACGCCGACGGGCCGCTGTGGACCAGCGACGCGCAGATCTTCGTACGGGGAGAAGGCGGGTTCGGCGGCGAGCGCGGCCCCTCCGTGACGGAGCAGCTCCCCGAACGGGCCCCCGACCGGACCGAGGACCGGCCGATCCGGGAGGAGCAGGCGCTGCTGTACCGGCTCTCGGGGGACTGGAACCCGCTGCACGCCGACCCCGATTTCGCCAAGACGGCCGGCTTCGACCGGCCCATCCTGCACGGGCTGTGCTCGTACGGGATGACGCTCAAGGCCGTCGTCGACACCGTCCTGGACGGTGACGTCTCCCGGGTCCGCGCCTACCGCACGCGCTTCGCCGGGATCGTCTTCCCCGGGGAGACCCTGCGGATCCGGATGTGGCAGGAGCCCGGCCGCGTGCAGGTCTCGGTGACCGCCGTCGAACGCGACGAGGCGCCGGTCCTCGCCGACACCGTCGTCGAACACGCGTAACACGACCTCAAGGAGCCGCACCGTGCGCGCAGCACTGCAGAGCGAGATCGGCCAGGACAAACTGGAAGTCGTCGACGACATGGAGACCGCGGGCTTCGGCCCCGGCAAGGTCCGGATCCGCATCAGGGCGACGGGCCTGTGCCACTCCGACCTGTCCGCGATGAACGGGGTGCTGCCGCAGCCCGCCCCGTTCATCCCCGGCCACGAGGGGGCCGGCGAGATCACCGACGTCGGCGACGGGGTCACCTCGCACGCGATCGGCGACCGGGTCCTCGTCTGCTGGCTGCCGCCCTGCGGGCACTGTCCGGCCTGCAAGCGCGGACAGGGGCACCTGTGCCTGGAGTCCTTCGGGAACGTGGCCACGCCCAACTTCCGGCGCGCGGGCGGGGACATCTTCGGCTTCGCGGGCACCGGCACGTTCTCCGAGGAGATGGTGGTGCCCGCGGCGTGCGCCGTCCCCATCCCCGACGACCTGCCGTACGACATCGCCGCGCTGATCGGCTGCGGGGTGACCACCGGCCTGGGTGCGGCGATCAACACCGCCAGGGTGGAGGCCGGGTCCTCGGTGGCGGTCATCGGCTGCGGGGGCGTCGGGATCTCCGTCATCCAGGGCGCGAAGGTACAGGGCGCGGCGCAGATCATCGCCGTGGACCCGGTGGCCTCGCGGCGCGAGGCGGCGCTGCGGTTCGGGGCCACCGAGGCGGTGGCCCCCGAGGCCTTCGCCGACGCCAAGAACCGGATCACGGCCGGGGAGGGCTTCGACTACGTCTTCGAGGTCGTCGGCAAGTCCGCGACGACGCGGACCGCGTACGAGATGACCCGGCGCGGCGGGTCGGTCGTCGTGGTCGGCGCGGGAGCGCTCG
Organism: Streptomyces sp. NPDC006326; assembly: GCF_040612915.1. Lineage (NCBI taxonomy): Bacteria > Bacillati > Actinomycetota > Actinomycetes > Kitasatosporales > Streptomycetaceae > Streptomyces > Streptomyces sp. NPDC006326. The sequence goes on along the minus strand of NZ_JBEXRC010000026.1, from coordinate 100,261 downwards.
ACGACAACTACTCGGTCAACATGTTCTCGCTGTTCTTCGACGAGAAGAAGATCCTGCCGTCGATGTACGGGGGCGGGGACGTGCTGCGCTCGTACGAGCGCACCATCGCGCTGTGGCGGGCCGGCCGGGTCGACCTGGCGGGCCTGATCACCCACCGCGTGCAGCTCGCCGAGATCAACGACGCCCTCGACCAGATGCGCACGGGTGTGGCCCTGCGGACCTGCATCGAACTCTGAGCATCGCAGTCCGAGCATCGCAGTCCGAGCATCGAACCCCGAGCATCGCACTCTGAGAGGAATCCGGTAGATGTCACTGCCACTTGAGGGGCTCAGCGCCGTCGTCACGGGTGCGGGCCGCGGGCTCGGCCGGGCCGAGGCGATCGAGCTCGCGCGGCTCGGCGCGAGCGTCGTCGTCAACGACTTCGGCCAGAGCGGCCGCGACGGCTCCGGCGAGGCGTCGGCCGCCCCGGCGGAGGAGGTGGCCGCGGAGATCCGCGCCGCGGGCGGGCAGGCGGTGGCGCACCTCGGGGACGTCGCCGACTTCGAGCAGGCGCGCGAGCTGGTCGAGCTGGCGGTGAGCAGCTTCGGGAAGCTCGACGTCCTGGTCAACAACGCGGGCATCCTGCGGGACCGGATGGTCTTCTCGATGTCGGAGGCGGAATGGGACTCGGTGATACGGGTCCACCTCAAGGGCCACTTCAACACCACCCGCTTCGCCTCCGCGCACTGGCGCGAACGGTCGAAGGCGGCGGGCGGGCCGGTTTACGGCCGGATCGTCAACACCTCCTCCGAGGCCTTCCTCGGCGGCTCGGCCGGCCAGCCGAACTACGCCGCCGCCAAGGGGGGCATCGTGGGGCTGACGACCTCGACGGCGCTGGCCCTGGCCAAGTACGGGGTGACGGCCAATGCCATCTGCCCGCGGGCGCGGACCCGGATGACGGAGGACGTCTTCGCCGGCTTCCAGGTCCCGGAGGAGGGCAAGCTCGACCCGCTGGCCCCCGAGCACGTCGCCCCGCTGGTCGGCTACCTGGCCTCGCCGGCGTCGGCGAGGGCCAACGGGCAGCTGTTCGTCGTGCACGGCGGGATCGTGGTCGTGATGGAACGCCCGAGGGTGGCGGCGAAGTTCGACACCTCGAAGGAAGCGTTCTCCTTCGAGGAGCTGGACGAGCTCCTCACCCCGCACTACGCCGCCCGCCCGGCGAACGAGACCTTCGCGGCGGCCGAGGTCCTCGGCCTCAAGCACGACTGACCCTCCTGCGCGAGAACCGCGGGCCCCGCACCGGGTACGGCACCGGGCCCGCGGCTCAGCCGTCCACCAGGGAGCCGAGCGGCCCGTGCAGATCGGCGGGGCCGCGGTAGTGCACCCCGGTCATCCCGAGCGCGACGGCGGCCCCGACGTTCTCCGCCCGGTCGTCCACGAACAGGCACCGCTCCGCCACTGCGCCCGCGCGCGCCGCCGCGATCTGGTAGATCTTCCGGTCCGGTTTGGCCACCCCGACCCGGGCGCTGCTGACGACGTGGTCCGCCAGGTCCGCGAGCCCGAGCGCGGCCAGGTCGTCCTCCAGGTCGAGCGTCGCGTTCGTCACCAGGACCAGGGTGACCCCCGCCGCCCGGACCCGGCGCAGCAGGGAGACCACCTCCTCGTCCGCCGAGAACGGGGCCTCGGCGAACGCCGTCGCCAACTCCCGCGCCCGCTGCGCCGGCAGCCCCGCCTCGGCGTGGAGCCCCGCCGCGATGGACTCCGTCCACTGTCCGCGGGTGATCCGGCCCAGCAGGAGCGGCCCGTCCCGCTCCGGGGCGAACGCCAGCCTGGCGGTGGTGCCTTCGGGCAGCCCTGCCGCGCGTTCCAGCACGGAGGGCCCCGTCGTGTCGTAGAAGCGGATCACGTTGTCGAGGTCGCACAGCACGGCGTCGAAGCTGCGGCGGGTGCCCGTACGGGCGGAGGTCGTCACCGCCCTTGGATAGCACGGGGAGTGCCCTACAGCGGTGCCTGCTGCAGCGGTACCGGTCGGGGGGCGGCCGGCGGGGGGTCCAGGCGTACCGGCGGCGGCGGGGCCACCGGCAGCGTCAGCCCGGTGATCCCGCAGGGCACCTCGGCGGTGGCGTACGGGAGGTGCAGGCGGCCCTGCGGGCTCCACAGGCCGGTGCCGAGCCAGCCGGCGGGCGCGCCGAGGCGGAACAGGTGCCGGTCGGCGGGGCGCCACAGCCCGATCCCGCCGCCCTCCAGCCGGAGCGCGACCCCGCAGGTCTCCGGCATCAGGGCCTGCCCGGGCTGGACCGCGAACGGCGTCCCCGCCTCCCCCCGCAGGCACTCGGGGAACCGGACCGGCCGCGAGCTCCCCAACACGCCCCAGCCCAGCCGCGGTTCGCCCGCGGCCGGAGCGTCCGAGCGGATCAGCAGCAGCCCGCTGTCGGGGTCGGCCAGCAGCAGCCGGTCCTCGCTGCCCTCCGCGATCTGGAGCAGCGGGGAGACCTCACCGCCGCGCCCCAGGTCCACCGCCACGGCCTTGGTGGTGCCGTCCAGGGTGCGGTCCAGGGCCAGCATCCGGCCGGTGCGGTCCAGCCAGACGCCGCCCGAGCACCGGCCGGGCACCCGGGCGACCGGGCCGAAGGCGCCCCCGGCCACCTGCCAGACCGTGCTCTCGGTGTCGGACACGGCCAGGGCGAAGGCTCCGTGCCCGTCGGGGGAGGGCGGCAGCAGGGACACCCGTACGCCCTCCGCACCGTCCGTCCCCGACGGGGGCCGCACCGCGCCCAGCACCAGCTCCCCGGTCCGCGGCCCCGCGCCCGGACCGCCCGTCGGGTAGAGCAGGGCGAACGCGTGCCGCTCGGCGACCCGGCGGTGGATCAGCACCCGCCCGTCGGCCAGCGCCAGCACCTCGCTGTCAGCCTCCTCCGGCTGCGCCAGCGGGAGCGGCACCGCATACGGCTCGGGCCCGGCCAGGGTCCAGCGCTCCGGGTAGCGCGCCTCGCCGTCCCCGGCCAGCCGGGCCGCGTAGGACCCGTCCGCGGCGATGGCGAACCGGGCCGTCGTCGTGATCTCGATGGCACAGACAGTCATCCGTGCGTCACCTCCGGTGAGGAAGCTAGTTTTCGCACTTCCACCCGAACAACACGACCACCTGCGCTTCACACGTACGGGTGGCCGCCGTGCGGTTCGCCGGTGCCGGCGGGGGCGGTTGTGCTGGGCGGTGCCCGCGCGGCGGGAGGTGGGCGCAGGGGCCCGGTGCGGGCCGGGGCCGGGCGGATCCGGCGGGGACCCTCGTGCTCCCGTACGGACGGTAGCCTTGGCCTGTGCCCCGTCTCTCTGAAGTCATCGCCGCGCTGGACGCTCTCTGGCCCCCCTCGCGGGCCGAGGAGTGGGACGCGGTCGGAACGGTCTGCGGCGACCCCGACGCCGAGGTCTCCCGCGTCCTGTTCGCCGTCGACCCCGTGCAGGAGATCGTCGACGAGGCGGTGAAGCTGGGCGCCGACCTGGTCGTCACCCACCACCCGCTCTATCTGCGCGGCACCACCACAGTCGAGGCCGGCACCTTCAAGGGCCGTGTCGTGCACACGCTGATCAGGAACGACATCGCGCTGCACGTCGCCCACACCAACGCCGACACCGCCGACCCCGGCGTTTCCGACGCCCTCGCCGGCGCCCTGGACCTGCGCGTCACCGGCCCGCTCGTACCCGACCCCACCGACCCCGAGGGCCGCCGCGGCCTCGGCCGGATCTGCGAGCTCGACCACCCGGAGACGCTGCGGGAGTTCGCCGCCCGCGCCGCCGCCCGGCTGCCGCGCACCGCGCAGGGCATCCGCGCCGCCGGCGACCCCGATGCCGTCATCCGCCGCGTCGCCGTCAGCGGCGGCTCCGGTGACAGCCTCTTCGCGCAGGTCAGGGCCGCGGGCGTGGACGCCTTCCTGACCGCCGACCTGCGCCACCACCCGGCGTCCGAAGCCCGCGAGCAGAGCCCGCTCGCCCTCGTCGACGCCGCCCACTGGGCCACCGAGTGGCCCTGGTGCGAGCAGGCCGCGGCCGAGCTCGACGCCGTATCCGAGCGCCACGGCTGGGGTCTGCGGACCCACGTGTCGCGCACGGTCACCGACCCCTGGACGGCGCACGCGCCCTCCGAACCGTCCCCTTCTACCGATGGAGCCCCCAACTGAACGCCGAGCCCGCCGACCAGATCCGACTCCTCGACGTCCAGGCCCTGGACGTCCGGCTGTCGCAGCTCGCCCACAAGCGCAAGTCGCTGCCCGAGCACGCCGAGGTCGACTCCCTGACCAAGGACCTGACGCAGCAGCGCGACCTGCTCGTGGCGGCCCAGACGCAGGCGAGCGACGCCGCGCGTGAGCAGACCAAGGCGGAGCAGGACGTCGACCAGGTCCGCCAGCGCGCGGCGCGCGACCAGCAGCGGCTGGACTCCGGCGCGGGCATCTCGGCCCGGGACCTGGCGAACCTGCAGAGCGAGGTCGTCTCCCTCGCCAAGCGCCAGAGCGACCTGGAGGACGTCGTCCTGGAGGTCATGGAGCGCCTGGAGGCCGCACAGGAGCGGGTCACCGAGCTCACCGGGCGGGTCTCCGCCCTCGAAGCCAAGCTGACCGACGCCACCGCGCGCCGCGACGCGGCCACCGCGGAGCTCGACGCCGAGGCGGCCAAGGTCGCCAAGGACCGCGAGGTCATCGTCGCCTCCATGCCGGCCGACCTGATGGCCCTGTACGAGAAGATCCGCGTCAAGCAGGGTGGTGTGGGCGCCGCGCGCCTGTACCAGCGCCGCTGCGAGGGCTGCCGCCTGGAGCTGGACATGGCCGAGGTCAACGAGATCAAGGCGGCGGCCCCGAACCAGGTCGTCCGCCACGACAACTGCGGCCGCATCCTGGTCCGTACGGCCGACTCGGGCATCTGATGCAGCGGCTTGCCGGGCTGGTCGTGGAGGCCGACGGCGGTTCCCGGGGCAACCCGGGGCCCGCCGGCTACGGCGCGGTCGTCCTCGACCCGGCCACCGGCGAGACGCTGGCCGAGCGCGCCGAGTACATCGGTGTCGCGACGAACAATGTGGCGGAGTACAAGGGTCTGATCGCGGGCCTGACGGCGGCGCGTGAACTGGACCCGGACGCGCGGGTCGAGGTCCGGATGGACTCGAAGCTCGTCGTCGAGCAGATGTCGGGCCGCTGGAAGATCAAGCACCCGGACATGAAGCCCCTCGCGGCGCAGGCCGCGGCGATCCTGCCGCCCGCGCACGTGACGTACCAGTGGATCCCGCGCGAGCAGAACAAGCACGCTGACCGGCTGGCCAACGAGGCCATGGACGCGGGACGGCTCGGCAGGCAGTGGGAGCCCTCGGCCTCGACGGCGGCCCTGGACGCCTCGGCGGCGCGCGCCCTGGCCACCCCGCCCCCGGCGGGCCCGCCCGGAGACGCCGCGGCGGGTGCTGCGGCCGTCCGCGCGGCCCTCGCCTCCGCTTCCGGTACGTCGGCCCCCGCACCGGCGGGCCGGCCGGCGGCCGGCCCCCCGCCCGCGGAGGCGGGCCCCGGCGGGCCCGGACGCATCCCGTCCCCGGCACCCGCCGCCGGGCGGGCCCCGCACGCCACGCCGGGCTGGGGCCCCGACATGGGGGCGCCGGCGACCTTCGTGCTGCTGCGTCACGGCGAGACGGCCCTGACCCCGCAGAAGCGCTTCTCCGGCAGCGGCGGCAGCGACCCGGAGCTGTCCCCGGCCGGCCGTCGCCAGGCCGCGGCGGTGGCCGAGGCCCTGGCCGCGCGCGGCACGGTCCAGACGGTCGTCAGCTCCCCGCTGCGGCGCTGCCGGGAGACCGCGCAGGCCGTCGCCGACCGCCTCGGGCTGCCGGTCACCGTCGAGCAGGGGCTGCGCGAGGTGGACTTCGGCGCGTGGGAGGGCCTGACCTTCGCCGAGGTGCAGGAACGCTTCCCCGACGACCTCCAGGCCTGGCTGGGCTCCCCGAAGGCGGCCCCCACGGGCGGCGGCGAGAGCTTCGCGGCGGCGACCCGCCGGATCTCGGCCACCCGAGACCGGCTGCTCGCCGCGCACGCGGGCCGTACGGTGCTGCTGGTCACGCACGTGACGCCGGTCAAGATCATGGTCCGCCTGGCGCTCGGCGCCCCGCCGGAGTCGCTGTTCCGCATGGAGCTGTCGGCGGCCTCGCTGTCCGCGGTGGCGTACTACGCGGACGGCAACGCGTCGGTGCGGCTGCTGAACGACACCTCGCACCTGCGCTGACCGCCGGCCCATGACCGCCGGCCGCGGTCGGCGGACCGGTACGGCGGATCCGTACGGCGAAGGGCCCGCACCCCGGGGGTGCGGGCCCTTCCGCTCGTCGAGTGCAGAACAACCGGAGCTGTACGCCGGGTTCTGTCGCCCGGTGACCTCGCGGTCGCCGGGGAGACGGCCATCCATCTAGGACCGGTGTTGCCACCGGCCTCGTGCGGTCTACCCGCGGACTCGGGCGGGCAGCCCTCGATCGTCCGCGCAGGGCCCGCCGTCCGAAAACGGCCGGCCCCTCTTGACCTTGCTCCGGGTGGGGTTTACCTAGCCGCCTGAGTCACCTCAGGCGCTGGTGGTCTCTTACACCACCGTTTCACCCTTACCGGGGACCGAAGCCCCCGGCGGTCTGTTTTCTGTGGCACTGTCCCGCGGGTCACCCCGGGTGGGCGTTACCCACCACCCTGCCCTCTGGAGCCCGGACGTTCCTCGGCGGGATCCGGGGATCCCGACGCGGCCGTCCGCTCCGGTTGTTCTGCAAGGGACCATGCTACCCGCGCCCGATGCCGCACTTGACCGGGGCGCGGCGGCAGGCCTTCCCCGCAGGGATGCCGCGCTGCGGCGGCCCGCCCCCCGTGACGGGCTGCCGCAGCGCGGCGGCCGGGGGCGGGCGTCAGAGCCACCCGCGCTGGGCCGCGCGCAGGCCGGCCTCGAAGCGGCTGCGCGCACCGAGCCGTTCCATCAGGGCGGCCATGGACCGGCGGACCGTGCTGAGCGAGACGCCCAGCTGGTGGCCCGCGGCCTCGTCGGTCAGGCCCTGGCTGAGCAGCCGCAGCAGCTCCCGCTCGGGCGGGGTCAGGCCGGTGCCCGCGTCGCGCGGCCGGTCGCAGCCGAGCGGCAGAGCGGCCTCCCACACCTGCTCGAAGAGGGCGGTCAGGGCGGCCACCGCTCCGGCGAGCCGCAGGACGACGGCCCCGGCGCGGGTGTCGGCGGGGTCGAGCGGGACCAGGGCGTGGGCCCGGTCCACCAGGATCATGCGCAGCGGGAGGGTGGGCACGGTCCGTACGCCGCCGCCGTTGTCGGTGAGCCAGCGGGCGTAGCCGAGGGTCGGCCGGCTGCCGCGGACGCTGTCGAGGCAGACCGTGCGCACGCCGACTCCGCGGGCCAGCAGCCGGGCGTCGTTCTCCCGGGCCGCGTCGAGGGCGGCCTGTGACTGGCCGCCGCCCGGCATGAAGGTGCAGATCTCCCCTTCGGCCTGCTCGGCGATGAGTTCGAGACGGGCCTGGACGGCGTCGATGCCGAGGAGCCGTTCACCGTCGGCCGCGAGCCCGCCGGCGGTGTCCGGGCCGGTCCCGGAGCCGGGGGACGGCCCGAGGCGGAGCTCGGAGATCATCCGGGAGACGGCCTCGTGGCTTTCGGTGATCTCCCGCTGGCGCCGGTCGAGTTCCTCCTGGTGGCGGCGGAGCGCGAGCTGCACGCCCAGCTCCGGGCTGACCGCCCGCCAGGTGCCGGGAACGGCCCGCGACCGGCGCAGCAGCGAGGCCTGCGCGAGCCGGTCCAGGGCCTCCCGTACGCGGGATTCCCCGCAGCCGAGATGGGTGGCGATCTGCTCTACGCCCCAGCCTTCCGGCCGGGTGGCCATGAGCCGGTAGACGGCCTCGGTGGCCGGATCGAGCCCGAGGGTCGGGAACAAGGCGGATCCTCCGTGGGTGACGAGTGGTGCGCAGAAGCGTGGCAAGCCCACGCACCCCTGTCTTGTCAAAAACGGCACGCCCCCGGGCCGGGCGGGCACCGGCGGTGCGTGCCGGCGGCATCCGGAAGCCGCGAGCGCCGCAAGCCCGGAAGGGCCGCGGGCCGGCACAGCCGGAAGCCGAAGCCGGAAGCCGAAGCCGGAAGGCGCAAGGCCGGCCTAGCCCGACAGCACCACGCTCGTGATCCGGCCCGGCATCCGGTCCAGGGCCGATCCGGGCGGCAGTCCGCCGCGCAGTTTCACGAACCGTGAGGGCGGCAGTCCGGTCATCGCCTTCACCTCACGGCTCAGATGCGCCTGGTCGTGGTACCCGCAGGCGGCCGCCACCCGGGCCGGGGCCAGCCCCGAGGACAGCAGCCGCAGGGCGTGCTGGAGCCGGAACACCCGGGCCACGGCCTTGGGTGACAGGCCCACCTGGTCGCGGAACCGGGCGCGCAGCGTGCGGGCGCTCCACCCGGTCTCCTCCGCGACCCGGGCCAGTGACCCGCCGCCCGCCCACAGCCGGGACAGCGCCCCGCGGACCTCGGGCGCCGCGGCGGGGCCCCCGTCCAGGCGGGCGCAGAACACCTCGTCGAGGAGGGAGAAACGATCCTCCCAGGAGCCGAGCGCCTGCAACCGGTCGGTCAGGTGCCGGCCCGCCGGACCGATCACCTCCGTCAGGTCCACGTGGGCGTCCTCGAAGTGGGCCATGGGGATGCCGAACAGCCGGTAGGCCCCGAGCGGGCTCATGTTCACCTCCAGCCCGCTCACCGACCCCGAGTGCATCCCGACCGTCGGGACGGTGCGCGGGCCGCTGATCATGGCCCGGGAGGCGGCCCGCAGCCGGGTCGGTGCCAGCACCTCCGTGCGGGTCACCCACAGGCCCTCCGTGAAGACGAAGACCACCGTCACGTAACCGGTGGGCAGTTCCAGGCGGCGCCGTGGCGTACTGAACTCCGTGTGGAACCCCGTGTAGTTGATGATGAAGGGCCGCAGCGCCGCGGCCGGACGGCGGCGCGCCGAGCGGGGTCCCACCGCCGGCGCAGCCTGTGCGTGAACATCGACGGACCCCATCTCCGGGCCCTCCCCCTGCTGTTGCGCGGCCGGTCGTGCCGCGGTGCGCAGATGATGACAGGCCCGCCGCCGCGGTGGCCAGGTCCGCCCGCCGTGACACCAAGCATTCAGGACCACTTGCTCTCACCCCGAAGTCCTTCCGGGGCAGGCCGACCGCCCGCGATGCTTCTGCTGCAGCCGGAGAACAGCGGCTGAAACCGACTCATACCGACAGGGAGGGCCGCCTCGTGTTCTTCGGTTTCCTCGGCCTCATCTGGGACTGACCGCGACCATGCACCTCGCGATGGCGGCGGTGGAACTGACGGCAGGTCCGCTCGCCCCGCACCGGCATCTCGACCGGCACGTCCTGGTCGACGTCCTGTGGGCGTGCACCGAACCGGCCGACCAGCCGCAGCACGTGAGCGTGCGGACCTCACCGGGACGGGCCGACCTCGTGCTCTACGCCCTCGCCGACTCGGCGGCGGCGGCCCGGTCGGCGGCGCTGCGCAGCGCCCGGCGCGCCCTGGCCACCTCGCCGCTGCTGTCCGGGTGGACGGCGCGGGAGATCCGTCTCGACCACCTCGACCCCTTCGGCACACCCGACTTGGAGAAACCAGAGTGATGGGCACATCCGCCACCCGCCGGAGCCTGCGTCTGCCGGCCGCGGCCGCCGGCCTGCTCACGGCCGCACTGCTCGTACCGGCGCTGAGTACGTCGCAGGCGTACGCCGTCGATTCGGTGCGCTGGGAGCAGACGAACCTGGCCGGTCTCGGCTACCTCCCCGCGAGCGGGATCGACGGTGTCCAGGGCCCCGCCACCCGGGCGGCGCTCAAGGAGTTCCAGCAGGACAACGGCCTCGCCGAGGACGGCGCCTACGGGGACCGCAGCGAACTCGCCCTGCACCGGCAGGTGGAGGCGGTGCAGCGCAAGGCCGGGGTCGCGGCGGACGGTCTCTACGGGGACGGCACCAGGGCCGCGGTCACACGCTGGCAGGGCGGTCACGGGCAGGGCGCCGACGGGATCGCCGGCCCGGCCACCATGTCGGCCATGGGCGTCCCGCGCACCGTGTACCAGGTGGCGCAGAGCCAGTTCGGGGCGCACGGCTGGACGGTGTCCGCACAGTTCGGCTGCCTCAAGAGCCTGTGGACCGGCGAGAGCAACTGGAAGGTGTACGCGACCAACCCGAGCAGCGGCGCGTACGGGATCCCGCAGTCCCTGCCCGGCAGCAAGATGGCCGCCGCGGGCCCCGACTGGGCCAACAACCCGGTCACCCAGATCAAGTGGGGCCTGGGATACATCGACGACCGGTACGGCACGCCCTGCAAGGCGTACGAGATGTGGAAGTCCCGCTCACCGCACTGGTACTAGCCCGCGTCCTGCTCCTCATGTCACCCCTGGCCACTCCTCGCTCCACCCTCACCCCTTTTGTCCATACAAGGAAGGACACCTCATGCGCGCCACGCTGCGCCGTACCACCCTCGCCGCCGGATCCCTCGCCGCGGCGGCGGTGATCGCCCTGCCCGGCAACGCCTTCGCCGTCTCGAAGCTGTCCCAGTCCGCGGCGGCCTCCGCCCTCCGGGGCGCCGGGGTCACCTGGTCCTCCAGCGGCAACTGCACCACCCGCTCGAACAGCACGTGCACCTCCTTCGAGCAGATCAACCAGGCCACGGTGGACGGGCTGAAGACGCTGAAGAGCGCCAGCGGCTGCGCGATCAACGTCACCGGCGGCACGGAGGTCGGCCACGCCTCGGGCACCTACAGCCACTACAACGGCTACAAGGCCGACATCAACCCGAACACCTGCATCACCAACTACATCCACTCCAGCTTCACGAAGATCGCCCCGCGCAGCGACGGGGCGCAGCGCTGGCGCTCCTCGGCGGGCAACGTCTACGCCCGCGAGAGCAACCACTTCGACATCACCTACTGCGGCGGCTCCCAGGCCTGCACGAACGCGGCCGGCTCCTGACTCCGCACCGCCCTGCGGCCGCGCGCGGCCGCGTCCCGCTCAGCCTTCCGTTCCCGAGAGGACCCATGCCATGAAGCTCTCCCTGCACAAGAAGCTGTCCGTCGCCCTCGGCGCGCTGGCCATCGCCGGTGCCGGCCTGATCGCCGCCCCGGCCGCCCAGGCCGACGAGCTGGGCTGCGGCGTCAACGCCGTCTGCTTCTTCAAGGGCTACTCCACCCGGACCGGCGAGTACCACGACGTCACCTCCGGCTACCAGACGCTCGTCGCCAGCAAGGGCGCCGACAAGGCGTGGAGCACCCGCAGGAGCGGTGGCACGCTGCTCCACTTCACCAACGGCAAGACCATCTGCCTCAAGGCGGGCCAGCTGCGCGAGGACCTCAAGAGCGTCGGCACCGTGGACAAGATCCGCATCACCACGTCCGCCAACTGCTGAACGAGCGCGGTCATGAAGCGCCGCATCGCGGCCGCGCCCGGTACGAGGGCCCTGCCCTGACTCCCCAGCCCCTCTCACAGGAAGCCCTCGCGACCATGCGAATCCTCCACGGCACCCCGCGCAAGGCCCTGGTCACGGGCGCCGCCCTGGCCGGTGCGCTCGTCCTGGCCACCGGGCCGGCGTACGCGTCCTCCTCCAACGTGTCCGGCAAGGCCGGCGGGAGCTACACGTACTACCCGACCGGGCGGACCGTCACGGCCAACGGTTCGAACGTGTACCTCAAGATCAACAACCCGGGTACCGCGATCAAGGCCATGTGGTACAAGTGCGGCAGCCCCTCCGTGCACGGCGCGGGAGTGGAGCTCGGCGACGGCCGCCGCCACCTGCTCGGGTCGAACTTCAAGTCCGGCACGGTCTTCTGCCTGGCCGTGGCGGCGGACGTCAGCGAGATCAAGATCGCCTGGAGCGGCACGCTCGACTGGAACGTCACCTCCTGACCACCCCGGTGGCGTGCGGCCGGAACCCCGTCGGCGGGGTTCCGGCCCGCGCGCGTTCCCCCGCCGGGGCACCCGCCGGCGTGACCGGCGCTTCACGCCGGGGCGAACAGCACCTTCGCCCGGCCCGGGTCCGCCTGCGTGAGCCGGACCCGGATGCGGTCCCCGAGCGGCAGCCGCGCCGACGTGGACTCGACCCGGCCGACCACCGCCGGTTCCTCCAGGTGGACCGTGCCCACCAGCGGCTCGTGCTCCTTGATGTCGATCACGGTGGCGTCGAAGGTCTCGCCGATCCGGCCCTGGAGCAGGGCCGCCTCCACCAGGTCCACGCACTCCCGTTCGGCCGTGTTGGCCAGCCGCATCCCGTCCGCCATCCGCTGCGGGAGCGCGGCCAGCCCCGCCACCGCCCAGGCGGGCGGCTCGGCCCCGGCCACCGCCGCCACGCACAGCTCGCCGGTGTAGCGGTCCACCAGCCGCCGCAGCGGGGCGGTGCAGTGCGCGTACGGGGCCGCCACCGCCGCGTGCAGCACCGGGTCGGGGACGTGCCCGCCGGTGAAGACGGTGTACCCGGCGCCGCGCAGCAGGGTGGTGCATTCCTGGAGGAACGCGGCGTGGGCCGGGTCGTGCGGATCGAGGGAGCGGACGAGCTCGGCGTACGGCACGTGGTGCGGCCAGTCGATCCGCAGGGCCTTCGCCGCCCGCCGCAGCCGCCCGACCGCACCGTCGGGGGCGGTCGGCAGGGTGCGCAGGATGCCCGTCCCGGCGGCGAGCATCAGCTCGGCGGCGGCCATGCCGGTCATCAGGGAGATCTGGGCGTTCCAGCCGTCGGCGGGGAGCGGGGCCCGGTAGGCCAGGGTGTACGAGCCGTCCCGGGCGACGATCTCCTGCTCGGGCACGTTGAGCGAGATGCCGCCGCGCTGCTGTTCGAGGGCCTCGCGCAGCCGCCCGATCTCCGCGAGCAGGGCGAGCGCCTCGCCGCCGGTGCCGGAGTCGATGGCGTGCTGGACGCCGTCGTAGTCGAGCCTGGCCCGGCTGCGGACGAGGGCCCGGCGGACGTCGGTGGTCTCCACGCGCCCGGTGGCGTCCAGGTCGAGGCTCCACAGCAGCGCCGGGCAGGTCTGCCCGGGCAGCAGGCTGGCCGCACCCTCCGAGAGCACCGGTGGATGCAGCGGCACCCTGCCGTCGGGGAAGTACAGGGTGCTCACCCTGCGGTGGGCCTCGGCGTCGAGAGCGCCGCCGGGGGCGACGAAGGCGGCGACGTCGGCGATGGCGTAGTGCACGCGGTAGCCGCCGCCGGGCCGCTTCTCCAGGTGCATGGCCTGGTCGAGGTCGCGGGAGGCGGGCGGATCGATGGTGAACAGGGGGAGGTCGGTGGCGTCGGCGTCGGGCAGCCGCGGAGCCCGGACCGCCTCCTCGGCCTCGGCGAGCACCGCGGGCGGGAATTCCCCGGGCACGTCCAGCTCCGTCCGCAGTTCCCGCAGCGCGGCCCGCAGGGCAGCCCCGTCTGCGCCGGCCATGTGCATGTGACGGCGTGGCATGGATCGAGCGTAGGCCGGACGGGCGGTCGGGGCACGGCGAGCCGTCTACCCTGGCTCGGGGGCCGCACCCCCTGCGCCGTGTCGTACCGAAGGAGATCCACCGTGCTCGTGCTGCTGCCGCCGTCCGAAGGAAAGGCCGCCGACGGCTCCGGCGCACCCCTGGAGCCTCAGACGCTGTCGCTGCCGGGGCTGGCTCCGGCGCGGGCGGCGGTGCTGGAGGAGCTGGTCGAGCTGTGTGCGGGCGACGAGCTGAAGGCGCGCGAGGTGCTCGGCCTGAGCGAGGGGCTGCGCGGCGAGGTCGCGAAGAACGCCGGCCTGCGCTCGGCGCCGGCCCGGCCGGCGGGCGAGGTCTACACCGGCGTGCTGTACGACGCGCTGGGCCTGGCGGAGCTCCCGGACGGGGCGCGGGCCCGGGCGGAGCGGTCGCTGCTGGTCTTCTCCGGCCTGTGGGGCGCGGTGCGGATCTCGGACCGGATCCCGTCCTACCGCTGCTCGATGGGCGTGAAACTGCCCGGGCTGGGGGCGCTCGGCGCGTACTGGCGCGGGCCCATGGCCGAGGTGCTCCCCGAGGCGGCGGGGCAGGGGCTGGTGCTGGACCTGCGGTCCGCCGCGTACGCCGCTGCCTGGAAGCCGAAGGGCGAGGTCGCGGGGCGCACGGCGACGGTACGGGTGCTGCACGCGCAGACGGTGGACGGGGTGGAGAAGCGGTCCGTGGTGAGCCACTTCAACAAGGCCACCAAGGGGCGGCTGGTCCGGGACCTGCTGCTGGCGGGCGCGGCACCGGACTCGCCGGCCGAGCTGGTCACGGCGCTGCGGGACCTCGGTTACGTGGTCGAGGCCGAAGCCCCCGCGAAGCCGGCCAAGGCCTGGTCCCTGGACGTGGTGGTCACCCGCATCCACTGACGGCCGGGCGGCACCGGCCCGGCCGGCGGGAGCGGGCCGCCCGGGCCGGCCGGGGTCAGCGGCCGAGGGGCCAGGCCACCGTGGCGGGCGTCTGGCCGGCCGCGCCCGCGTAGGCCGCGCAGGCGTCCGTCAGGGTTTCGAGCAGGGTGAGCGGGTCGGGGAGCGGGTGCTCCATGCCCCGGATCCAGCTGACCGCCAGGTCACCGGGCAGCGCGGCCGGCGGCACCAGCACGTAGCTGCCACGGCAGTGCCAGCGCAGGCCCGGGTGCTCGTCCATCGTCTCGGGGTGGCAGTCCAGCTCGCAGGGCCACCACTCGTCCTCGTCCTCGGGGGTGCCGCGGGTGGCCGTGAAGAAGAGCATCCGGGCCTGGTCGCCGGTGCCGCCCGACTCCGCGACCGGGCCGACCTCCACGCCGGCCTCCAGGAGCCGGGCGAGCGCCACGGCCCCGGCCTCCAGGGGGACGTCCAGCACGTCGTGGACCATGCCGGTCGCGGTGACGAAATTGGCCTGCGGCTCGTTGCGCGCCCAGCGTTCGATCTGCGCCCGGTCGGTGGTCGACTGCGTCTGCCAGGCGAAGGAGAGCGGGTGCCGCGCGGGGGTGGGACAGCCGATGCGGTCGCACGAACACCGGTATCCGGCCGGATGGGCGGCCGGGGCGAGCGGCAGGCCCGCTGCGGCGACGGACAGCAGAAGGGCCTCGCGTGCGCGGCCGGGATCCTCGGGGGAGGGCTTCTGGCGGCGGCGCAGCCACTGGGAAATCCTGCTCTGCTCGCCGCGTTTGACGCGGCCGGACTCGGACCCCATCTATCCCCTCACCTCACGGTTGCCCTGGCAGACCGTCCCATGGTCCCACCATCCGGCGGCCCGTGTGACCGCACTGCCCGACCGGGGGCGGGGCGCAGGCGGTGAAGGCGCCCGTACAGCGGCCGGAATGAATCGGTCCGGTGGCGGGAAATCCCCCACATCCCCCTAAAATTCCGCCTCTTGTTCCCGGCCGCTCACCCGCCCGCCACCGGCCGGTGACCTTCGCCACCTTGCCGACGCCCCGTCAGCCCCGGACGCCGTCCAGGACCCGGTCGACCAGCGCGTCCGTGAACGCGTGCGTCAGCGGCGCCGTCCGCATCAGCCAGCGGTAGGTGACCGGTCCGACCAGCATTTCGACCGTGAGGCGCAGGTCCACGTCCGGCGGCAGCTGCCCGGCGTCCCGCGCCGCCCGCAACCGGGCCTCGTACAGGGCGAGCTGCGGCTCCAGCAACTGCTCGGTGAAGCGGGCGCCCAGCTCAGGGTCGGTCGCCCCGGCGGCGGTCAGGGCCCGCGCGGGCGCCTCGTACTTCTCGTCGCCGAACTCGTCCACGGTCGCGCGCAGCACCGCCTTCAGGTCGGCCGCGAGGTCCCCGGTGTCCGGGAAGCCGGTCCCGCCGCCGTCGGACTCGGCGTCCCCCGCGAGTGCCAGGGAGGCGTCCAGCAGTACGGCGGCCTTCGAGGGCCACCACCGGTAGATCGTCTGCTTGCCGACGCCCGCCCGGGCGGCGATGGCCTCGATGGTGAGCCTGTTGTAGCCGACCTCTCCGACCAGTGCGAGGGCGGCGTCGAGGATGGCCCGCCGGGAGCGGTCGCTGCGGCGGCTCGCGTCGGGCGTCTTCGGGGCGGGGGGCCGGCTGCTCATGGCGGCCAACCTACCAACCGGGACCTCTCGTCCCGGGCCGTTCCCGGTCCCCTCCGGCGCGCTGCGGGGGCCGGTCCTCGGGGCGGGGGTGCGGAGTCGTTCGGTGTCCTTTCCGTAAACCACCCCGTCGGTGCACTGCGCGGTTGCCGGTAAGGAGAGACGATTCTCTTCACATCTCCGTGAGTCGTGAGGAGCCTTCTTTGCGCAGAGACGCCACACCCCGGCGCTACCTGATGTGCCCACCCGCACACTTCAAGGTCACGTACTCCATCAACCCGTGGATGGACCCCGCCAAACCGGTGGACCTGCCCCTGGCCCAGGCCCAGTGGGAAGACCTCAGGGACCGCTACCGCGCCCTCGGCCACACCGTCGAGACGCTCGTACCGGATCCCGCTCTGCCCGACATGGTCTTCGCGGCGAACGGCGCCCTCGTCGTGGACGGCCGGGTGCTCGGTGCCCGGTTCGCCTACCCGGAACGCGCCGCCGAGGCGGAGATCCACCTCGACTGGTTCCGTTCCCACGGCTTCGAGGACGTCCACGAGCCGTCCCATGTCAACGAGGGCGAGGGCGACTTCGCCGTCACCGCGACCTACATCCTGGCCGGCCGGGGCTTCCGCTCCAGCCCGCTCTCGCACGACGAGGCCCAGGAGTTCTTCGGCCGTCCGGTCATCGGCCTCGACCTGGTGGACCCGCGCTACTACCACCTGGACACGGCGCTGTGCGTCCTCGACGGCGACGAGGTCATGTACTACCCGCCGGCCTTCTCGCCCGGCAGCCGGGCCGTGCTCAAGCGGCTGTTCCCGGACGCGCTGATCGCGGACGGGGAGAGCGCGGCGGCCCTCGGCCTGAACGCCGTCTCCGACGGCAGGAACGTCCTGCTGCCGCAGGCGGCGGTGGGACTGTTCGCCCCGCTGCGCGAGCGCGGATTCGAGCCGGTCCCGATGGACCTGGGCGAGTTGCTCAAGGGCGGCGGCAGCGTCAAGTGCTGCACCCAGGAGCTGCGGATGTGACGCGGAGGCCGGGTCAGCTGCCCGGCGGCCACTCCTGGCCCCAGTCGGCGTCCCGCGCCGCCTTGTAGAGGTCACCGTGGCGCTTGGTCACGGTGGCCCGGGTCAGCCCCGAGGAGGGACCTTCCGAGGGACCGCACAGGTCCAGCAGGACGAGCCCCTTCCGGATCTGCGGCCTCCGCGTGATCCGGAAGGGAGCCGGCTCCACCGGGAAGCGGGTCGCCGCCACGTAGCTGAACTTCTCGTCCTCGTACGGGAGGGAGCCGCCCTTGACCTTGCGGTGCAGGGAGGACCGGCTGACCCGCGCCGAGAAATGGCACCAGTCCTGCCCGACCTCGATCGGGCAGGTGCCGTCGTGCGGGCAGGGCGCCGCGATCCGCAGCCCGGCCCCGATCAGCTGCTCGCGGGCCTCCCGTATGCGCAGGTACCCCTCGGGCGTGCCCGGCTCGACGAGCACCACCGCCTGCCCGGCGCGGGCCGCCTCGGCGACCACCGCCCGGCGGGCCTCGGGGGTCAGCTCGCCCAGCACGTACGAGACGGTGACGAGGTCCGCCTCGGGGAGCGCCAGGCCGGCTCCGATGACGGCCCGGCGCCACTCGGCGCCGCGCAGCACCGCCGAGGGCGAGGAGGCGGCGAGCTCCCGGCCCAGCGCGAGCGCGGGTTCGGCCCAGTCCAGCACCGTGGTGGTCCGCGGGCCGTCCCAGGTGGCGTCCACCGCCCAGGTCGCCGCGCCCGTACCGCCGCCCACGTCGAGGTGGGAGTCCGGTGCCCAGCCCGGAGCGGCCTCGGCGAGCCCGTCCAGGGCGGCCCGTACGGCCTCGAAGGTGGCGGGCATCCGGTACGCCGCGTAGGCCGCCACGTCCGAGCGGTCCCGCAGCACGGGGGCGTCGGTCGGGGTCCGGCCGCGGTAGCTGGCGATCAGCCGCTCGACGGCGGCCGCGGCCTGCTTCGGCGGGAGCCCGTCGAGCAGCCCGTCCAGCGCGGAGCGGAGGGTGTCGGCGGTGGTGGGGCCGGGGGCCGGGGCGGAGGCGTTCACCACCGAAGTTTACGGCGCCGGGGACGCCCGGTTCACGCCTGCGCCGGGCCGCCCGCCGCGGCGGCGGCCCCGGGCTCCCGCCAGGGGCGGCACATCCCGGCGAAGCAGCCCGCCGCGAGCAGCGAGCACACCAGCTGCACCACCGCCATCGGCACGGCCGTCCCCTCGCCCGCGATCCCGACCAGCGGCGAGGCCACGGCCCCGATCAGGAAGGAGGAGGTGCCCAGCAGGGCCGAGGCCGAGCCCGCCGCGTGCGGGGTGCGCGTCAGGGCCAGCGCGTTGGTGTTCGGCAGGACCACGCCCATCGCCGACATCAGCACGAACAGCCCGGTCGCGATCGGGACCAGCCCGACCTTCCCGAACACCCCGGACGCCATCAGCAGCAGGCCCGCGGAGGCGGCCGTGATCACCGCGAGCCCGGCGGCCAGCACCTTGTCGAGGCTGACCCGGCCGGCCAGCAGCTTGCCGTTGACCTGGCCGGCCGCGATCAGGCCGACGGAGTTCAGGCCGAACAGCAGGGCGAAGGCCTGCGGCGAGGCGCCGTAGATCTCCTGCACCACGAACGGCGAGGCGGAGATGTACGAGAACAGCGCGGCGAAGGCGAAGCCGCCGGTCAGCGTGTACCCGGCGAAGACCCGGTCGGCGAGCAGCCCCCGCATGGTCCGCAGCGCGGAGCCCACGCCTCCGGTGTGCCGGCGCCCGGGCGGCAGGGTCTCGCCGAGGCTGCGCCACACCAGGAGGGTCAGGACGAGCCCGACGGCACTGAGGACCACGAACACCCCGCGCCAGTCGGCGAACCGCAGGACCTGGCCGCCGATGAGCGGGGCGATGATCGGGGCGGCGCCGGAGATCAGCATCAGGGTGGAGAAGAAGCGGGCCATCTCGACCCCGTCGTACAGGTCGCGCACGACGGCCCGGGCGATGACGATGGCAGCCGACCCGGCCAGGCCCTGGAGCAGCCGGAAACCGATCAGCAGCTCGGCGGTCGGCGCGAGGGCGCAGATGGCGGTGGCGAGCACGTAGACGGCCATGCCGGTCAGGAGCGGCCTGCGCCGCCCCCACTTGTCGCTCATCGGGCCGATGACGAGCTGGCCCACCGCCATGCCGGCGAGGCAGGCGGTGAGGGTGAGCTGGATGGTGGCGGCCGGGCTGTGCAGCGCGCTGGTGACCTGCGGCAGGGCCGGCAGGTACATGTCCATCGACAGAGGGGGCAGGGCGCTGAGTCCGCCGAGTATGAAGGTGACGAGCAGTCCGGTGCGGCGCGCCGAGGTCGCGGGGGCCGAGGCGGTGTCCGGAGCAGAGGGTCCGCGGGAGGGGGTCTCGGGAGGTGTCTCGGGGGACGGCTCGTGCGAGGGGGCCGTCGAAGGGCCTCTCTCCGACATGGGACTCCTGTCTGTTCGTCAGGTATTTCGTCGTCTTTTCGTACCCCGGCCGACCCATGCTCTCAGCTATCGGAACGTCCGTGGACGAATGTCGTATGTGACGTACTCTGCGGCCCCATGAACGCACCAGGGAAGAAGACCGCCGTCGTGACCGGGGCCGGATCGGGGATCGGCCGCTCCGTGGCCCTCGCCCTCGCCGGGGCCGGCTGGTCGGTGGCGGTGGCCGGCCGCCGCATCGAACCGCTGGAGGACACCGCCCGGGCGGCCGGCCCCGACGCGGACGTCCTCTGCGTACGGGCGGACGTGAGCGATCCCGACGACGTGGACGCCCTCTTCGCCACGGTCCGCGAACGCCACGGCCGTCTCGACCTGCTCTTCAACAACGCCGGCACCTTCGGCCCGGCCGGCGTCCCGCTGGAGGACATCGGCTACGAGGCCTGGCGCTCGGTGGTCGACGTCAACCTGACCGGGGCGTTCCTGTGCGCACAGGCGGCCTTCCGGCAGATGAAGGAGCAGGACCCGCAGGGCGGCCGGATCATCAACAACGGCTCGATCTCCGCACACGTGCCGCGGCCGAACTCGATCGCCTACACGGCCACCAAGCACGCCGTGACGGGCCTGACGAAATCGCTGTCGCTGGACGGCCGGCCGTACCGGATCGCGTGCGGCCAGATCGACATCGGCAACGCGGCCACCGAGATGACCGAGCGGATGCAGACCGGGATCCTCCAGGCCAACGGTCAGCTTGCGGTGGAACCGGTGATGGACGCGGCCGACGTGGCGCGGACGGTGCTGCACATGGCGGAGCTGCCGCTGGAGGCGAACGTGCAGTTCGCCACCGTGATGGCCACGGCCATGCCGTACATCGGGCGCGGCTGACGGGCGCGCGGCTGACCGGACGCCGCAGGCCGGGGCGCCGCTGGCCGGGCCGTCGCAGGCCGGGAGCGGTGGCGGGAATGGCGCGCGGGAGGGCGCAGTTGAGCCGATCATGACGACTGAGGCGACGGCCGGACTGACGGCCGAGGTACTGCGCTACACCGCGTTCTCCGGCGACCCCTCGGGCGGCAACCCCGCCGGGGTCGTGCTCGACGCGAGCGGGCTGGACGACACCCGGATGCTGGAGATCGCCGCCGAGCTCGGCTACAGCGAGACGGCGTTCCTGACCGCCCCGCCGGAGACCGATGAGGGGGGCGCGCCGGGCCGGGCCTTCACGCTGCGTTTCTTCAGCCCCAAGGCCGAGGTGTCCTTCTGCGGGCACGCCACTGTGGCCACCGCCGTGGCACTGGCGGAGCGGCTCGGGCCGGGGGAGTTCGTCTTCGCCACCCCCGCGGGCACGGTTCCCGTCTCGGTGACCGCGTCCGGGGAGGGCCTGCGGGCCGTGCTGACCAGCGTCGAGCCGCACACCGAGGACATCGGCCCGGCGGACCTGGCCGAGGCGCTGGCCGCCCTCGACTGGCCGGAGGCCGACCTGGACCCGAGGTTCCCGCCCCGGATCGCCTACGCCGGGGCCCGGCACCTGGTGCTCGGCGCGGGCAGCCGGGCCCGGCTCGCCGACCTCACGTACGACTTCGCCCGGCTGGAGGCGCTGATGCGGCGCCTGGACCTGACCACCGTCCAGCTCGTGCACCGGGCGGGCCCGGCCCTGTTCGACGTACGCGACCCCTTCCCGGTCGGCGGGGTCGTGGAGGACCCCGCCACGGGCGCTGCCGCCGCCGCGTTCGGGGCGTACGCCCGGGAGCTGGGCCTGGTGCCCGAGGACGCGGTGCTCACCCTGCACCAGGGCGAGGACATGGGCCGGCCCGGGGTGCTCACCGTGGAACTGCGCGCCGGTGACCCGCGGGTGCGGGTGGGCGGCCGGGCCGTCCGCATCGGATGAGCCGCGGCGGGCCGCCGCCGGGGACCGCGGTGCTCACGTACGAGGAGGCCGCGCTGCCGGCGCCGCTGGCCGCGCAGATCGCCGCCCTGGAGGCGCAGGCCTGGCCCGGAGCCACCCCGGGGCACGACCCGGCGCTCGCCCCGCGGGCGATGGTGCTGCTGGACGGGGCCGGGGCGGTGGCGGCCTCGCTGGCGCTGCTGTTCAAGGAGATCCGGCACGCGGGGCGCAGCCACCGGGCGGCCGGGCTCAGCGCGGTGGTGACCCGGGACGACGCGCGCGGCCGGGGGTACGGGGGCGCCCTGGTGGCCGCCGCCCGGGCGGCGCTGGCCGCGGATCCGGCCGTGGACCTGGTGCTGTTCAGCTGCGACCGGCCGCTGGTCCGCTTCTACGAGGCGGCCGGGTTCGTCGCGCTGCCGGGGGCCGTGCTGGTGGGCGGCACGCCCGAGGAACCGCTGGCCACCGACGCCCCCGGCTTCGACAAGCAGGTCATGGCCGATCTGCGGGGCTGCGGGGCGTCCGCCTTCGCGGGGACCCGGATCGCGCTGTACCCCGGCCCGGTCGACCGCCTGTGGTGACGGCCGGCCGTCCGGGATGACGGCCGGGAGGCGACGGGCCCGGAACGACGACGGGGCGGAACGACGACGGGGCCCGGACCGAGGTGATCGGTCCGGGCCCCGTGGCGTGGAGCGGCGCGGGTGGTGCTCAGGCCTTGGGCTCGGCCTCGGCCGGTACGCCCGCCGCCGCGGCCGGCGCGGAGGCCCGGCCGGCGAACCGCTGTACGCCCAGGAAGAGCAGCACCGTCGGGACGAGGTAGAGGGCCCACACCGCGACCTGGAGCCAGGTCGGGTCCGGCTGGAAGTTGAACGTGCCCTTCAGCAGGGTCCCGTACCAGCTGTCCGGCGGGATCGCCGCGCTGACGTCGAAGGCCCTGTTCATGAGGCCGGGCAGGAACTCGGCCTCCTGGAGGTCGTGGACCCCGTACGCGAGCACGCCCGCGGCGACCACGATCAGCATGCCGCCCGTCCAGGTGAAGAACCTGGACAGGTTGATCTTCAGGGCTCCGCGGTAGAACAGCCAGCCCAGCAGGATCGACGACCCGATGCCCAGCAGCACGCCCACCAGCGGCCCCGCCCCGTCACCGGCGGCGTGCACCGACCGCCACACGAACAGCGAGGTCTCCAGCCCCTCCCGGCCGACGGCCAGGAACGCCGTGGTCACCAGGGCGCCCGTGCCCATGGCGAGCGCCGCGTCCAGCTTGCCGTGCAACTCGCTCTTCAGGTGGCGCGCGGTGCGCTTCATCCAGAAGACCATCCACGTCACCAGGCCGACCGACACGATCGACAGGCTGCCGCCGATCGCCTCCTGGGCCTGGAACGTCAGCTCCGAGGTGCCGAATTCGAGCGCCGCGCCGAAGGCGAGGCTCAGCGCGGCCGCGAGGCCCACGCCGAGCCACAGCGGCGCCAGCTTGTCCTTGTTGCCCGTCTTCACCAGGTACGCGATGAGGATGCAGACGACCAGACTGGCCTCCAGCCCCTCGCGCAGGCCGATCAGATAGTTGCTGAACACGTCGGTTCCTTCCTTCGTCCTGCGGAACTACGCGAACAGCGCCCGGCCCCACCAGTCGTCCTTGTCACGGACGCCCGGCGGGACGGCGAAGACGGCCGAACCCACGTGCTGGATGTACTCGTTGAGCACGTCGCTCTTGGCGAGCTGGCGCTGGATCGGGATGAAGCCCTTGCGGACGTCCCGCTGGTAGGCCAGGAAGAACAGGCCCGCGTCGAGCCTGCCCAGTCCGTCCGAGCCGTCGGTGAAGGAGTAGCCGCGGCGCAGGATCGTCGCGCCGTTGTTGCTGTCCGGGTGCGCCAGGCGGACGTGCGCCTCCGGCTTCATCGCCTTCAGGAACGGCTCGTCGCGCTCCTTGGACTTGCCGACCGGCGCGCCCTCGGCCTTGTCACGGCCGAAGATGTCCTCCTGCTCCTGGAGCGGAGTGCGGTCCCAGATCTCGATGTTCATCCGGATCCGGCGGGCGACCAGGTAGGAGCCGCCGGCCATCCACGCCGAGCCGCCCTTGGCCTCGTCCGACACCCACACGTGCTTGTCGAGCGCGGCGGTGTCGGTGCCGGAGATGTTCCGGGTGCCGTCCTTGAACCCCATCATGTTGCGCGGGGTCTGCTCGTCCGGGGTGGTCGAGGAGGTCTTGCCGAAGCCGAGCTGCGACCAGCGCACCGCCGTCTTGCCGAAGCCGATGCGGGCGAGCTGGCGGATCGCGTGCACCGCGACCTGCGGGTCGTCCGCGCAGGCCTGCACGCAGATGTCGCCGCCGCTGCGCGCCGGGTCCAGGTTGTCGCCGGGGAACAGCTCCAGGTCGACCAGGGCCTCCGGGCGCCGGTCCTCCAGGCCGAACCGGTCCTTGGCGAAGAGCGAGGGGCCGAAGCCGATCGTCAGGGTCAGCCGGGACGCCTTGAGGCCGAGCGCCTCACCGGTGTCGTCCGGCGGCGCCTCGGGGAGGCCGCCGACGGCGCCCTCGCCGACCGGCAGGCCCGCGGTCATCCGCTCGGCGGCCCGGGTCCAGTCCTTGAGGAGCTGGACGAGCTCCGCCCGGTCCTTGGTCTTCACGTCGAACGCGGCGAAGTGCAGCCGGTCCTGGACGGCCGTGGCGATGCCGGCCTGGTGTGCCCCGTGGAAGGGGACCGCGGAGCCGCTGAGCGCGGCCGGCACCGGGTCCGTGGCGGAGGTGAGCGCGGCGACCGTGCCGCCCGCCGCGGCGGCGCCGAGCGCGAGCCCGGCGCCGCCCCAGCCGAGCAGGGACCGGCGGGAGGGCCCGGCTGCGGGCGCCGTGTCACCGGCGGTGGCGGCGTCGGCGGGCCCGGTGGCCTCGGTGGTCGTGCTGGTGTCTTCGGACATGGCGGGTACCCCTGCTACGCGATGCGTTACTTGGCGACGGCGGCGGCGAGCTTCGACAGCGGCTCACCGAGGGCGCTGACGGCGTCGGACAGCTCCTTGCGCTGGTCCTGGCCGACGGTCTCGTACGACGCGAACTCGTAGGTGTTCTTGTCGGCGCGGTACTTGTCGAGCAGCGTGTTCATCGCGGCGAACTGCTTGTCGAGCTCGGTGGCCAGCGCCGGGTCGTTCTTGGCGGTGATGGGCTTGAGCAGCTCGTACGCCTTCTGCGCGCCCTCGACGTTGGCCTTGAAGTCGACGAGGTCGGTGTGGCTGTAGCGCTCTTCCTCGCCGGTCACCTTGCCGCTGGCGACCTCGTCCAGGAGCTCCTTGGCGCCGTTCGCCATGGAGGTCGGGGTGATCTCCGCCGTACCGATCTTCTTCTGCCACTCGGTGACGTCGGTCATCAGCTGGTCGGCGAGCTTCTTCTCCGCGTCGCCGATCTTGTTGTCGGCCCACAGGGCCTTCTCCAGGCGGTGCCAGCCGGTCCAGTCCTTCGCCGGGTCCTGGCCGGCCTCCAGGCCGTCCTCGCGGACGTCGATCTTGGGGTCGATGTCGCCGAAGGACTCGGCGACCGGCTCGGTGCGCTCCCAGCCGATGCGCGAGGGGGCGTAGGCCTTCTTCGCGGCCTCGACGTCACCGGCCTTGACCGCGTCGACGAACGCCTTGGTCACGGGCAGGGACTCGTCGGCCTGGGTCTGCACGTACTTGCGGTACTCGGCGACGGCCGCGTCCAGCTCGGGGCTGCGCTTCTCGGTGCCGCCGTTGCCGGTCGCCTTGACCTTCTGGCGGATGCCGTCGCCCTTCATGCCCGGCTTGCAGGCGATCTCGTACTCGCCCGCCTTGATCTCGGCGGTGATGGAGGCCTTGGTGCCGGGGCCGATGTTCTCGCGCTCGGCGACGATGCGGTCGTCCGGGAAGAGGACGTAGACCTCGGTGACCTTCGCGCCCTTGTTCTCGACGTCGATGGTGACCTTGCCCGCGGGGAACTCCGTCTTGGAGACCTCGCACGCGCTGTCCGAGGCGGCGACCTTGACGGCGTCGGCGCCCGTTCCGCTCTTCTCGGCGCATCCGGTGACGGCGGTGAGCGCGGCCACCGCGGCGGCCGCGGTGAGGACGGTGAGACGGGCGGGGCGCATGCGGGCTCCTGGCGGGTCTGGCGTTCGGCAGACGACCGCCCCGATCAGGAGGGGCGGCCGGTGAGGCGGACCTAACTTAACCGAGGCTTACCTGACCCATGCCCGCGCGTCCAGTGATTCAGCACACACCTGCGACCGCCGGACACGGCCCCGTCACGACCCCTCCAGGCCCATCCCATGGGAAGGTAAAGCGATGGTCAAGTTCGAGGGCCGTGCTTGAATGCCCGGGTGAACGATCTCGATGTGCTCAAGGTCTTCTGCGCGGGCGACGGCAGCCACGGCAACCTGCTCGGCGTCGTGCGCGACGGCCGGACCTGCCCCGGCGGCGAGGACCGGCAGGCCCTCGCCGCGGAGCTCGGCTACAGCGAGACGGTGTTCGTGGACGATCCCGAACGCGGGATCGTCGACATCCGCACCCCCGGTACGCGCATGTCCTTCGCGGGCCACCCCCTGGTCGGGCTCGCCTGGCTGCTCGACATCGAGGAACTCCAGCCGCCCGCCGGCTCCGTGTGGGCCCGCGACGACGGCGAGTTCACCTGGATCACCGCCCGCGCCGAATGGGTCGAGGGCAAGCGCACCGAGCAGTACGCGAGCCCCGCCGAGGTCGACGCGCTGCCGGCGCCGCCGCCCGGCGAGGGCTGGCTGTACGCCTGGGCCTGGGAGGACGAGGCCGCGGGCCGGATCCGCGCCCGGGGCTTCCCGCGCCGCCCCGACGGGATCGTCGCCGAGGACGAGGCCACCGGCTCGGCGGCCATCCTGCTGACGGCCCAGCTGAACCGCGCCCTGAACATCACCCAGGGCGCCGGCTCCCAGATCCTCACCGCCCCCGGCCCGGACGGCACGGTCGAGATCGGCGGGCGGGTGCGCTTCGCGACCCTGCCGCAGGCGGCGCGGGCGGACCTGCGGACACGGGCCGGGGAGGGCTCTGCCCGGAGGTGACGGGGTACGCGGCCGGCCCCGCGCGATCCCGCATGCGGTTGACCCCGTACGCGGTTGACCCCGTACGTCGGCCGCCGGGGGGCTCTCAGGCGCTGAGCGGGAACTCGCGGCCCAGCTCCCGGAAGACGGCGCCGTTGTACTCGAAGGCCCGCTTGCACTCCTCGATGATGCGCTGCTTCTCCAGGTCGTCGGCGGCGATGGCGTCCAGCAGCTCCCGGTAGGACCGCTTGAAGGCCGCCGGGTTCGCGATGTCCGCGAAGACGTAGAACCGGACGCCGTCGCCCTTGCGCGCGAAGCCCCAGGTCCGCTCCGCCTTGTCCCGGATGATCTGGCCGCCGGAGAGGTCGCCCAGGTAGCGGGTGTAGTGGTGCGCCACGTACCCGCCCGGCCAGGTGGCCGCGCACTGCGCGACCCGCGCCGCGTACGCCTCGGTCGCGGGCAGCGCCCGCAGGCCCTCGCGCCAGCCGGGCCCGCGCAGGTGCGCGAGGTCCCGCTCGATCTCGGCGAGGCGCATCAGCTCGGGCCGTATGAACGGGCCCGCGACCGGATCGTCGCGCAGGGAGCCGGCCCCGTCCTCCAGGGCCCGGTACACGAACCAGAGCTGCTCGGTGTAGCGCGCGTACGCATCCACCCCGAGCCGGCCGCCGAGCAGGTCGCTCATGAACGTCGAGGTCTCGGCCTCGGTGTGCTGCTCGTGCGAGGCGACACGAATGGCCGTGGAGAAAGCGTCCAAGGCGAACCTCCGGGAGCACATGGGCAGGGGCCCTCAGCCCATGTGTTCCCGACAGGCTGTCGGCAAAACGCCTGCGGCGCGACTTCTCGCCGCCGGGTGGCGCTACGGCAGGGTGAGGATCTCGGCGCCCGTGTCGGTGACCACCAGGGTGTGCTCGAACTGCGCGGTGCGCTTGCGGTCCTTGGTGACGACCGTCCAGCCGTCCGCCCACATGTCGTACTCGTGCGTCCCCAGCGTCAGCATCGGCTCGATCGTGAAGGTCATCCCCGGCTCGATCACCGTCGTCGCGTGCGGGCTGTCGTAGTGCGGGATGATCAGGCCGGAGTGGAAGGACGAGTTGATCCCGTGCCCGGTGAAGTCCCGGACCACCCCGTAGCCGAAGCGCTTGGCGTACGACTCGATGACCCGGCCGATGACGTTGATCTGGCGGCCCGGCTTGACGGCCTTGACGGCCCGGTTCAGGGCCTCGCGCGTGCGCTCCACCAGCAGGCGCGACTCCTCGTCGACGTCCCCGCACAGGTAGGTGGCGTTGTTGTCGCCGTGCACGCCGCCGATGTACGCGGTGACGTCGAGGTTCACGATGTCACCGTCGCGCAGGACGGTGGAGTCGGGGATGCCGTGGCAGATGACCTCGTTCACCGAGGAGCACAGCGACTTGGGGAAGCCCCGGTACCCCAGCGTCGACGGGTAGGCGCCGTGGTCGCACATGTACTCGTGCGCGACCCGGTCCAGCTCGTCGGTGGTCACGCCGGGGGCGATCAGCTTTGCGGCCTCCTCCATCGCCTGCGCGGCGATGCGGCCGGCGATGCGCATGGCCTCGATCGTCTCGGCCGACTGCACCTCCGGTCCGGTGTACGGAGTGGGCGCGGGCTTGCCCACGTACTCGGGCCGGCGGATGTTTCCGGGGACGGAACGGGCGGGAGAGAGCTCGCCTGGTACGAGCAGCGACTGGCCAGACATGCAAGCGAGTGTATCCAGCGCCGATGGGGCAGGCTGGCGGCAGAGAGCGCAGCGAGCGGCCCTGAGAGGAGCCTGACGGCGATGGCCCTGTTCAAGAAGCGTCAGACCGGCAAGCCGGGCGAGTGGTACTACTGCCTGGTGCACCAGAAGGTCGAAGAAGGCCCCGAGTGCCCGGCGAAGGACCGTTTCGGCCCCTACTCCACCCCCGCGGAGGCCGCCCACGCCATGGAGACCGCGCAGGAGCGCAACCTCGAATGGCAGAACGACCCCAAGTGGAACGACAAGTCCCGCGAGGAGGACGAGGGCACGGCGGCTTCGTAGGCCGCCCCTGCGGTCACCAGCGGCTGGGCGGCGGCGCGGTCAGCTGGTCCGCCAGCCGCGCCAGCCGGTCCCGCAGCCTCCGCGGCCCGCGCTGCACCGGCAGGCCGTTCTCCCCGGCCGCCGCACTGACCAGGTGCTGCACCGTGTCCAGGTCCAGCTCCGCGGCGCCGGCCGGCACCGACAGCCCCTCATGCGCCAGCGCGGCCAGATCCGGGTCCCCGCCGTCCAGGGACAGTACGGTCGCCCCCGCGCGCCGGGCGTCGTGCACCCGCTCCAGCAGCCCGGCCCCCGGCTCCTGCGGAGCCACCACCAGCAGCGTGTGCCCGCGGCGGGCCGCCTCCAGCCGGCTCAGCCCCACCGACAGGTGCGGCGGCTCCCCGGGCCGCACGCGATGGCGTACGAGCGTGGGCGCCAGCTCCGGCAGCCCGCACCAGGCGGCCTCGTCCACCAGGTGCGCCGCCAGGTGCCACGGCTCGTACTGCTCGGTCCCCACCAGCAGCAGTTTCCCGCCGGCCGGCACGACGGAGCGCCGCAACGCCCCGGCGAACCGCCGCGCGGCTCCCGGCCACTGCGTACCGGCGAGCACCTCGCGCAGCAGCGCGACCCTCACGGCATCCATACCGGCATCCTGCCCCATGCACCGGGCATACAGGAGCGGTTCCCTCCTCTTCGGCTGTGGGGCTCGCGGCGTCCCGGTTGGGGCGTACCGGCATTACCCTCGCCCCCATGACCTCCACAGACAGCACTCAGAAGCCCGCCGCCAAGGACCCCTGGGACCTGCCGGACGTCTCCGGGCTCGTCGTCGGCGTCCTCGGCGGCACCGGTGACCAGGGACGGGGCCTGGCCTACCGGCTCGCCCGGGCCGGCCAGAAGGTGATCATCGGCTCCCGCGCCGCCGAGCGCGCCCGCACCGCCGCCGACGAACTGGGCCTCGGCGTGGAGGGCGCGGACAACGCCGAGTGCGCGCGGCGCAGCGACATCGTGATCATCGCGGTTCCGTGGGAGGGCCACGCCAAGACCCTCGAAGCCCTCCGCGAGGACCTCGCCGGCAAGCTCGTGGTGGACTGCGTCAACCCGCTCGGCTTCGACAAGCAGGGCGCGTACGCCCTCCAGGTCGAGGAGGGCAGCGCCGCCCAGCAGGCCGCGGCCCTGCTCCCGGACTCCCGCGTGACGGCGGCCTTCCACCACCTCTCGGCGGTCCTCCTCCAGGACGAGTCGGTGGAGGAGATCGACACCGACGTCATGGTCCTCGGCGAATCCCGCGCCGACACGGACGTCGTCCAGGCCCTGGCGGCCCGTATCCCGGGCATGCGAGGCGTCTTCGCGGGCCGCCTCCGCAACGCCCACCAGGTGGAAGCCCTTGTGGCCAACCTGATCTCCACCAACCGCCGCTACAAGGCCCACTCGGGCCTGCGCATCACCGACGTCTGACCCACCACGGCCCCGCCCGACCCCCGAAGGCCCCGGGCGGGGCGCCGACTGCTCAGCCCCGCCGGCCCGGGCGCGCCTCCACCGCGCCCAGCCGCGCCACCACGCCCTGGTAGAAGCGGTCCACGGCCTCGTCCACGCTGCGGATGAAACCGGACTCCGCGTTGCCCCGGGTGTTGCCCATGCCCTTGACCAGGGTCAGCCGGAACCCGGTGAGGGGCGCGCCGCCCTTGGGCACCAGGTCACCCGGTTCGGGACGCAGCCGCTCCAGGGTGCCGCGCGGCCCGTTCTCCCCCTCTACCAGGCTCTCCACGTGGAGGTCCGCAGGGGCCTCCGCCAGCAGCCGGACGAGCCGCTTCACCGTGGCCAGCGGGTACGAGCCCTCCGGGGCGGGCACGTCGACCGAGGTACGGATCCGGCCCGTCCGCAGGTCGGCCGTCACCCCGATGACGCTCTGTGCGCCCTCCACCCGCAGCTCCGCGGAGAGCCGCCCGTCCAGGCACAGCTTCTCCGCGGCGGCCGCCCGGCGCCCGGCCGGATCGCTGCCGCGCCGGGCGCGCTGCACCGGGAGCGCCCGCTGCCCGAGCTCCCCGCCCAGCCGCAGGCAGACCTGCCGGATGAGCCGCTCCCAGCTCTCCACGACCTCAACGGCCCGTGCGTCGCCGGGGCCGAGGGTTTCGTCCTCGATCCCCTTGCGGACGGGGACCCACGCGGGGCCCATGTTCTGGAACCCGTGACAACCCGACTGCTCGTGCTGGAGGTACTCCAGGAGCTCCTGGAGGAGCCAGGCGTGCGCCGCGTTGCCGACGCCCTCGTGGCGGATCAGCATCTGCGCCTGGTGGGTCACCTCGGCCCAGGACAAGTGCCACAGACTGACCTTGTGCTTGCGGCGCCCGTCGATCTTGACGTCGACCATGGCGGTGCCTTCGAGGGCCACGTCGTTGGAGAGGGTGACCACCGCCTCGTAGCCGCGCCGGGCGGCGATGTCCATGTACTGCTGCACCTGCTCGGCCCTGAGCGGGTTGCCGTTCGTCTTGGTCTCCACCAGCGCCGTCCACAGCTTGCCGGCGCGCTCGACACGGATGACGCCGTCCGGGCGGCGGGGGGACTCGCCGTGGGGGAGGGTCACCTCCGTGAAGGTCTGCATCCGCCCGGCGGGGGCGCCGAAGGCCGCCGTGAGCCGCCGCCCGAACTCCGGGACCTGCGCCATGACCGACAGCAGCACCGAAGTGGCGCGCACCTCCCGTTCCCGGTCGCTCTTGAGGGTCGGCACCGGGAACAGCCGGGCGGGCTGCCAGGAATCGTTCTCGGCGAGCGACTTCTTGGCCACCTTGGGCAGCGTGACCTTCTTCCTGGTCGTACGCGGCCCCCGGCCGCGGACCTGCGCCGGGACGGGGGCGGTCCGCGCCTCCTCCGCGCCGTCCGGGGCGGCGGGCTCGGCGGCGGCCGCGTCCGGGACCGGCAGGGCCGGTGCCGGCTCCGTGCCCGGCGGCTCCTCGGCGGCCTCCTCGTCCGAGGTCACTCCTGCCGCCCCAGGCGCCTCCTCGTCTTCGAGGACCACGATGCCGAAGTCGGTGGCCAGACCGGCCAGGCCCGTCTCGTAGCCCTGTCCGACGGCACGGAACTTCCACTCCTCGCCGCGCCGGTACAGCTCACCGAAGATGAACGCCGTCTCGACGCCCGCGTCCTCGATGGAGAAGCCTACGAGCGGCTCCCCCGCCCGGTCCGCGACGGTCATCCGCAGGTCGTCGAGGTCGCCGAAGGTGGCACCGCCGTACTGGCTGGCCGCCACCACGATCCGCGCGACCCCCTCCGGGACCGCGGTCAGGTCCACGCCG
Organism: Streptomyces sp. NPDC006326; assembly: GCF_040612915.1. NCBI lineage: Bacteria > Bacillati > Actinomycetota > Actinomycetes > Kitasatosporales > Streptomycetaceae > Streptomyces > Streptomyces sp. NPDC006326. The sequence goes on along the minus strand of NZ_JBEXRC010000026.1, from coordinate 68,672 downwards.
ATGCGGTCCTCGTCACCGCTGTCGGTGGGCGCTTTGCCCAACAACTGCACGCTGCCGTCGGCGGCGGCGGGGTTGTTGTAGAAGTAGAAGTCGTTCTCGCTGCGCACCTTGCCGTTGTCGTCGAGGAGGAGGACGGAGACATCGGCATCGCCGGCCCCCGATGCGCTGGTCCAGCTCAGACTCACGACGACCGAACCGGCGTCCTCACTGAGAGCGGTCAGGCTGACGTTCGCGCCTTTGGAAATCTCCTGCATGTCTTACCCCCCAGTCGCCCGGCCTCGCCCGGGCGCGGACGAGCAGGCAGGACCGCCGCTGCGGCGTCCTGTCGCGCGATGGCAGTGGTGCGCCCCCCGGCCGAACCGTAACGGCGTACCCCGCGAAAGATCCGGCAAAAGGCCAAACGAACGGCGGACAGCGTCCGAGGGCCTTTACGGGGGTACTGCGGGGGATGGGAGACACTGGAGGGGCTTGACCCCGTTCCGTGTCGCCGAGGAGCTCTGCCCCATGCCCCGCCTTGCCGTGTTCGCCCTGGTCGCCTGTGCCCTGTCCGTGGCCGCCGCCGTCGTCGCTTTCGTGGAGGGCAGCTTCCTGGGCATCGTGTGGGTGCTGATGGCCGGGGTCACGTCCAACATGGCCTGGTACTACATCCGCAAGGCGAAGGCCCGCAAGGCGGCCGGCTCCGCGCGCACGTCCTAGCCGCGGCCCCTACAGCCTTCGCAGGTTGCGGTCGAGGACGGCGCGCACCCGGTCCACGTCGGCCGGGTCCTGCGCGCCGCGCTTGGGCAGTGCGAAGTACATGCGGGTGCGCCGGGTCGTGAGGACGAAGAGCTCGTCCGTCTCGAAGTACCACGGGAACGCGTGCCACTCGATGCTGCTGGACAGGTCCCCGCCCGTGGTGGTCAGACCGTCCTCGCCGACCACCGTCCGGCAGGTCCCGTACGCCTCCATGTCCTCGTACTGCTCCCGGCCGAGGCGGGTCAGGGTCCGGGGGATGATCACGAGCGAGGCGAGGGCGACGGAGACGAGCACGAAGTCCGTCGCGAGGGGCGAGAAGCCCTTGAGCTTCGAGATGGCCAGTCCGAGTGCCGGGCCCAGGGCCAGCATGAGGAGAAGACCCCGGCGCCCGGGCCACGTCCCGATCTGGAAGCGCCGGACCGCCGCCTTGTAGTCCTGCGGTGTCGGCTCGTAGACGAACGTGATGGCCGTGGCCGTGCCCCGGCCGTCCTGCTGTATGTGGTCCCCACCCTTGTGCATGGCAGCGGAGCGTATACCACCGGCCCGGCCGTGTTGCGCTCAGTCCTGCGGGACGGCGCAGAAGCCGTTGGTGTCCTGCCAGAAGCGGTAGAGGTCGCGGCCGCAGAACGTCTCCAGGTCGGACACGCCCAGCGCCGAGAGCAGGCCGCGGACCACGTCGAAGAAGAAGCCGTTCACCTCGGGGATCCACAGCAGCGCGAAGACGGCGATCAGGCCGAACGGTGCCAGGGGCGCCACCTCGCGGCGGATGCGGTACGAGAGCCAGGGCTCGATGATGCCGTAGCCGTCGAGGCCGGGGACGGGGAGGAAGTTCAAGATCGCCGCCGAGACCTGGAGCAGCGCGAGGAAGGCCAGCGCGAAGCGGAACGGCAGCGGGACCCCGTCGAGGGCGTCCAGCCAGAACGGGGCGGTGCACACGAGGGCGAAGGCCACGTTGGTCAGCGGGCCCGCAGCCGAGATGAGGCTGTGCTTCCAGCGGCCCCGGATCCGGTCGCGTTCGATGTAGACCGCGCCGCCCGGCAGACCCAGCCCGCCCATGATCACGAAGATCACCGGGAGGACGATGCTCAGCAGCGCGTGCGTGTACTTGAGCGGATTCAGCGTCAGGTAGCCCTTGGCGCCGACCGTGAGGTCGCCGGAGTGCAGGGCGGTGCGGGCGTGGGCGTACTCGTGCAGGCACAGGGAGACGATCCAGGCCGAGGTCACGAAGAGGAAGACGGCCAGTCCGACGCTGGTCGCGTACCCCGTCCACACCGCCCAGCCCGTGACCGCCATGACGGCGACGATGCCGAGGAAAACGGAACTGATCCGCCGTTCGCTGCGATTGCCCTGATGACCCATGCGGCGAAACCTACCCCGGGCCGCGGGCCGTACGAGGTGGGGGGCCGGGGACAATGGGCCCGTGCGCTACGCGATTCTCGGCACCGCCCAGGCCATCCACGACGACGGGACCACCGTCGCCGTCGGCGGAGCGCGCCTGCGGGCCCTGCTGACCGCGCTCGCGCTGCGGCCCGGTCGGGCCGTTCCCGTGCACCTCCTCGTCGGCGAGGTGTGGGACGCGGACCCGCCGGCGGACGCCCCGGCCGCGCTCCAGGCGCTGGTGGCCCGGCTGCGGCGGGCCCTCGGGCATGCGGCGGTGCGCTCCGCCGAGGGTGGGTACCTGCTGGTCGCCGCCCGTGACGACGTCGACGTCTACCGCTTCGAGCGGCTGGTACGGGCCGGCGCGCAGGCCGCGGACCCGGCCGGGGCGGCCGCGCGGTACGAGGAGGCCCTCGCGCTGTGGCGCGGCCCGGCGCTGGCGGACCTGCCGGATCCGGCCGCGGAGGCCGCGCGGTGGGAGTCGCTGCGGCTGGACGCGCGCCGGGGCCGGCTCGCCGCGGCCCTCGACCTGGGCGAGGCGGAGCGGGCCCTGCCCGAGCTGACCGCCCTGTGCGCGCAGCAGCCGCTGGACGAGCCGCTCCAGGCCCTGCACATCCGGGCGCTGCGTGACGCGGGCCGGCCCGCGGAGGCACTGGCCGCCTACGACGCGGTACGCCGCGGACTCGCCGACCGCCTGGGCGCCGACCCGGGCCCGGCCCTGCAAGCCCTCCACCGCGAGCTGCTGACCCCGGCCCCCGTGTCGGCCCCGGACTCCGGGCCCGCCGTGCCGACCGGTCCGGTGGCCCCGGGCGCGGTGGCTCTCGCGGGCCGGGCGGCTCCCGGCACGGTGGCCGGCGGCGAGGAAGCCCCCGGCTCGGTGGCCGCTGCCCTGGCGGCGCCCGGTCAGGCGGCGCCCCTGGCCCCCGTAGCCCCCGGTCAGGGGGTCGGGCTCGTTGCCCCCGGTCAGGGGAACCTGCGGGCCCGGCTGACCACCTTCGTCGGGCGGGAAGAGGACATCCGGGTCATCGGCGGCGACCTCGCCCGGGGGCGGCTCGTCACCCTGCTCGGCCCCGGCGGGGCCGGCAAGACCCGGCTGTCGCAGGAGGCCGCCGAAGCACACACCCGCGCCGGAGCCGCCTGGCCCGACGGGGTGTGGATGGTCGAGCTGGCTCCGGTGGACGACCCCGAGGACGTCGCCGAGGCCGCGCTCGCCGCGCTCGGCGCCCGCGAGACCAAGCTGCGCGGCGCCTCCGCCGAGGAACTGCGGGCGCTGACCGAACGCCCCGGCGACCGCCCGCTCGACCGGCTCACCGAGCACTGCGCCCGGCTGCGGCTCCTGCTGATCCTGGACAACTGCGAGCACGTCGTGGGCGCAGCCGCCGAACTGGCCGAGGAACTCCTCGCGTCCTGCCCCGGCGTACGGATCCTGGCCACCAGCCGGGAACCCCTCGGGGTCCCCGGGGAGTTGCTGCGGCCGGTGGAACCGCTGCCCGACCCCGTCGCGCTGCGGCTGCTCGGCGACCGCGGCCGCGCCGCCCGGCCGGGCTTCCGGGTCGCCGACGACCCCGACGCGGCCGCGGAGATCTGCCGCCGCCTGGACGGGATGCCGCTCGCCATCGAGCTGGCCGCCGCCCGGCTGAGGCTGCTGACCCCGCGGCAGATCGCCGACCGGCTCGACGACCGGTTCCGGCTGCTGACCGGCGGTGCGCGCACCGTACTGCCGCGCCAGCAGACCCTGCGTGCGGTCGTCGACTGGTCCTGGGAGCTGCTGGACGCGCCCGAACGGGCCGTGCTGCGGCGGCTGTCCGTCTTCGCCGGCGGCTGCGACGCGGCGGCCGCCGAGGCCGTCTGCGCCGACGGCGACGCCCCGGACCCCGCCCGTGCCCCGGACTCCGCACACGCCCGGGACGCCGTCCACGCCCTCGACGTCCTGGACGTCCTCGGCTCCCTCGTCGACAAGTCCCTCGTCGTGGCCGCCCCCGGCCCGGACGGCGCCGGCATGCGCTACCGGCTCCTGGAGACCGTGGCGGAGTACGCGGGAGAGCGCCTCGGCGAGGTGCCCGGCGACCGCGAGGCCACCGAGCGCCGCCACCTCGTCCACTACCGGGAACTCGCCCGCACCACCGAGCCGTTGCTGCGCGGCCACGGCCAGCGGGTCGCCGCACGGCGCTTCGCGACCGAGCACGAGAACCTCCGTACCGCACTGCGCCGGGCCATCGCCGCCCGCGAGATCGACGAGGTGCTCTGCCTGATCCACTCCCTGGCCTGGTACTGGCACATGCACGAGCTGCGCGCCGAGTCCCGGCACTGGTCCAACGCGGCCGCGGCCCTCGGCCCCGACCCCTTCCGGGCTCCCGTCGTCCCCGCCGAGCCGGTCCACGGACGGCTCGTGGACGCGCCGCCGCCGTACGGCGGGGAGCTGCTCACCGAGGGCTGGCGCGGAGTCCGGCTGATCCAGTTCGCCTCCCGCGACCACGCCAACGAAGGGTGGAACTCCGCGGAGATCCGCCCCGTCATCGAGGGGATCGTCGCCGCCTACCGGCCCGGTCTGCCGCAGACCTGCAGTACGCCCGGCGGACTGTGGATCTACGCCGTCATGATCGCGGGCGACCCGGACCTGCTCCGGCGGGCCGTCGACGCCACCGTCGACGCCACCCGCGCGCTGGACTACCGCTGGGAGCTCGCCGGAGCCCTGCAGCTGCGGGCGAACATCCTGGCCAACCGCGCCGACTGGGCCGGCGACGCGGCCCGCGACGCCGACGAGAGCCTCGCCCTGTTCACCGCGCTCGGCGACGACTGGGGCTGTGCCGAAGCCCTGTCCGCCCGCGCCGAGTCCCGCGAGAGGCGCGGGGAGTACGCCCTCGCCGCCGAGGACTTCCGGTCCGCGATCGAGCACGCGGAGCGCCTCGGCGCCCCGTCCCAGGTCACCGTCCTGCGGGTGCGGATGGCCGGCGTCCTCGCCGAGAACGGGGAGGGCGCCGAGGCGGAGAGGATCCTCACCGACGTCCTGAGCACCCCGCAGCGCCACGGCAACGAGGCGATGCCGGCCGCCCGGATGTTCCTCGCCATCCGCTACGGCCGCACCGGCCGCATCCCCGAGGCCCGGCGCCAACTGCAGACCCTGCGCGAGGAGTTCGCCTTCGGCTCGTACGCGATCTTCGACGGGTTCCTGCTCGGCACGATGGCCTGGCTGGAGAACCGGGCGGGCAACCACGAGGAGGCCCTCGTCCTGCTGCGGCAGGCGATGGCCACCGCGGACGACCCGCTCACCGGGATGGTCGCCCCGCAACTGCCCGCCGTGTACCTGATGACGGCGGCCCTCGCCCACGTCCGCCTCGGCGGCCGGCAGCGGGCGTACGAGGCCGCGCGGCTGCTCGGCGCCTACCGGGCGCTGCTGCCGCCCCGGCACTTCCCGGTGTCCACGGAACGCGAGGACGCCGCCCGGGCCGAGGAACTCACCCGGGCGGCGCTCGGTGACACCGCCTGCGAGACGGCGTACGCCGAAGGCGGCGGCCTCACCCTGAAGGAGGCCGCCGCCCTCATCTGATCCGGTCCCCCGTGCGGGGACCGCCCGGGACGCGATCCGCGGCGGTCCGCCGCCCGGATCAGGTCTTCTGGCGGAACTTGCGCACCGCGAGGGGCATGGTGACCGCCGTGATGGCGAGGGACCAGCCCAGCGTCATCCACACCGAGTTGCCCACCGGAGTGCCGTTGATCAGGGCGCGTGCCGCGTCGGCGAGGTTGGACAGCGGGTTGTAGTCGGTGAAGGACTGCAGCCAGCCCGGCATGGTGGTCGGCGGGGCGAAGATCGAACTGCCGAACTGCAGCGGCATCAGGACCAGCATCGCCATGCCCTGGACGGCCTGGGCGGTCTTCATGGTGAGACCGAGAAGGATGAAGATCCACATCAGCGAGGCGCCGAAGACGGCGGACAGGCCGATCGAGTAGAAGAGGTCCAGTACCGAGCCCTTGATCGACAGGCCCAGGACGAAGCCCACGGTGAGCAGGATCGCGATGGCGACCAGCATCCGGCCGACCTCGACGACGATCTTCGCGAGGAGCACGGAGGACCGGGCGATCGGCATGGACCGGAAGCGGTCCATGACCCCCTTCTTGAAGTCGTCGTTGACGCCGGTGCCGACCGCCATCGAGATGTTCATGCCCATCATGGCCATCAGGCCCGGGATGACGTAGTTGACGTACGCCTCCTGGTTGCCCTTGCCGGAGATCGCGCCGCCGAAGACGAACACGAAGAGCAGGGTGAAGATGATCGGCATGAGCACGGCGTCGAACATCGACTCCGGGTCCTGCTTGATCTGCAGGGCGTTGCGTCGCACGAGCGCGCCGATGTGGCGCAGGTTGGCCCGCAGGCCGATCCGGCCCTCGCCGGGCTGGGCGGCCACACCGGCCACCGGGGCGGCCGCGGCACCGGCCGGCTTCGTCGTGGTTGCGGTGCTCATGCCGCGACCTCCTCGGTCGTCTCGATGGCGGGCTTCTGGCCGGTGATCGACAGGAACACCTCGTCCAGGCTGGGCAGGTACGTGCCGAGGTCGGCGACCGCGTACCCGAGGGCGGCCAACAGGCCGATGACGGCGGTCAGCTGCTCGTCACTCAGGATCGGGACCAGCAGCACGCCCTCGTCCGGGACGGCCTGCGAGCCGGCCACGCCGTCGAGTCCGGCCTCCGCCAGCGCCCGGGCCATCCCCGGCAGGTCGGCCGCGTCGACGGGGCGGATCCGCAGCGTCCGGCCGCCGACCCGGGCCTTGAGCTCGTCGACCTTGCCCTTGGCGATGACCTTGCCCTTGTCGATGACCGTCAGCTCGCTCGCGAGCTGCTCGGCCTCCTCCATGTACTGGGTGGTGAGCAGGACGGTGGCGCCCTCGGCGACCATCCGCTGCACCTCGTCCCACACCTCGTTGCGGGTACGGGGGTCCAGGCCGGTGGTCGGCTCGTCCAGGTAGAGGACGGCCGGGCGGCCGATCATGGAGGCGGCCAGGTCGAGCCGGCGGCGCATACCGCCGGAGTAGTGCATGGCGGCCTTCTTGGCGGCCTCGGTGAGCGAGAACCGCTCCAGCAGCTCGTCGGCCCGCGAACGGGCGTCCTTGCGGGACAGGTCCAGCAGGCGGCCGATCATGTAGAGGTTCTCCCAGCCGGAGAGCTTCTCGTCGACCGAGGCGTACTGGCCGGTGAGGCCTATGGTCCGGCGCAGCTGCCGCGGCTGGCGGACCACGTCGTACCCGGCGACCACGGCGGTTCCCGCGTCCGGGACGATCAGGGTGGACAGGCAGCGTACGAGGGTGGTCTTGCCGGCGCCGTTGGGGCCGAGGACTCCGAGGACCGTGCCCTCGCGGACGTCCAGGTCCACACCGTCCAGGGCCTTGGTCTCGCCGTAGTGCTTGACCAGCCCCCGCACCTCGACGGCGTGCGGGCCGTTCAGGGGGTTCTTGTCGTTTCGCGTCATGTCCACCATGGGACCAGCCGTCACCGACAAAGCGCCGACAGTCGACCGACAACGGACCGACAGCCGACCGACAGTCGACCGACAGTCGACCGACACCCGACCACCTCCGCGACCGGGAGCCGGCCCCACCCCCCGCCCGACCACCGGCCGGCAGGCACGCGAGGGCCCGCCGGCGCGGTGCCGGCGGGCCCTCGGCCGTGCCTACGTGCCTACACGCCTAGTGGAAGGCGTGCTCCTCCTGCGGGAACGTTCCGCCGACCACGTCCTCGGCGAACGCCTTCGCGGCGTCGCCCATCGTCGCGCGGAGGTTGGCGTACTGCTTGACGAACCGCGGCAGCTTCCCGCCCGTCAGACCCATCATGTCGGTCCACACCAGCACCTGCGCGTCGCACTCGGCGCCCGCGCCGATGCCGACCGTCGGAATGTGCAGGGACCGGGTGACCTCCGCCGCCAGCTCGGCCGGGACGAGTTCGAGCACCACCGCGAACGCGCCCGCGTCCTGCGCCGCCTTCGCGTCGCGCAGCAGCTGGTGCGCCGCCTCGTCGCCGCGGCCCTGCACCCGGTACCCCATGGCGTTGACCGACTGCGGGGTCAGGCCCAGGTGCGACATCACCGGGATGCCGGACTGCACGATCAGCTCCGTCTGGGCCAGCGAGCGCTCGCCGCCCTCCAGCTTCACCGCTCCCACCCCGGCCTCCTTGACGAGGCGGGTGGCGCTGCGCAGCGCCTGTACGGCGCCTTCCTGGTACGACCCGAACGGCAGGTCGCCGACGACCAGCGCCCGGCGGGTGCCCCGTACGACGGCCGCCGACAGCAGGGTCATCTCGTCCATGGTCACGGGGACGGTGTTCTCGTAGCCGAGGTGGCAGTTGCCCATCGAGTCCCCGACGAGGATCACGGGGATGCCCGACTCGTCGAAGACGGACGCCGTCATCGCGTCGTAGGCGGTGAGCATGGGCCACTTCTCGCCGCGCTCCTTGGCGAGACCCAGATCGCGGACGGTGATGCGACGGGTGCCCGTGCCTCCGTACAAGGTGGGGGAGGCGGCCTCGCGGGCAGGCGAAACGGCATGCGTCATTGCAAACGCTCCTTGATGTCATCTCGAGGCGCCCTCACGGCGTCCCCGGACTCACCCACCATGGTTGCACCTGTGCGGCCCTGCGCGAAAGTGGCGCGAAGACCGGTACGTCACACTCCCGGCCCACACCAGCGCCACTCCTGGCCCACTCAGGATCCCCGCCCGGCCGCCCCGGCGCGCGCCGGAGCCAATGTGCGCGTTTCGTGACAAGCGGAACCCTGGCCGCATGGCCGTTCGTCCTCCCGGACGTACGGCCGGAAGAACGGCACGGAAGGCTGCGCCGATCGCCTAGGGTCAAGAGGCGGGGACGCAGCGCAAGCACGGCAGCGAGGGCAGTGGCATGGCACAGGCGTACATGACGGAGACGGGGAACGGCGGCTCGGAGCCCGAGACCTCCGGATCCCGCCTCCGCCGCCGGCTCGCCGAACTGCGCCGCGATCCGGGCATCTGGCGGCGCGGCATCGTCACCGCCGCCCTGGCCGCACTGCTCTCGCTCGTCATGATCTTCCACGCGGAGCTGCCCAACGACATCGGCAACCTCGGCAGCCTCACCGAGACCTTCCTGCCCTGGCTGGGCCTGGCCGTCCCGCTGCTCCTGGCCGCGGCGGTGGTCCGCAGGTCCGCGACGGCGCTGATCTCGATACTGCTGACGGCCGCCGTTTGGGTGAACCTCTTCGGCGGCCTGGTCACCGACAAGTCCGGCTCCGGCGGAAATCTGACGGTCGCCACGCACAACGTCGACGCCGACAACCCCGATCCGCGGGGCACCGCCGCGGCGGTCGCGAAGTCCGGGGCCGACGTACTGGCCCTGACCGAGCTCAAGGGAAGCGCCGTCCCCGTCTACGAGAAGGCCCTGGAGGGGACGTACCCGTACCACGCGGTCGAGGGCACGGTCGGCGTGTGGAGCAAGTACCCGCTGGTCTCCAGCCGGCCCGTCGACATCAAGATGGGCTGGACCCGGGCGATGCGGGTCACCGTGCACACCCCCTTCGGCGACCTCGCCGCCTTCGTGGCCCACCTGCCGTCGGTCCGGGTCAAGTTGAACGCCGGCTTCACCGCCAACCAGCGCGACAACAGCGCCGACGCGCTGGGCGCCGCCCTGGCCGCCGAACCGCTGAAGAAGGTCGTCCTGCTCGGGGACCTCAACGGCACCATGAACGACCGGTCCCTGTCCGAGATCACCTCGCAGGTCCGCTCCACCCAGGGCGCGGCGGGCGACGGCTTCGGCTTCAGCTGGCCCGCCCAGTTCCCGATGGCCCGGATCGACCAGATCCTGGTCCGCGGGGTCCGGCCGGAGGCCTCGTGGACCCTGCCGCGCACCGGCAGCGACCACCTGCCGGTCGCCGCGCGGCTGACGGTGTAGCAGCCCAGCCCGGCCCGGCCCGGCCCGGCGCGCGGTGCGGCGCGCCGGGGCCGGTGGGGGCACGGTTCAGGGGTGCTCGCGCCAGCCGTTGGTGATGGGCAGCCGGCGGTCCTTGCCGAAGCCCTTCGCGGAGATCTTCGTGCCCGGCGGGTACTGGCGGCGCTTGTACTCCGCCGTGTCGACCATGCGCAGCGTCCTGGCCACCAGTTCGCGGTCGAAACCGGCCGCCACGATCTCCTCGATGCCCTGGTCGCGGTCCACGTACATCGCGAGGACCGCGTCCAGCACCGGGTAGTCCGGCAGCGAGTCCGTGTCCACCTGGCCGGGGCGCAGTTCGGCGCTGGGCGGCTTCACGATGGAGTTCTCCGGGATCGGCGGGGTCTCACCCCGTTCGGCCGCGGCCCGGTTGCGGTACTGCGCGAGCCGGAAGACGTCCGACTTGTAGACGTCCTTGATCGGGCCGTACGCGCCCACCGAGTCGCCGTAGAGGGTGGAGTAGCCGACGGCCAGCTCGGACTTGTTGCCCGGGGCCAGCACGATGTGGCCCTCCTGGTTGGACAGGGCCATCAGCATGGTGCCGCGCAGCCGGGACTGGAGGTTCTCCTCGGCCAGGCCGGTCAGGCCGAGCGAGCCCATGTACGCGTCGAACATCGGCTCGATCGGTACGGTCCTGAAGTTCAGCCCGGTCCGCTCCGCCAGCTCGGCCGCGTCCCCCTTGGAGTGGTCCGAGGAGTACTTGGAGGGCATCGAGACCCCGTACACGTTCTGCGCGCCGATCGCGTCGCAGGCGATGGCGGCGACGAGCGCGGAGTCGATCCCGCCGGAGAGCCCGATCAGGACGGAGCGGAACCCGTTCTTCCTGACGTACGCGCGCAGACCCACGACCAGCGCGTCGTAGACCTCCTCGTCGTCGTCCAGGCGCTCGGCGTACCCGCCGGGGACCACCGGCTCGTACGGCTCCACCGGCTCCTGCGAGAGGATCACGCGGTCGATCCGCAGACCGTCGTCGACGATCCCCTCGGGGGCGTCCTCGCGCGCGGCGGGCAGGTCCAAGTCGACCAGGACGCAGCCCTCGGAGAACTGCGGGGCGCGCGCGATGACTTCCCCGGAGGCGTCGACGACGATGGAGTCGCCGTCGAAGACGAGCTCGTCCTGGCCGCCGATCATGGCCAGGTACGCCAGGGTGCAGCCGGCCTCCTGTGCCCGCTTGCGGACCAGTTCGAGGCGTACGTCGTCCTTGTTGCGCTCGTACGGGGAGGCGTTCACGGAGATCAGCAGTCCGGCCCCGGCGGAGCGGGTGGCCGGGACGCGGCCGCCCTCCTGCCAGAGGTCCTCGCAGATGGCCAGGGCCACGTCGATCCCGCGGACCCGGATCACCGGCTGGGTGTCGCCCTGTACGAAGTACCGGAACTCGTCGAACACCCCGTAGTTGGGCAGGTGGTGCTTGGCGAAGCGGAGGACGACCTGCCCGCCGTACAGGACGGCGGCCGCGTTCTCGGGGGCGCCGGCGGGGCGGCCGAGCCGGGGCGCGGCCTTCTCGGCGCGGTCGAGGTAGCCGACGATGACCGGCAGCTCGCCGAACCCCTCGGCCGCCAGCCGCTCCGCGAGTCGGCGCAGCGCCGTGCGGGAGGCTTCGACGAAGGAGCCGCGCAGGGCGAGGTCCTCGACGGGGTACCCGGTCAGCATCATCTCCGGGAACGCCACGAGGTGGGCGCCCTGCTCGGCGGAGTGCCGGGTCCAGTGCACGACCGAGTCGGAGTTGGCGGCGATGTCGCCGACGTGCGAGTCGATCTGATTCAGAGCGAGACGAAGTTGAGGCACGGCCCCAGTCTAATCGTCTTTCTGACGCGATGTCCTGGGACCGTGCCTTCCGGCGCTGCGCGGCTTTCCCTCAGGGCCGGCCGGATCAGCCGATCGGACCGCTGAACTTGGCGTTCGGCAGCCGGATTCCGGGGGAGATGTCGGCGGTCAGCCTGCCGGTGCCCTCGGGCACCTCGAAGGCCACGACCCCGCTGGCCGATTCGCCGGGCAGGATGTCGCCCTTGATCGTCTTCGGCAGCTCGCCGTCGAAGACGAGCTTGGCGGTCATGCCCTGCTCGTCGCGGACGTTGGGCACCGCGTAGATGACGTTGTGGGTCTCCGTGGAGTTGTTGGTGATGGTGATGGTCAGCTGCACCGCGTTGCCGACCTCCAGGTACCGGTTCTTCGTCACGTACTTCTTCGGCACCGACAGCGACACCTTGATGCCGTTGGGGTACGTGTACGTCTCGCCGAACGGCAGCGGGGTCGTCATCCCGGGGACCTGCGAGGGGGAGGGCTTCGGCGCGGGCGGGGCGGGGGTGGCGTCGCCGAAGTCCTCGTCGTACTCGTCCGGGTCCTCCCACTCCTTTTCGTGCACGCGGTGCTGTGCGCGGTCGGAGGCCCGGTCGAGGACGGCGCCGGTGAGGACGAACCCGCCGAGGGAGGCGCCGATGCCGAGGACGCCGAGGACGGTGCCGGTGATGGCCATCGCCTGGCGGCCGGCGCCCTTGGTGGCGCGGACGATGGCGCCGATGCCGAGGCCGATGGCGGTCAGGGCGAGGAGGCCGCCCATGAAGAAGAAGAAGGGGAGGAGACCGCCGATCAGGCCGGCGATGCCGGTGACGAGGGCGGCGACGGCCAGCCCGTTGCCGGCCGGGGCGGGGACGCCCCAGGGGCCCGGGCCGTAGGCGGCACCCCATACGGGGGCGGGCGGCACGGGGCCGCCGGGCGCGCCCGGAACGCCGTGCACCCCGAACGGGGCGGCGCCTTGCGGCGCGGTGGCCTGCGGCGCCGCGGCCTGCGGCGCGGGAGCGGGCGGGGCGAAGGCGGCTTCGGGCGCGGGGGCCGGGGCGGGCTGCGGGGCGGAGGCTGCGGCGAGCTGCGGGGCGGACCCGGGCTGGGGTGCGGGCGCGGGCTCCGGCGCGGCGGTTGCGAGAGCCGGGTCCGGCGTGGTCGCGGGCTCCGGCTCCGGGGCGGAGGCGGCGGAGGGCTCCGGCTTGGTTGCGGGCCCCGGCGTGGTTGCCGGGTCCGTAGCGGTCTTGGCCGCGGGCTCCGAGTCCGGCGTGGTCGCGGGCTCCGGGGCGGCGGTTGTGGGGGCCGGATCCGGCGCGGGTTCTGCCTGGGATGTGGGCCCCGGGGCGGAGGCTGCGGCGGGCTGCGGCTCGGGGGTGGGCGTGGGGGTCTTCTCCAGGGAGAGCGGCCCGGCCGCCTCCGGTATGGGCGTTCCCGCCCCCTCGGTCGGCGGACCTGACGGGCTGCTGGGCGGGGTCGGCGGCGTGCTCATACCTGGCGGGGGTCCCTTTCCGGAGGCGCTGCGCGGGTGCGCGGTGATCGCCAAGCCTGCCACGCCCCCCGACCGGGCCCCAAGGCGGTTTCCCCCGCCCCCCGGCCGCCCGCCCCGCCGACTTCCCGGAGGCGCGTCCCACGCCCCGCCGGGACAACGGTGGCGGGCCCCGCCGCGTCTTCCCCCACGGGGCCGCACGCGGGCCGGCCGGGCGGGCGCCCTCGCTCGCCGGACCGGCGCCCGCCGTGTTGAGATGGGTCGAGGAGGACCATGCCCGTACACACCCGCAGCGCGCGGCTCGTCGCCGTCCTGGTCGGTCTCGGCGCCGCCGCCTACACCGCATGGGTGCTCGAAGTCGTCCTCTCCACCGGCCTGAACCCCGTCGAGACGTACGTCAGCGAGCTCGCCGCCCAGGACCAGCCGCTCGGCGGGATCTTCCGCGCCACCGACTTCACCGCCGGACTGCTCGTCCTCACCGGCGGCCTCCTCGCCCTGATCCGGACGGCGCGGCACGCCGACACGCGCCGCCCGTGGGCCGTCCTCGGCTGGGCCGGCGTCACCCTCTTCGGCGCGGCCACCGCCGCCGACGCCTGGCTGCCGCTGAGCTGCGCGCCCACCGCGGACCCCGTGTGCGCCTCCCGGGAGACCGCCGGACTCGTCCCCGCCACCCATCAGGCCCATGCCGTCAGCAGCGCTCTCGCCATGGCCGGGGCCCTCCTCGGGATGCTCGCGCTCACCCTCGCCGCCCGCCGGTACGGCCGGTTCGCCCCGCTGGCCCGGCGCGGCCCCGCCCTCGTCGTGGCGGAACTGCTCGCCACCGCCTGGACCCTGACCGCCGTCATGCTGTTCACCGCCGGACGCGGGACCTGGGCGCTCGGCGCCGGGCAGCGGCTGCAGGTGCTGCTCGTGGCGCTGTGGCTCGGCCTGCTCGCGTACTCCGTCCACCGGGAGCGCCGTACGTGAGCGGGCCCGGCGGGTTCGTCCGGGTGGACGGGGTCCCGCTGCACGTGGTCGTCGAGGGGAGCGGTCCGCCCGTGGTGCTCTGCGCCGGGCTGGCCCTGGCCTGGTTCGACTGGGACCCGGTCGCCGCGCTGCTCGCCGCCCGGGGCCGTACGGTGGTCCGCTTCGACCGTCCCGGGCACGGCCTCAGCGCCCCGGCCCCCGCGCCGCCGACCGCCGCCGGGGAGGCCCGCCGGATCGCCGGGCTGCTGGACGCACTGGGGCTGGGCGGCGCGCCCGTCACCGTCGCCGGGCACTCCGTCGCCGCCTTCCACGCCGAGGCCTTCGCCCGCCTGTACGCGGAGCGGACCGCCGCCCTCGTCCTGGTCGACCCCAGCGTGGAGGAGCGCCCCCGCACGGCCCTGCCCATAGGGCTGCGCACCGGCGCCGCCCGCCTGCTCGGCCGGGCGGTGAGCGCCGCCGGGCTCCCGGCCGCCCTGGGGCCGGCGGTGCGCCGCGCGGCCGTACGGGCCTCCCGCACCGGCGGCGCCGACCCGGCCGCGCGGGACCTCGTACGCCGCTGCTACCGCACCGGCCGGGTCTGGCGCGGGGCCCTGCTGGAGAACGCCCGCTACCGCGACCAGGCCGCCGAGCTGCTCGCCCTGCGGGCCCGGCACCCGCTGGCCGCGCCGGTCACCGTCCTCGCGGCCGACGACGGCTCCGGCGGGCGTGCGGCCCGGCGCTGGCTGGAACGCCAGGAGGAGCTGGCCGGCCGGCTCGGGGCCCGCTTCGAGACCGCCGCACCGGCCGGCCACCTGGTCATGCTCGACCGCCCGGACCAGGTGGCCCGGGCGGTCGGCGACGCGGCGGAGGGCGGGCGGCCGCCGCAGGAACCGGGGCCGGGACCGGGGCCGTAGCCGCGGGGGCCGGCGCCGGAGGCTCAGCGCCTCGCGTAGACCTTTTCCACGAACTCCGCTATCTGCCCGTCCGACAGGTGCTGGGCCAGGTCGGCCTCGCTGATCATGCCGACCAGCTTCTTGTTCTCGATCACGGGAAGCCGCTTGATCCGGTGCGTCTCCATCTCCTCCAGTACCTCGGAGACGTCGGCGTTCGCGTCGATCCAGCGCGGGGTGCCCTGTGCCATGTCACCGCAGGTGACCTTCGACGGGTCCTGCCCCTTGGCGATACACCCGACCACGATGTCGCGGTCCGTGATGATCCCGCACAGTCGCTCGTTGGCATCGCTGACGGGCAGTGCGCCCACGTTGAGCCGGCTCATCATCTGAGCGGCCCGGTCCAGGGTCTCGGACTGGTCTATCCACTGGGCGCCGGAGTGCATGATGTCTGCCGCGGTGGTCATAGCCTCACCTCCTGAGCACGCATGCCGTGGCGGCCGGGCGCGGGTGCGCCCGCCGAGGCGCCCCCGGTGGCCGGTGGGGGAAGGGCCGACAAGGGCGCCTTCCCCCACCGTACGGGCGTGTCCCGTCACCCGCGCGGCGCAGCCCCGCGCTGCCGGAGCATGTCCGCCATCAGGGTGAGCTCGGCCTGCTGCGCCTCGACCATCCCCTGGGCCAGCGCCCGCTCGGCCGGAGTGCCGCACTGGGCGGCGCAGCCCCGGGCCATCGCGACGCCGCCCTTGTGGTGGTCGGTCATCAGCTGGAGGTAGAGGACCTCCGCGTCCCGGCCCTGGGCGGCGCCGAGCTGCGCGATCTCCTCCTTGGTGGCCATGCCGGGCATCAGCGCCCCGGGCTTGGCGGCGGCTCCGCCCATGTCGTGGCCGCCCGTGTCGTGACCGCTCATGTCGTGGCCGGCGGTGCCGTGGGAGCCCGCGTCCTGGCCGCCCGTGTCGTGGCCGCCGTGCGCGGAGTGGCCTTCCGTGGTTCCCATCCAGGACATCGGCGGCTCGTCGGCCACCACCTTCGGCAGGCCCCACAGGTCCAGCCAGCCCAGCAGCATGCCCCGCTGGTTGGCCTGGGTGTTGGCGATGTCGTAGGCGAGGCCGCGTACCGCCTCGTCCTGGGTGCGGTCCCGTACGACGAAGGACATCTCCACCGCCTGCTGGTGGTGGACGGCCATGTCCCGGGCGAAGCCCGCGTCCGCCGAGTAGAGCCCCGGCGCGCGGGCGGCCGTACCGGGCCCGTCGCCGCCGCTCGCCGCGGCGACGGTGGCCGCGACGGCGGTCAGCAGGGCGAGCAGGACGGCGGTGCCCGCCGCCCAGTACGTACGGCTCACTTCTCGGCCAGCCCGTTGGTGCAGGCGGCGCCCGGCTCGGGGGTCTGCGGGCCCTGCACGTACTTGGTGAAGAACTGCGCGACGCGGGCGTCGGACGCGCTGTCCACGGTCAGCTGCTTGCCCCAGGCGCTGAGCACGATGGTGCCGGCCTGTTCCTTGACGGGGCTCATCAGCGTGTACGGGGTCTTGGACACCGTCGCGGAGAGCTTGTCGAGGTCGGCCTTGGCCGCCTTCTCGTTGTACGTCACCCAGACCGCGCCGTGCTCCAGCGAGTGGACGGCGTTGACCTCGGGGACCGCGTTCTTGTAGACGTCCCCGTTGCAGTTCATCCAACGGGGGCTGTGGTCGCCGCCCACCGGCGGGTTCATCGGGTACTTCACCGGTGTCTCGACGTGGTTGCGGCCCAGCGTCTTGGCGTCCCAGCTCTGCTCGCCGGTCACGGGCGCCGTGCGGGCCGCCGCCTCGGCGTCCTTCTTGTCCTGCTTCTTGTCCTGCTGGTCGATCATCACCCACGCGCCGAAGCCGATGAGTGCGGCGACGACGGCGGCCGAGAGGGTGATCGCGAGGGCCTTGTTGCGCCGGTCGCGGGACTGCTCGGCCCGGCGCATCTCGGCTATGCGCGCCTGGCGGGAGTTGTACTGGGGCGGGATGTTTCCGGCCATGTGTCCGGTTCCTTCTGCTGAGGGGGGTGGGGAGGTGGATCCGGGGTGCGCGTCGCAGCGCCGGACCCTCAGGCCCGCAGCACTTGAAGGGCGTGGAGGTCGGGGGCCCGCGCGAGCGCCGCGGGCGGCCGGCCGGGACGCGGATCCGCCGCGCGGGGGACGGGGGCCGCGGCGGCCCCCGGCACGGTCACGGCGGGCGGCGGCACGGGCAGGACGCCCGGGGTCACGTGCGAGAAGGGGGAACAGCCCGGCTGCCGGTCGGGGGACACGCACACGACCCGGGCCGGGGCGGTCGGGGCGGTCGGCGCGCTCCGGTCGGCCCGGGCGGTCTGCGCGTCGGCCTGGTGGGGCTCACCCGGCCGCAGGCACAGGAACAGGGCCCCGAGCAGGACCGACAGCACGACCGCGGTGAGGGCGCGCCGAGCGGCGGGACGCCTGTTGCGTCCGCGCCGCGTGTGCTCCCCGCCCCCCATGGCCGCAGATGGTAATGCTCATGACGGGCCCGGGGTCAGTGCGGGGGTGCCACGACCTTTCGGGGGTGCGTAATGTGGCGGAAACCACGGCTGGCGATACTGGGCCTGCCCGACTGGGCCCGCGGCCCCCGGGCGGTGGTGCACAGGCCGTCTGAACTGCGAGGATGAAGGCATGGACAAGCAGCAGGAATTCGTCCTCCGGACGCTTGAGGAGCGCGACATCCGCTTCGTGCGCCTGTGGTTCACCGACGTACTGGGCTTCCTG
Source organism: Streptomyces sp. NPDC006326 (assembly GCF_040612915.1). NCBI lineage: Bacteria > Bacillati > Actinomycetota > Actinomycetes > Kitasatosporales > Streptomycetaceae > Streptomyces > Streptomyces sp. NPDC006326. The sequence goes on along the minus strand of NZ_JBEXRC010000026.1, from coordinate 50,783 downwards.
AAGTCCGTCGCGGTCGCCCCGGCCGAGCTGGAGCAGGCCTTCGACGAGGGCATCGGCTTCGACGGCTCCGCCATCGAGGGCTTCGCCCGGGTCTACGAGTCCGACATGATCGCCAAGCCGGACCCGAGCACCTTCCAGATACTGCCGTGGCGCGCCGAGGCCCCCGGAACGGCCCGGATGTTCTGCGACATCCTGATGCCGGACGGCTCCCCCTCCTTCGCGGACCCGCGGTACGTCCTCAAGCGGATCCTGAACAAGACCTCCGACCTGGGCTTCACCTTCTACACCCACCCGGAGATCGAGTTCTTCCTGCTGAAGGACAAGCCGCTGGACGGCACCCGCCCGGTGCCGGCGGACAATTCCGGGTACTTCGACCACACCCCGCAGAACGTGGGCATGGACTTCCGCCGCCAGGCGATCACCATGCTGGAATCGATGGGCATCTCGGTCGAGTTCAGCCACCACGAGGGCGCCCCCGGCCAGCAGGAGATCGACCTCCGCTACGCCGACGCCCTCTCCACGGCCGACAACATCATGACCTTCCGCCTGGTCATGAAGCAGGTCGCCCTGGAACAGGGCGTCCAGGCCACCTTCATGCCGAAGCCCTTCTCCGAGTACCCGGGCTCGGGCATGCACACCCACCTCTCCCTCTTCGAGGGCGACCGCAACGCCTTCTACGAGTCGGGCGCCGAATACCAGCTCTCGAAGGTCGGCCGCTCCTTCATCGCGGGCCTGCTCAAGCACGCGGCGGAGATCTCGGCGGTCACCAACCAGTGGGTCAACTCGTACAAGCGCATCTGGGGCGGCTCGGCCCGCACGGCGGGCTCGGGCGGTGAGGCCCCCTCGTACATCTGCTGGGGCCACAACAACCGCTCGGCCCTCATCCGCGTCCCGATGTACAAGCCGGGCAAGACGGGCTCCTCGCGGGTCGAGGTCCGCTCGATCGACTCGGGCGCGAACCCCTACCTCACGTACGCCGTACTCCTCGCGGCCGGCCTCAAGGGCATCGAGGAGGGCTACGAACTCCCGGCGGGCGCCGACGACGACGTCTGGGCCCTCTCCGACGCAGAACGCCGCGCCATGGGCATCGAACCCCTCCCGCAGAACCTCGGCGAGGCGATCTCCCTGATGGAACGCAGCGAACTGGTCGCCGAAACCCTCGGCGAGCACGTCTTCGACTTCTTCCTGCGCAACAAGAAGCAGGAGTGGGAGGAGTACCGGAGCGAGGTCACGGCCTTCGAACTCCGCAAGAACCTCCCGGTGCTGTAACCGCAGTTCAGGGCATTTGTAGGAGCTGTCCAACACTTCGGGCCGGTGGTCGACGACCACCGGCCCGAAGTCGTCTCATCCCTCCTGGGCCGTCTGTGGGCCGTCGGGCGCGGAATCGTGGTCCCCGTACAGGCCGTCGACAGCCCTCCGGGCTCGACCGTCGGCCCCCTCCATGAGGTGGGTGTAGACGCGGAGCGTGAATCCGGGGTCGGTGTGCCCGAGATAGGTGCTCAGCGCCTTGATGTTCTCGCCGCTGTGCAGCAGGACGGACGCGTAGAAGTGCCGCAGAGCGTGCATCCCGTGCTCCCGGGCGGCCTGGTGACGCTCACCCGCCCGCGGCTGCGGGATGACGCCGGCCTGGACGAGTGCCACCTTCCAGACCCGCGTGTTGAAGTCGGTCCGGCGCACGGCGCCGCCACCCGAGAGGGAGAACAGCAGCCGCTTCGTCACGGGCGGACCGTCCGGGCGCAACCAGGGCAGCGTCACGTCCACGGGCGGGAAGTCCTCGCGGTGCTCGCGGAACGCCTCCGCGACGCGGCGGGGGAGTGGCACCTTTCGCTCCTTGCCGCGCTTCGGTGGCGCGAAGACCAGGTGACCGTTGACGACCTTGACCTGATTGACCACGTGCAGCCACTCGCCCTCGAAATCGTCCGGGTCGTCCGGCAGTCCGAAGATCTCCCCCTGCCGCAGCCCGCAGCCCCCGCCAGCGTCGGCCATCGCTTGGTACCGCTCGGGCAGGGCGGCCCGTACGGCGAAGAGCCGCTCGCGCGTCCATGGCGTGACCCGCGGCGGCACGGACGCTGGCGGCCGGACACTGCGCGCACGGCACGGGTTGCGGGCTAGGTACTCGTCGTCCACCGCCGCGGAGAGCACCGATGAGACGCTGGCGAAGATGACCCGGCGGTACGAGGACGCCGGAACCGCGATCTCCAGCTTGCTCAGCCAGTCGCGAATGTGCTCCGGCCGGAACGAGTCCAGCGGCCGCGGCCCCATGTAGGGAAAGGCGTGCTTCCGGAGCTGTACCGACACGGGTACGCGGGTGGTGGGGTCGGTCGTCTGACTGGCGAGCCACTTCTCGCCGTACTCCCGGAACGTGGTCCGACCGGCGGCGGGGTCGATGTACTGCCGCCGAGACATGTCGACTTCGATCTGGGTCAGCCACTGGTCGGCGAGGCGCTTCTGCTTGTCCGGGAAGCTCTTCGCCTTCTCGGTGCCATCGGGACCGATATACCGGGCGCGGTAGCGCAGGCCGCTGCCATAGCGCTCGGTCTTGATCCGCTTGGGCGTTCCATCGGGCCCGCGCTCCGTCTTGAACCAGCGGTCTTGGATGTGTCCAGCCACGTGCGGCCTCTCTGGAGATACGAGGGAGGGCGGGCCCGTGACGGGCCCGCCCTCGTGTGGTCGGTTCTAGGCGGCCTGGCTGAGGTCAGCGGTCATCTGCTGGTCGATCCAGGCCTGTACGGCGTCGGGGTGGTAGCGCACGTGCCTGCCCACGCGGAATCCGGGCGGCCCCGTGCGCTTCTTGCGCCACTGGTAGACGGTCTCGACGGGCACGTCGAAGAGCTCGGCGAGAGTCTCGGGCTTGAAGAAGCGGGGCGGAATGGCGTGCAGGTCGATCCCCTCCGTTCAGGTCGGGGCCGGAGACCCCTCCGAGATGCCCGCTACCGCCGCTACTCCGCTACCGCGCAGGTCAGAGACCTCTTTCGGGTAGCGGATCGGGTAGCGGTAGCGGATGAATGAGCCGCTCGGCGAGAAGGCCGGCGGCGCCGGGTAGCGGTTCCCTTCCGCTACCTCTGGCGTCGCTGCTACCGATCGCGAGTGCGCTGACCTGCGGGGTAGCAGCGGTAGCGCTGGTAGCGCTCCTCAGGAGAGGGGGGCCGGCGGCGGGCAGTACCGGGTCCACGCGTCCAGCAGATCGGCGGCGTAGTAGCCCTTCAGAACGGCGCCGCCCATTTTGATGTTGCGAGCGACAACGGGGCGACTGTCGGCGGTGGTGTACTCGCGGAGCATCTGGCCGAGCCCGCGGGCGTCCAGCGGACGGCCGTTGATGTCGCCCCACGGCGCCTCGTCCAGTGCCCGGAGCTGCTCCAGCACGGACGAGGTGGGCAGGCGCGGCATGTCGCCGAAGACCTGGTCGCGGAGATCGGTCAACAGGCGGACTCCCAGGCTGGCTTTGTCATCGCTCTGTGCGGCGGTCACCATCTCGACGCAGGCGGAGCGGGCCCGCTCGGGCCAGTCGCCGCCGGCGGCATCGGCGACCGCGAGCAAGGGCTCCCAGACATCGGCCGGTCGGTCGGTGACCCCGTCCGGCATAACGGGGAACGCTCCGCTGACCCGCTCGCGGACGGCGTCGGCCCAGGCGGCGAGCCGCTCGCGCAGGGCATGTCCATCGGTGGTGTGGAGCCGGGACCGGAAGGGCTCGGCGTGCTCGTTACGTGCCCGCCGGCGCATGCGGACGATGACGGACCGCGTCAGGATCGTGTCCGGGAGCGAGCCCAACCCTGCGACGGCAACGGCGCAGTACGAGGGGAAGGGCACAACGGTCTGATTGCCTCCGTCGCCGACGCACCGGTACATGACTCCACTGCGGCGGTGTCCGGCGTTGATGAAGCCGCGCAGTTCCTCGTTGTCTCCGGCTTTCGGGCCGAAGACGGTGTCGATCTCATCGAAGAGGACCGTCGGGCGGCCGTCCCCCATGGAGACCGCGCGGAAGAGCGCGGCGGCGGAGGCGTTGACGGCCACCATCGGCGTCGGCACCAAGGTCTCGACGATCTCCAGCGCGCGCGACTTGCCGGACCCGGGCTCCGGAGAGAGGAACGCCAGGCGCGGGGTCGCGTCGAAGCAGTCGAGAAGGTGAGCGTGCGCGTCCCAGAGGGCGACGGCAACGTATGCGGCCTCGCTGGGAAAGACGTTGAAGCGCCGGTGGAAGACTTCCACCTCGTTCAGCAGGGCGGCGCCGTCGATGGTCTGCAGCGTGGTCATGCGGCGTTCCTCCTGTCGTTCTGGGCGTGCCGCGAGGGCACGGGCGTGTGCGGGTTCGGGCGAAGAGCTGCGGGGACGCCCTGACGGGCGACGACCCTCGGCGCACCCCTGCCGACGGCGGCGGGCGCCGGTTCGGCGGAGCTGATGCCGTCCGGGGCGTGGGCAGGGCCTTCCAAGCGGGGATGGAGGTGGGTGCTCACGCGGTCTCCCGGGTGCGGACCGTGCGGGCCGAGCTGTCGAGGGCGCTGCGGATGGTGGCGCGGCACTCGGCGACGGTGAGTCCGCGCGCCTCCCCCGCCGCTTGGAAGGCCTGCTCAACCTCGCGCCGGGGGATGTCGCCCCACGCGACGAAGCGCCCCACCTTGAAGGCGCTGCGGTTGAGGGTGTTATTGCCCTCCCCTTCGGGGGCTGCCCGGACCAAGGTGCATTCCCGGTCCAGGGCGGCGTTCGCGGCCAGGGTTCCGCTGACGGCCGGCAGCCTCAGCGGTGTGACCGTGGCCGTGGGCTTGGGCGTTTCGAGCAGGGGCGGGATCCACGTGGGCAGCTCCGCCACGGGGTCGGGTTCGATGACCGCATACGTTCCGGCGGGGGTGGTGCTGCCGGGGGCGACGACGTATCCGCCGTGGGCGCGGGTGTCGATATGTGGGCCGATCCTGCCCGCCGTGTTCCCGAGCCGAAGTCCGGCCGGGGCGGTGAAGTACAGGTGCTCCCCGCCGCTGGGGGTCCACACCCGGTAGGTGGTGGGGACGGCCTGCCCGGCGCGCTCGCAGAGCGCCTTGAAGGTCGTCGCGCCGTCAGGCGCGTCGCTCTTGCTGTTCGGCTTGGGCCGGTCCAGGTCCACCACGAGCAGCCCGGCCGGGCCCGTCGCGATGCCGACGTTGTACGGCTTGTGGGTCCAGCAGCGAACGATCGCGGCCCGGTCGGTGGTGGCGCGCTGCTCCCATTTCGCGTGCCCGGCTGCGCACGGGCCGGTCAGGGTGCAGTGGTCTTCTCCGTGGAGGGCGGGCCGCTTGTCGTGGGGGCGGAGGGGGAAGACGGGCCAGCCGCGGTCGGCGGAGGCGAGGGCTGCGGTGAGCAGGGCGTTCATGCTGCGGCCTCCTGTCGGGTGTGGGTGAGGTATTGGGTGGCGATCCAGTGGGTGTAGGCGGGGGGTACGGATTGGCGGGCTTCGGTCTTGTTCATCCAGGTGCAGCCCATGGCGTCGGCGTAGGCCCGCTCGTTCTTGTGCTCGAAGGCGAGGAGGCCCTTGTGGTGCCAGCAGGGCGGCAGGAGGTCCCCGCCGCCGGCCCAGGAGGTTTCGAAGGTGCGGTGTCGGCGGACGTTGAGGCCGAACTGGGAGCCGCAGAGGAGGTAGTCGGGGCGCAGGGGGGATTCGGGCACGTTTTCGATGACCCACGGGATGCCGGATGCCTGGAGGCGTTCGCGGCCGGGGGTGAGGAGGTCGGGGTGGTCGTCCCTGCTGCCGCGCCAGGCGGTGACGCGGGCGAAGTGCTGGCATGGCCAGGAGGCGTGGATGAGGTCGAAGCCGTCGAGGGGGAAGGTGAGGGCGTTGGCCTGGTGGAAGGTGAATGGGTAGTTGGGTTGGGGCCGGTTGTCGACGCCGACGACTTCGAAGCCGGCCAGGTGGTAGCCCATGGACACCCCACCGGCACCGCAGCACAGATCGAGTACGCGGGGTCGACTGCCCGGCGCGAGGGCAGGTAACGACAGGACGTTGCCCATTGAGTCTCCTTGCATGAGCACCCCGAGCAGGCCTCCCGCCGTCTGGGCCGTCGGCTGTTGTCGGTGGGTGCGGATAGATTTGCCGGGACCGTGGATCTTGTGCGGCCGCCTGGTGGGGGCCGCGGTGAGGGGGCAGCGATGGGCGCGTGGCTGGTGCTGGCGGTGGCCGACGACGACCGGACGCACGGAGGCAATGACGGTTACGACGACGAGCCGTCACGGCACTACAGCTGGGACAGCACCGTCCCCAATCACGCGGCCATCGCCGTGGGCGACGTGATCGCCCTGTGGGACAAGAAGTCCCTGCTCGGGGTCTCCGTCATCGAAGGCATCGACGTCGGGTCGGCCGTGAAGGACACCTACACCTGCCCGGCATGCGAACGAGCCAGCTTCAAGGCCCGCCGCACGAAGACCCCCACGTACCTGTGCTGGGACTGCAAGGCGGAGTTCGACACCCCGATCGCCCACACCAAGCAGGTCATCACCTACCGGTCCAGGCACGGCGTCAACTGGGTCGACATGGCCGGACTCCTGACCGGTGCCGAACTGCGCGCTCTGTGCGATTCACCCAAGTCGCAGCAGAGCCTTCGCCCGTTCGCCTGGGACAAGATGCGCGCCGCGATTCTGGCGAGCGGCCAGCCCACCAGCGTCGACATCGCCGACGCCGCACAGCAGGCCGCCATCCCCGGCGGGCACAAGTCCGCCATGGTGCGGGTCCGGGTCGGGCAGGCGGCGTTCCGCAGGCGCCTGCTCAACGAGCACGGCCAGGTCTGCGCCTTCACCGGCCCGGCCCCCGCCGCGGTCCTGGAAGCCGCGCACCTCTACAGCTACGCCACCGACGGCCAGCACCACCCCAGCGGCGGCCTGCTGCTGCGGCGTGACCTGCACCGCCTGTTCGACCTCGGGCTCATTGCCGTCCACCCGGCCACCGCGACCCTGGATATCTCGCCCCAGCTGGCCAGCTACGACAATTACGCCCAGCTGCACGGCAAGCCGGTGACAGCCGTCCTCAACAAGGACCACCGCAGCTGGCTTGCTGCCCACTGGGACCTGCACCGCACCCCGCACCAGATCCATGTGCCCCAGCAGGCCAAGGCCCAGCAGATGGCAATCACCGCCTGAGACAACCCCAGACCAGCGCCGACCCCGAGAGGGCAGGCGGCTCATGCGGCGAAGAGCCCGACGGCCACATCGCCAGGGGCCGACGGACACAGTTCAACACTGGGAGCGCGGCGCTTGGCAGCCGTGTTGGCGCCGTCGTTGTGGAAGCGCCACGTTCCGACGTCATCCTGCGGCTGGTCCTTGACGGGCAGGGTGTAGCGGCGAGGCTGGTCCGCGTTGTCCGCGTTCCAGTCCTCGGCGCACACCTTGTGGACGGGCTCGCTCGCGTGGGAGCGGAGCGGGGTAGGTCTGCCGCAGAGGACACAGGGCAGGTCCCGCGTTCGGTCGTAATGGCTGGCATCGTCCCAGTTCAGGCACTGGTACGCGGCCATACCCGGCTACCGGTGGTGGATGGTGCTACCGGTGGCGCGGCCGAACAGGCCGGTCGCGGTGATGTGCTGCGTGATGTGCGTGGACGCCGGCGCCCGGCGGGCCCGGCCCAGGAAGAGCGCGGCGCCGCCCGCCGCGATCAGGGCGACGGCGGCCCAGAGGGCTTCGGTCAGGGCGATCAGCCCGGGGGCGGCGTAGGCGAGGCCGACGGATGCGGCTCCGATGCCTCCGCCGATGGTCGGGGCGAGCAGGGCGGTGGTTTTGGCCCAGACCGGGATCCGCTGGACCGGGACCGGCTCGGCAGCGGTCACGGGGGCGTAGGCGAGGGTGCGGGCGCCGCTGGGGAGGGTGACGACCTGCACGCCGGGCGGGATCTCGGCGGGCAGTGTCCGGGCCTCGGGCAGGGCCGGCGGGTGGAGGACGGCCTCCCCGTACCGGAGGGGCGCGGGCTGTGTCTCGTAGGACATGACGGGCTCCCTGGAGAGGACGGCGGGGCCCGTGCCGGATGGGCCGGACCCCGCTCGGGTGTGGGTGTCAGGGGTGTCAGGCCGGGCGCCGGGTGGGGTGTCAGACGCGTCAGACACCCGTCTGACACCCCTCGCGCACGCGTATGACCTGTGTTTCGGCGCTGTTCGGTGTCAGGGCTGTCAGACGCGTCTGACGCGTCAGGCCGCCATGCGGTACGGGACGATCCGGTAGCGGCCGACCTCGTTCGTCTCGGCCAGACGGCCCGCCATGACGAACGCGGAGACCTGTCCGGAGACCCAGGAACGGGAGCGCCCGTGGCGGTCGCAGTGCTCCATGAAGTCCGACGGACCGACGATCAGCCGCTCTTCCTCCTCGAACTCGTCGAGCAGTTCCTCCATGGCGGCACGCGCCTGCGCGGCGGTGAGCTTCACCCGCGGCGTCTCTACGACGGGTTGACCGAACTCCACGACGCTTTCGACTTCGGGTAGCTCTGCCTCAGGGTCGGTGAACTCTTCGTTGTCGGCGTCCTCGTCGTACGGCTCGACGTCGTGGACCTCGTACTCGTCATCCGCTTCGTACTCGTCCACGGGCATCTCCGGCTCGGGTGTGGTGCCGGGCAGGGGGTAGCGGGTGCGGGCGGTGAACGCCCGGTCGACGGTGCGGGCCGCGACGCCGGCCGTGACCGGGTCGATTCCGGCGCGCGCTTCCGCAAAGGCGAGCACGACCCAGGTCAGGTAGTCGGTGCTGCTGAGGTAGTCGCGCAGCGGGGTCGCCCAGAAGGTCTCCGGGACACCGTTGGCGACGAGGTAGGAGTAGCCGGGCTTCTTGTCCTTCCAGGTGTGCGGCGACGCGCCCGCGTCGAGGACGTCGTCGTCGAGGGCGAAGCGGGCGTCCTGCTCGGTACGTACGCCGTGGCACCAGGAGGAACCGAACGAGGCGCGGGTGTCGGTGGAGACCTGGTTGCCGGATGCCCGCTGCATCGAGATCACCAGAGAGACCCCGGCGGAGCGTGCTTCCTGGGCGATGCCGGTGAAGACATCGTCGTCGGTCTCGCGGATGGTCTTGGCGGCTTCTTCGAACCAGCCGATCAGGTAGGGCATGCCCGGTGATCCGTCCGCCTGGACCTCGGCGCACGCGGGTTCCCACTGCTTGTATCCGTACTTGGCGAGCCATGCCGTACGGACAGGGATCGCGGCCTTGATCGCTTCGACCATGGCCCTGGTGGAGGGCATGTCGAGTGCGGCCCAGTCGATCGCCGGGAGCAGCGGGCCGAGCGTCTGATCGGCCTTGGCCGGGTCGGAGGCCCACACGATCACGTCGGATCGGGTGAGGACCTCGGCGAGAGCGGTCAGCCCACCCTCGGACTTCCCGGATCCCGTCATCCCCATGACCAGGAAGTGCGCCGCGTTCCGCGCCGCGGCCGGGTCGCCGGGGAAGTAGATGACTGCTTCGGTGCCGTCCTCGTAGATCCCGACGACCACCGGGTCCGCGATGGAGCCGCCCGGGTTGGAGGGCCCGGGACAGGGGACGGTGTTCTTGAGCAGGTCCAGCGGTACCACCGTGAGCGTGACCCGGGAGGCCGAGTCCGGGCTCTCCATCATGCGGACCGCGGTCTTGGGGACGTCCAGGGCGCCGGCGATCCGCTCCAGGTTCTTGGACACGTCCGTGCTGGTCAGTTCCCCGCGAGGGAGCTGCAGGTCGAATGTGGCCTTGTTGGGGCCGACCTCGGAGCGGACCACTTGCGTCTTCGCCAGCCCGACCTTTTCCAGGAACCCGCCGTCCGTTCCGGCAGAGGGTCCGTCGACATTGCGGCGGAGGATCTGGCGGATGTTCCACGACAGGGCCAGCGCCGGGGCGCCGATGAAGTACAGCTCCCCGAGCGGGCCCGCCGCGGGGCCGGCAATGGCTGCTGCGGTGAACCAGGTGGAGGCCGCGGCCACGGTGACGGCGGAGTGCAGGCGCCGTTGCTGCGTGGTGGAGCGGCCGGCCCACCAGGTGAGCCCGGTCAGGGTGACCGAGGCGAGTGTGAGCCCGGCTGTGACGCCGGGCTGTCCGGACCAGAAGTAGTGAGCGGGCAGAGAGGCCAGGCCTACACCGGTGCCCGCCAGCCACGGGGGAAGGTGCGGCTTCGCGCGGTGAAGCAGGTATTCACCGACGCCGCCCCCGTCGCCGTGGGCGGCACGCAGTTGCGCGTCGTACTGCTGGTCCTCCGTTTGAACGGTGGCTCGGGACATGGCCTGACCTCCTTGCCGGTCGGTGGGTTAGGAGCCGAAGTCGAAGCGCCGGCCGCCCTGGCGGGGGCGCTTCGACTGATAGGGGGCGAGTTCGGGATCGAACTCGCGCTGGAACGCCGCGTACGTCGCGGCCAGGTTCTTCGCGGTGTCGCGGGCATCCTCGGCGGCCTTCTGCAGCCGCTTGGACACCCGCCGGGCCCGCATCCGCGATCCGAACGGACGCCCCTCGGGGTCCGGAACCTCCTTAAGGACGGCGTTCAGCAGCTCGGCGGCGTTGGCCAGCTCGAACGACATCTGCAGGAACAGGCCCCGGCCGCTCTCGCAGTAGTTGCGGATGTCGACGTTGGAGAAGAACTCCGGGTCACCGAGCGGGCTGTGTACCCGCCCGCCACCGCCCTGGCCACGGCCCTGACCGGCGCGTCCGCCCTGCTGACTCCCGCTGCGGGGGCCACCGCTGTTGTCGTTGATGTGGAAGTGGTACTCCCGCGACTTGCTCCGGTTCGTCGTCCGCGAGCGGTTCGCTCCACCCTGTCCAGCGGTGCTCTGCTGGCCACCGCCCTGCGGGGTGGTCCGGCGCTGGCCGCCGGCCGGGGGATTGCCGGGGCGCTGCGCGCCGTTGCCGCTGGTCGGCATCCACGAGTTGGTGGACATCAGCTGTGCCCCTTAGAGGTGGTGCGGCCAGCGGTCAGCCACAGGATCTGAACGGTGAGGGTGGTCAGCGACCACAGGCCCATCAGCGCCGCGCTCGCGGGGCCAAACCACAGGGCCAGGGACAGCCAGCTGAGTCCGGCCAGGGCCAGCACCGCGAGGGAAATCCGCCAGGCCCACACGGTCCTACCGGCCGGACGGGTCCTGGCGAGCCAGACCAGGTGCCCCAGCGGAGCGAGACCGGCCGCAGCGGCGATCAGGCCCGTCCACGGGGCCAACAGGTGAAGAACCGCAGCCACGACGAGCAGCGTGACGGCGATGCCCGTCGGGGCCCAGGTACGGCGGTGGCGCCATACGAACCGGCCCGTCGCCGCAGTGGCGCGGGCGGTCAGGGTGGGCTGTTCCGAGACGACGACGATGACCGGCGGTACCTGACGGCGCCGGCCCCGCTGCCGAGGAATGTGCACGGTGGTGGGGAAAGCCGCCTGCGCGGCCTGCGAGCGCGTACGACGAGACACAGCAGAACTCCTTCACGGCATTGGGCAGGGCTCAGGCGGCGTACTGCTCGGTTCCGGTCTGGCAGGGCACGCACATGCCGAGCGAGACCGGGATGACGTAGCCGGCATCGCGACGGCAAACCGGGCAGACACGGCGGGCCCCGTTCGCCCGCTCAAGCGCGGCCCAGCGAGCCGGGGTCATCGGCCGGACAGGCAAGGCCAGATCGAGCCGGTAGAGGAATGCGACCAGCGGCCCTCGCCGACGGCGGGGCCGCTCTACTTGCGCGACGACGTCCTGCCCTCCCGGCCGCAGACCGGCGGCGCGGAGCTGTCGGCGCGTGGCCAGACCGTCAGGGGCCAGGCGCCACGGGTAGACCGGCAGCCCGGTCACGGCGTGGACTCTTCCTGGGACATCAGCGCACCCCAGGCCTTACGGACGCGCTGCTCGCCCCCGACGAACCCGGCGTCACGGAAGGCTGTCACGGCCTGCCGATACGACAGCGGCGGGTCGGCGGAGTAGCGCAGGTGCCGCAGCACGACGACGAGCTGTTCGTCGGTGAGCGGTTCCGCCGGGTGGGGCGTGGGCACGCCCGTGACGGCCGCGACCTCATCCAGCGTCACGGGCGTGACGGGCACCGTGACGGCCGCTTCCTCGACGTCCAACGTTTGCGGGCTGACCTGCGTGTCTTCCCCGTCACAGGCAGCCATGACGGCCTCGCCTTCAGCCGTCCCCGCGGAGGAGCTGGTACACGGTTCGGGGGCTGGAGCGAGGGCGGGCGTCACGGCGGCCGTGACGGCGTGAACTTCCGGTGTGACGGGCGCCGTGAACATGTCGGCCAGGGCGGCGTCGGCTCCGTCGGTGACACGCTCACGCTGCACGTCCAACAGGCTCGTGCCGAGCGCGGCATCCCCGGTGCCGATCCGACGAGCGAGCTTCCATGACGTGCGCTCGGAGCGGGCACGGATCTTCTCGTCGGGATGGTTCGCGGCACGGGCCCGGTGGTAGGCCAGCGACCGGATCACGGTGGCGGCCCTGTGTTCGGCTTCGGCGTCCCGGCCGTCGGTGTGGACCACGATCCGCCGAGCCAGGAACGCCATGCCCTCGGCCGCCACGCACATGCCCATCGGAGTGACCGCGTAGATCACGGTGCGGCCCGTTCCCTCGGCGGCCATAGCGGCCATGACCGCGGCGGCCGCAGGCAACAGCCACAGCCCGATTCGGACCACGGCTGGGGAGGCCTGCCCGAGCATCGTCAGCCCGAGCAGGACCAAGGCCAGGACGGCAGTCGCTCCCTCACCGGCGGCGACCGCGCCCAGCGCGGTTCCGGAGCCGTAGGCGCCCTTGATGTTCGAGAAGGTGCCCACCCCGCCGGACGCGCCGGTGACGAGCATCGGCACGAACGCGGCGCCGAGTACGACCTTCTGCGCTCGGGTAAGCGTCCGGCCCGTGCTCACGCGGCCTCCTTCGGACCCTGCCAGTTGGCCAGGTCCCGGCGGGCGGACAGCACCCGGTTGTGCGCTCGGCGGATACGGCGGGCGTCGAATTCCGACGCGGGCCGGTCCAGCAGCGCGATCAGCGCGTCCAGCAGCTCGACCTCGGCGGAGACGACCGACATCTCCGCCTCGAGCGCCGCCAGTTCGGCGTCCGTAGGCTCCAGATCCGTCGGCAGGACGGTAACGGGGTTCTGACGTGCAACGATGAACTTCATTGGGTCTTGCTCCTCTCACACAGGAACGGGCCCGAACAGCAGCCCCGGCGTTCCCGCGCCGGGGCTGCACTTCGTTGGTGGAGCGGGAAGAACTCCGACTCCCTGCGACCCCGCCCGTACGCCGAAAGCGACGGGGGACGGGCGGGGGAGGCAGCCGGCCGCAGCGCGTGCGGCGGGTCAGGTGACGCGGAGGGCAACGCCGCCATGCCGGTCCAGCGCAGCAGCGGCCCAGGGTCTTAAGCGGATCACTACGAACCTCCGGATCTCATGGGCACAGGTCTCGCACTGCAAGGGGGACCACGTCCCCACACGCCGGCCGTTGCTCGCGGTCACCGGGCCACCTCGCCAGTCGAGCCGAAGCCCTGCCCCCTGGCCTTTAGCGGGATTGCAGCGTCCCCGCCCTCAGCGCTGGGCCCCGTGCCAAAGGCGGGCCCGCTTCCGTGCACAGCTCATGGCAGGAATCCACGCAGGTCAGCGTGAAGTACCGCCATCCCTGCATGAGATACATGCTTGAACGTGTATCTCACAGTGGCGGTTCTGGTTGGGGCTGTCAAGCTCCGGGCTCCAGCCGATCCGCCGTGCGATGTGTCATCAGAGTGCCGCTGAGGGGCGGGACGAAGTCACCACGTCACTGGACGACTTGGGACGTCCTGAGTGCCGTCCTGGTGGGCGAGCGCGTCCCTAGACGTCCCTGGGGGAGAGATGGCGAACGAGCGGTTAAGGTCCGCGATGCTGACGCAAGGCGTGACCACGGATGCCCTGGCTGAGCGTCTCGGCGCCTACCCGAAGACGGTCGAGCGATGGATCACCAAGGGGCGGGCGCCTTATCGGCGCCACCGTCTTGCCATCTCGGCTCTGCTCCGGGAGGACGAGGGCTACCTCTGGCCTGACGGCCTGCCCGATAGCCAACGCCAGGACGCCGCAGACGCCGAAGTCCTCAAGGTCTACCCGCATCGCTCCTACGTGCCGGCCGACCTTTGGCTGCAGCTTTTTGGGCGCGCGGAGCGCGAGATCGGCGTGTTGGTGCACGCGGGCGTCTTCCTCGCCGAGAATCCCCGATGGGCCCAGTTGCTCCGGCTGAAGGCGGCCGGAGGGGTACGGGCTCGCATCCTGCTCGGTGACCCGGAAAGCCCGGAGATTCGGCGCCGAGGGGAGGAGGAAGAGATCGGCGAAGGCGTGGCCTACAAGGTTCGAGAGGTCATGAAGCTCTATCGCCCCCTGTATTCGGTGCCTGGAATCGAGTTCCGTCTGCACCGGTCGACGCTACACAACTCGCTCTACCGCTCGGATGACGAGTGGCTGGTGAACACGCAGGTGTACGGGGTGAGTGCCCCGCTCACGCCCGTTCTCCACTTGCGTAAGGTGGCCGGCGCCGAGTTGGTCTCCACGTATCAGCAGAGCTTCGACAAGGTCTGGTCCGAAGCCGTTCCCGTCGAGAGGTGACCATGGGCAACCGCACTGACTACTTCAACGATCCCGATGCGCCGAAAGCCAACAGCATCGTGCCCGCCGTGACGGCGTTCGTCGTCAACGACGCGGGGGATGTGTTGATGGAGCGCAGGTCTGACAACGGGCGCTGGGGTATGCCGGGGGGTGTCCAAGAGATCGGCGAAAACATCGCCGGCACGGTGGTCCGCGAAGTCCTGGAAGAGACGGGAATCGTCACTGAAGTCGTCGGCTTGGTCGGCATCTTCACCGACCCGGGCCACGTCATCGCGTTCGCGGACGGAGAGGTCCGACAGGAATTTTCCCTCTGCTTCCGTGCTCGCCCGGTCAGCGGAGAGATCAGGGTGAGCTCGGAATCCCTGGAGGTTCGATGGGTCCCCCGGGCAGAGATCGATGCGTTGGACGTATCGCCCACCACGCGCCGGCGCCTGGAGGAGGGGTTCCGAGGCTCCCCGGTGACGACGATCAGCTAATCCGTGACGGCTGGACTTTGTGGCTGCGCTCACGGATCCGAGCGACCCGGGCCAGAAGCTCCGGCCGAGCGGCAGACACAGCCCGGAACACGACGTGATCCGGGCCGTACCGGTCCAGCACTTCCTTCAGCCGCTCCGCTGGGTCAACAAGCGCACCAACGGGACTACTGGTCAGGTCGCAATAGGTGATCGCATCGACGAGGGCTGGCTCTGCGGGCCCGAACTCGGCGAGCGCCTCGTCGAGCCCCAGCTCGGCGGCCTCCCACGGGGAGGAGGTATGGAAGGCCACGACACTGCACAGCCGCGGGTCGGCACCAACAACGTCGCGGAGATACCGAGCCCCATCGATCATGTGCTGCCCCGTTTCGACGGCAACCCGCGCGTATCCAACGTCGTGCGCGATGGCCGCTGCAGCCAGCAGCTCCGCATCGTCTCCCAGGGCCGGTGCCAACGTCAGGGCCTGCGAGTAGACGCGCTGAGAGTGAGCCCACCGCGTCGGCAGGCTGTCAGCGAGCAGGGACTCCGCAAGATCGTGAGCCCACTTGGCCAAGTGCATGCGAATGCCTCCGAAGATGTCGCGGTTTCAGGACGCCGGGCTCACGAACCGCCCAACTCCGTGCTGAGCTTGAACATGCCCCGCAGCCTCCAGCTCGCGCACAGCGCGTCGGACGGTGCCCCGCGCGACGCCATACGCGGCCGTGAGCTCAGCCTCGCTTGGGAGGCGAGAGCCGACGGGTAGTTCGCCCGCCTGAATGCGATCGAGGAGGTCCGCCATGATCCGTTTGTAGGGTGCGGTCGAAGAGGCGCCGGCGACCTGCCGGCCAACGCCGGCGACTGTTGCGACGTCGCCGCTCTCTTCCAGGGCGTGAAGAGCGCGTCGGACAGTCGTGCGTGCCACACCGAACTCCCGCCCGATAGCAGCCTCAGACGGGAGGCCGTCTGGATAGGCGCCGTCAGCGATCCGTGATCGCAGAGCCTCAGAGATGGTCAAGTATGTCCCGCGGGGGCTAGGCCTGGTCACCCGTCCCTCCTTCATCGGCCTTGAACGCGGCGATGCCTTGCTGTGGCCGCTTGGTCCAGCTTCGCATGCCGCGCAGCGGGGGTGGGTGGCGAAGCGGAAGGAACTCTAGGACAAGGGAACGCTATGCCCGTACGGTGGCACGCATGCCTCCTGTTGCCCTGTCGCCAGAGACAGTCACCAACCTGGTTCAGCTTCGCGCGCTTGCTGATTCGGCTGATAGAGCAAGCATCTCGGGTTCCTTTATAACCCGTTCAATGGCCGTCGTGCTTCTTGATGCCGTGAATGAGAGAGTTACTCATTTCGCGGCTACCTATCTAACCTTGAGTGTCCCATCAAAGGCAGGCTTCGAGCAGTTGATGGATATAGTTAAGGCAAGTTTGGGAAGTCGATGGAAGACAGCGACATGGCCGGATGTGCGACGACTGCACCGAACTCGCAATCTGGTGCAGCATGAGGGCCTTGAGGTTGATCAGCAGAACATTACTGTGTGGGCCGCTGCGACTTCGTCGTACGTCCGATCACTGGTGGACGCAGTATGGGATGTTGATATCCAAGAGGTGACTCTCTCCCGGGCAGTCAAAGACCCCGCCGTGCGGGAGCTATTGGAGCGAGCGGAGAGGGAAATCTCCGAAGAATCCCCGTCACAGAGTCTCCGCAGTAGTTTCAAGGCTTTTGAATTGGCCTACAATCACTGGGCGGATCAGTATCGTGGGCGAGACAGCTTCCATCGGAAGCCGATGGGTCATGAGATTTCCGATCCAAAGAGTTTCGACTTCCTCTATCGTGAGATTACCGAAATTAGCGAAGCCTCTGTCGCCACTGCTTTCTCGGGGGATCCGGGCGAGTATGTGTGGTTCAGGGACATCGTTTCATATCATGGTGCGATCGAAATTGCGACCTTGGATGAGGCTCAACGAGCGCTCGGGTTCGTCTTCGGATGGATTATCCGGTGGGAGGCATTTCGAGAGGCATTCATTCCCAACCGGATGGCCGTGAGAGAGGCTCAGAAGCGTCGAGTTCGATCCGCGAACGGACCCGCGCGCGTGGATGCAGTGCGAGCCCTGGTCGGATCACGTCAAGTTCGATTGGAGATCGACCTCACGGATGTTCCGCCAACAGACGACTTCTCCTTGTGGCAGCGCGCTTTGTGGAAAGTCTTGGGCGACTTGGCGGATAGTCCTCAGGGGGTGAGGGTCAAGGAATCCGGTTGCCTTACATTCACTTTTCCTCGGGGTGTCGAAATCCCGGAAGATCTTGCCGGGCGCGTATTGGCGGCTTTGATTGAGGCGGACCGTGAGGTCCAACTAGTGCGAGCCAAAGAGCAGCGTGAGCGACTGGATGGGCAATCTGAAGTAGAAGCCTACTCTTACGCATACGGAGAAATAAGGGACAGGTTTCCTGAATGGGTCAATGAGGTGGAATTCTCGGGCCCGGCAAAGATCAACGGGCGACTTCGGAGCCGGCTCACTTTTTCAGTCATCCCTGAAGCGTTCAATTTCTCATCAAATGTCACATCGGGCGTTATGGGACATCCGCTCGTGCGCTCGTGCACTCAGCGTAGAATCGGTACTTATGTCGTGACGCCGGAGCTTAGTCCGAGTGAATTGTGTGAGGTCCTTCAAAGTATCTCCGAAGACATTGGTGGATTGATCAAGCAGCGGAAGATGCGCACGGAGGAGGACAAGGAGTTCCGTCGTTCCATCGAGCACCAGCTGCGAAACGCATTCCGGCTCTGAGGTCGTGGTCGGGTTCGGTCATGCAGCCTCTGATGGAGGTGGGAAGCTGGGTCCTATCTCCGCCCCGCTCCACCCCAGCCGCCGACCACACGCCTACGGCTCAGAGTTGATGGGTGGGGAAACCCTGCTGCGGCTTGGGCGGTCGGCTCCACGGCTTATCCACCTCCCCGATTCGGGTACCGCGTCGAGCAAGACCAGGGAGCCATTCGATCGCAATGCGGTCAGACCCAACGGCTGGCCGAGTTGCCAACCGGCGTATTTGCCCCCTGATCATGCTCGGCCCCAACCTGGTTAGGACGCCTACCAAAGCCGCTTCGCCGACCGATGGCTCCACTGGGAGGTCGACTCAGGATGCCGGCATGAGCAATCGCGGAACGTACTGGTCGATGCGAATCAGGCCAGGGATGATTTTGGTGATGCGGCTCAACTCCGTTGATCCAGTTGGAATATTTACAACGGCAGCGCCAGCTCCGTGAGCAACGTTCCCACGCTCACGGCCGAAATCATCAAGGAGGTCTAGCAAACCGATCGCGAAGAACGACTCTCGATAGCCCAGTGGATGCAGCAGCATCCGAACGTTACCTGCCTTTACGCCACCGTTGTCCTTGATGTTCTTACGGTGCCTTTTTATCGCGGCCACAAGCTGCGCTGAATCCGCCGCAACGGCAGCACATGCCAGCCTTGCGTCGTAGAGCGGGAATCTGGCGTTCACGGCCTGCCCCTTACTGGCTAGCGGCGTCAGCGATGAACTAACGAGCAGATGATGGCCAGCGTGAGTCAGCATCCCGCTGTAGACTGCCCGATCCTCCGTCACCGTGAGGATCTGCTCCGTCACATCTTCTAGATAGGCCTGCACCTCGGAGTGCGCCAGCACTCTAAATGAGTGAAGGTGATCGATGTCTGCCTGGCTGTTCGGCACAAGGGCGGGCGTAATGTGCAGATTGGCAGCCAGGTCCTGAAGTCGCCACTTGAGCTTAAGGCCGCGCCGCGAAATCCCATGAATCGATTCAATTGATTCACCGAGAAACACTTTCTAGACCTCGCTAGGCTCGCGGAGCGATGGGCAGGAAGCTGTGCGCATATTCTTCGCGTCGCAATTCCATCCCGATGGCTTCTCCGAGAGCGACTCCCCAAATATCTAGGCGCCCGATGGATGCATCTCGCGTCTTGGTGGTCGAAGTTAGAAATCCCGCGAACTTTGAATTCTGGAGGTTCAACCGCTGGAAAGCTTCAACCACAGCCGGACTGTTTTCCAAAGCCTTCTGCCGGACGATCGGATCAGTGAAATACCAGGTCATGACCTCGAAGACGCCCACGTTGAAGCGGGGCATGTATTTTCTGCGACCACCATCGTATCGAAGAAATGCCACATCGCCGAAGATCTCAAACGTCACGTTGATGGCTGCCTCCATCGACACCACCAGGCTGTTCAGGTCCTCTTCGATGTCCCCGAAGTGGTCATTCCCGCCCTTTAGGACTCGATCCAGGAAGTCCCTCAAGTCTCCACGATACTTATCGACATTCGTCTTAAAGGCGATGAATCGGAGAAGGGTCTCCGCATCCCGAAGCCGCGGGTCCTCGCCAGGGAGCCGCCTTGCGCGAAGTAGCTCCTGACTCTTGCCGCTCCGATGGTTTACAAAGTTCGTCAGACGGCCTGGATAGAGTGCTTGACGCAGTTCATGCGAGGCGAGGGGGACGCTCTGCCGATTCAAACGAGAAAAGATGAGATGCAGGAGGGCTGGTGTCCGCCAATTTCGCACAACAATTGTTCGGATGGGCTGAGCCAGCAGGGAACGCGCGAATCCCCTCGTCTCCTGTTGGGTGCGAATCTGTTCGTACGTCATCCCCTTTAGCTTGCCGCCCAGAAGTTCCAGCCCCTTCAAACGGAGCGGATCTTCTGGATTCTTGAGGAACTCTCGCAGTGCCGTGAGGCGTTGCTTACCATCAAGGACATAGAACTGATTAGGATTTACGTTGCTCTCGGCCAGCACCAGAGGGGGGACCGGGAGGCCCAGCATCAGAGATTCAATGAAAAGGCTCTGCTTCTCATCATTCCACGCCGTGCGGCGCTGGAAAGGCGGAGATGTTAGAAGCGAGCCGCTGGAATCTGGATCATCCGGATCGCTATCGATCTGCTCGATCACGGTCCCAACAGTCCAGTCCAAGGTATAAATAACCGTTCCTTGGACTTGACTAAACGTCAAATTTCCGGGCGCTTCGTAGTCTTCGCGAAATTCATCCTCTGAATCCATCGCAAAGTAAATTCGGCTATCGGAATCTCCTGCGTCGCTCATATCTCCCACTCTCGTTGGCGCCCGTGGCAGGGGCGCAGGCGCTGTATCCGCCAGCTACTGGCTAACTCTAGGGCGTTACAAGGAGGTTCTGCCGTCATTCCGCGTGTAGCGGGGGCTTCGTCCTCCGCATCTGCCCCTGGTTGAGGGATGGGACCCTTGGGCGGCCCGCTGCGTAGGGTCATCATCTTCCGTCTTAAGCCGGTTGACGCCGATCCGAAGAACCCCTCCACCAAGCTGGGACGCCTCCTCAGAGACAGTCCGAACATAGTGGACGCGCTCCCGCTCGAACGGAACGAGACAGAGAAGTCGTTCGTCAACCTCAACGGCGAGTCCTACGAAGCTGAGCGCCCGGAGGCCGGGCTGGTCAAAGGCTTCGCCGACTACCTCACGGGTAAGGGTCACGAGTCTTGCCGGCACAGGATGCTCCCGCCTGGGGAGAGTCGCCCGCTGTTCACCGACCTCTACTCCACGCAGCTCGGTCTCCTCGTGGAGGCCAAGGGCAGCGTCACCCGCGAGAGTGTCCGCATGGCCATCGGCCAGCTCGCGGACTACGGCAGGTTCGTCGACCACGCCGCCCGCGCCATCCTCCTGCCCTCCAAGCCCCGCAAGGACCTACTCGACCTCGCCCAGAGCCAGGGATGCGTCGTGATCTGGCCCGGAGGCAAGGCCTACGGCAGCACCGAAGCGAATCTGATCACGTAAGCCCTACCTCAGATCGCCGGTCCGCGGCCTATTCGTGGACGGCCGAAAGGTTGCGTGCTGTTTGTAGGGCGCTGACCTGCTGAGACGCGTGAGGCGCACGGTGCCTCCGGATCCGTGTGTTGAAGCCGCCGTAAGGCGTGATTGGGCCAGGCCTGGGCCGTCTGTGGGCCGTCGGAGGGTGGCCCGGGGTGGCCGGCGATGACCAATGACGGCCTTCCCGGTGCTGGTTGGCAAGCACGTGGAGCCGGGTTTGGCTGGTGGGTCGAGTGGTGCACGACTTCCTGCGCAACAAGAAGCAGGAGTGGGAGGGATATCGCTCGGAGGTCACCGCCGCGAACTCCGCAAGAACCTGCCGGTGTTGTAGCCGCAGGTCAGATCTGGTCAGCTGGAAAGATCGCATGGGGGCGAGGGTTGTGGACCGTCGGCTCCGCCGTCTTGCGGTCCTTGGGCGGTCTCCTCATTCGCGGACCCGGTCCGGTTGGCTCATCGCGGTGACGAAGGTGGAGGAGATGTGGGCCAGGGCGGGGTCTGCAGCGAGGAAGAGCGTTTCGATTCCGGCCAGCTCGTAGTTCATGCGGGCCATCGGCAGTTCGTACTCCAGGTCGGGAACGTCGCGGACTCCGCGGATGACGACGTCGATTCCGACTCGGCGGCAGTAGTCGACCAGCAGGCCGCCCGTGTGGGAGTCGACCGTGACGTTGTGCAAGTCGGTTGCTACCTCGCGGAGCCGGTCCAGCCGTTCAGCGACGGGCAAGCGGCCGGTCTTCTTCGCATTGAACATCACGCATACGACGACCTCGTCGAACAGGAGGGCGGCGCGCCGGAGTACGTCCTGGTGCCCTTGAGTGACCGGGTCGAAGGATCCTGGGAAGAGGGCTCGCATGATCGGGCAGAGTAGCAAGCGGCCGCTCCCGGTGGTGAAGTGCCGCTTGGCGACGCTCGTTCCTCAGCCGTCACTGTCCAAGCTGAAGCCGCGATCCTGAATCACCGGGAACTTCTTCTCCGCAGCCGCAAGCCACGCATCGATCTCGTCGTGGGAGGACCGGATGGCGCTGATCAGTTCCATGACGGCGTCCAGCTTCTGCCTGCCGACGTTCAGGAGCAGTTCCTCAAGCGAAACCTCCTGGTACGGCATGCGCAGCTGCCACCAGAAGCGCATCAGGTAGCGACACTCCTGCGGCTCCCGGTCATCCGCGAGGCGACTGTGAACGACTGCTTGGACGCACTGCCGCTGGTCATCATCGCGAAAGCCGTCCCTCAGGTCAGTCAAAGTCACGGTCGGACGCTACCGACATAGCTCACCGACAAGTCCTCCTGAGCGGAGCCACCTCCCCCTTCGGCCGGCGGGGCAGGTACTCATGCCTCCTGAGTACGGGTACTCAGGAGGCCCCCGTACCACGCGGGTTGTGTGGTGCAGGTGCGCTGTAGTGTCCTGGGCCGGAGTGATCGGCAGGGCAAACGGGGGCTGTGCATGGCGTGGGACGAGTGAGAAAAGATCAAAGCCGATGTGAGCGGTGACCAGTCCGTGGCGATGCGGCTCAACCATGTCCCGGTTGAGCCCAGCGCCGGGCCGAGCGCCGTCACAGGGGGCCTGAAGTCCAGTCAGAAGGCGTGGAACACCGCCGGCCAGGGCGTGGGCTCCCTTCGCCAGACCATCGGCACCGCGCTGACCAAACTGGAGGACGGCCAGACAGGGATCGGCGACACCACCGGTTGCCTGAGCGCTGCCGCGCAGAAGGAGGTGTACGACTCCTGGAAGAAGTACGCCGAAAGCGTCAGCGAACGCTGCGGCTCGCTCCAGGGCATCCTGGAGAAGGTGGGCCGCGACGTGTTGACCACCGATGAGGCGGTCAACGCCGAGATGAACAAGCTGAACGCCAAGTACGCGGACACGGACGCCGTCGGCGGCCAGGCGAAGGGCCGGTGACGGCGGGATGGACTACGCCACCCTCAAGGCCTTCAAGCCCTCCGAGTTCGAGGACGCCGCCGACGGGTACAGCGCCATGGGTCACGCGGCCCAGGCGGCCAAGGACCACGTCGAGAACACCGTCGCCACCGGCATGCGCAAGTCGTTGCAGGGTGAGGCCGCGGAGGCGTCACAGAAGCAGCTCCAGGCCCTGGCGAAGAACTTCCACTACACCCTGACCGAATGCGGCGTGATCAGCACGGCCCTCAACGGGTTCGCCTACGACATGGCGGCCGCCAAGCGGAAGCTGATCGCCGCGATCGACGACGCCCAGGCGGACGGCTGCAGGGTGAACGACGACGGCTCGGTCGCGTATCCGGCGGGTCAGAAGCCGGGCGCCGAGAAGGTCACCGAAGGCGGAACGGTGACGGGGAGCGCCGGAGGCAACCCGACCTCCGACGCACTGGAGCGCCAGGCGGCGAACATCCACCCGAACCCGAACTACGGCAAAGCCATGGGGTACGCGGACCGGATCGCCGACGCGCTCAAGGAGGCCACGGACGCGGACGCGAAGTGGGCGCCGAAGATCCGGGCCCTCAAGGCCGACGACGACCTGACCGTGTCAGCCCGGGACTGGACGGACGTCACGTCGGACACGGACGGCGTGCGTGACGCGGCCGACGCCTACCTCCACACGATCAAGCCGCCGCCCAAGAACGACTGGCCCCAGGACAACGCCAACTGGTGGAACGGCCTCTCCCAGGAGCAGCGCGACGCCTACGTGTCCATGCACCCCGCGAGCATCGGAGCGCTCGACGGTCTCCCCTCCGACGTACGCGACGACGCGAACCGCATCGTGCTCGCGGAACAACGCGGAGCCAAGCAGGTGGAGTACGACGCCTGGCTCAAGAAGGAACCGGAGCACTACAAGCCGTACATCAGCCCCATCACGGGTCGCGAGGTGAAGGGCGCGATGGTCCCGACCGAGGAGTGGAAGGAGTGGGACGAGAAGAGGAAGCAGATCGAAAACGGCTACAAGGGCATGGATGCCATACAGAAACGTTTCGACAGCTTCACGAGCGAGAGCAACCGCCCCTATCTGCTCGGATTCGACGGCAAGGACATGGGGCGCGCCATCGTCTCCATCGGAAATCCGGACACGGCCGACAACGTGGTGACGTACGTGCCCGGGACGTTCGCGAAGCTGGAGTCCATTGATGGGGACATCGGCAGGGCCGATGCACTCCAGTGGAAGGCGGAGCGCGAGGATCCCAGCCGCAAGACGGCATCGATCGTGTGGCTTGGTTACGACGCCCCGCAGGGCATCATGACCGATGCGACGGAGACCAAATGGGCCGACCAGGCGAAGGAGCCGTTCGGCAACTTCATCCAGGGGATCGAGGAAGCCAATCACCGCGAAGGCGGCGTCAAGCAGACGCTCCTGGGACACAGCTACGGGTCCTTGGTCGTCGGCGAGACGATGAGCATGCACGTTGACCTGCCGGTCGAGAACGCGATCATGGTGGGCAGTCCGGGCGTGGGCGTGGATCACGCTAAGGACCTGAACATTCCGCCGGACCACGTCTTCGCGGCCACGGCTGAGAACGACCTCATCAACGCCGCCCCGCCGCCGGCCCGGGACCCACTCAGCCCGAAGGCCTACTGGGATCTCTTCGACGACCACACGATCGTGCACGGAACCGACCCGACCTCCGACGACTTCGGTGGCCAGGTCTTCAAGGTCCCCGACGGCAAGCTTCCGGGCACGGACTGGGAGATCATGCCCGCGCACTCCCAGTACTGGGACGAGAAGCCCCTCGGCAGCCTGGCGAAGATTGTTACCGGAGGACGACCGTGAACCTGCCAAGAATAATCGCGACTGCCGCGCTGCTGGCCATGACGACCACGATGACTGCGTGCGGCGCGCAGGAGGGCGGACAGAACACCAGCGGAAAACCATCGAAGAAGGTCACGATGAACGAGCAGCAGGCGATCGACCGGGCAGAGGAAATCATCCAGCAGGCCGTGGAGGGCATGTCCCCCAAGCCGACACTGGAGCGCATGGGCCCCTTGCCCGTCGGCCCCTGCATCGCCAGGGACGATCACGGTCCTGACGACCGCGTACAGGTCACTGTCGCATACAAACTGACAGGTGTTCCCGGGTCCGAGGCCAAGAACCTCGTGCGGCAGGCACGGGACGCCTGGCTGAAGCAGGGCTACAAATACAACACGTCGGGCGAGGTCGACTGGTCCGGCCCCTTCCCGGCGATCTACATGCGTACAGAGCCCGACGACTTCTGGATGGACGCCATGACCGGCGTCGTGGATCGAGCCAAGGGCGAGGGCCTCGCCTCTATCGGCGTGAAATCGCCCTGCTTCCTCCCGCCGGGCAAGGCGTCGGCGTCGACCGCGGCCGACCCCGCCGCGTTCGAGACCCCGCAGGCCGACGACCCCGCCGCGCGACGCGCCCTCGCCCACTCCAGCCGGATCTACGACGCCCTGCGCGTCGGGTCGGCGCCCACGCAGCCCGGGGAAGGCCTCAGCACGGTCCGGGACGAGTCCGGGACCTCGGTCCATCACACCTGGTCGACGGAGCCGCTGTCGGAGGAGGAGAGGGTACGGGCCCTGGCACGCGTGGAGGCGTACTTCCAGAGCGCGGGCTGGAAGGTCCGCCACATGCCGACGCTTGAGGGCACCCCGGCCGTCGTCGCCGGCCACCCCGAAGAGCGCACGGTCGTACAAATCGCGGCCTCGACCACCGGCGCGGTCCGCGTCGCGGTGACGACGCCCGTCGACGGCCCGTCGTCGGCAGACGTATGAGCCGATTCCCGATGGGAAAGGCCGCGAACCTGCGGAAGGCGTTCGCGGCTGCTGTACTGCCGGCCCTGACGTTCATGATGACCGCGTGCGGGGCGCAGGAGCATGACGGAAAGGCAGCTCGGCAGGTCACGATGAACGAGCAGCAGGCGATCGACCGGGCGGAGGAGATCATCCACCAGGCGGTGGACGGCATGTCACCCAAGCCGACTCTGGAACATACGGGCCCCGAGACCATCGGCCCCTGCATCGCCCGAGACGACCACGGCCCTGACGACCGACTGCAGGTCACCCTCTTTTACAAGCTCACCGGTGTTCCGGGGGCCGAGGCCAAGAACGTCGTCCTACAGGCGCGGGATGCCTGGCTGAAGCAGGGCCACACGTACAACTCGTCGGATGAGGAGGACATGTCCGGCCCCTACCCCTGGGTCAGCATGCGCACGGAGCCCGATGACTTCTGGATGGAAGGCATCACCGGGGTCCTTGACCGCGCCAAGGGCGAGGGCCTCGCCACCCTCAAGGTGACATCGCCCTGCTTCCTCCCGCCGGGCAAGGTCACCCCGGTCCACCCCGCCGCGCCGCAGACCCCGTAGGCCTAGTCGTTCGTGCGGGGGAAGGAGCCGATCCCGCGCAGCAGTTCGAACAGGGCCGTCGACGTCGTGGCGAGGCCGGTGACGCCGGCGGCGAGGATCTCGGGCCTCCTGGCAGCCGCCGCCGGGGAGGTGTACACGAACAGCGGTACGTCCTCCCCGCGGGCGCGGAGCTCCCGGGCGAGCTCCAGGCCGGTGTCCGGGTGGGGGCCGTCGTCCTGGGTGCGGTCCAGGTCGGAGAGGACCGCGTCGAACGGCGGTACGGCGGCCGCGACGGCCGCGACCGCCTCGCGGGTGGAGGTGGCCTGCACCACCTCCACGCCCAGGGCCTGCAACTGCGCGGTCACGTAGGCGTTGTCCGCGGGGTGGTCGTCCACCCAGAGGACCCGGCGCAGGGTCCGGGCGGGGAGCTCCTCCCACCCGGCTGCGCCGGCCGGGCCGGTGGTGCTGATCGAGGCCAGTTTGCTCTGGATCTGGGACGTCGTCCGCACCAGCTGCTCCGAGAGCGCCTGCACCGACAGCTCCGCGCCCGCGACCTTGACGGTGAACCCCCGGGTCCGGACGATCTTCTTGATGATCGGGAACAGGCGCCACACCACCACGCCGACGATGAGCGGCCACGCCAGTGCGGTGAGCGCGTTGATCAGGTCTGCGGCGTCCTTCACGGCACCCCCGGCGTCCTCGGGTCGGAACACGGCGATGGTGCCACTGCGCCGGCCCTGCCGCGGCCCCGGCGCGCTGGTCGGCGCGGGGCCGCCTCCGTGTGGGTCAGGGGGTGGGCACCGCGCGGTGCCAGGTGGTGTGGTGGGGGTCCGGGGTGGCCGGGGGAGTGGTGGTGACGTGCAGTTCGGCGTCCAGGCCGAGGACCGTCGTCGTCGTGGCGCCCGCCGGTTCCAGGACGCTTGACGGGGCGCCCACGTAGAGCATCCGGGACTCCGTCCACGCCGGCGGCCCGCCGAGGCCCGTCGCGGCGATGGTGCCGGTGTCCGCGCGGCCCGACAGCAGGCGGCCCGCGACGCTCACCGCGCCGTAGCCCGCCCGGCCGCCGGCCTCCGAGATGCTGGAGAGCTGCGGCTTGCCCGAGCCCGCCGTGACCAGGACGCTGCGCACCACCCCCGAATCGGGCCGGCGGAAGTAGAGCCGGACGCCCGAGCCCTCCGGGACCGCCGTCAGCGGGACGGTGGTCGCGGGCAGCCCGGTGTGGAAGGGGCCCTGGAGGGGGGCGCCCGGGGCGGGCGCCGTCCAGGCCAGGACCGTCTTGCTGGTGGTGGCGTAGACGTGGCGGCGGCCCGCGGCGTCGGCCGCCGTGACCGGGTCGGCCTGCAGGTCGTCGCCGCCCAGGCGCTGCCAGGGGGTGAACCCGCCGTCCGGCTGCTGCTCGCGCACGCGCAGGGTGCGGCGGGAGTCCCGGACGTAGACGGCCAGGCGGCCCTGCGGGTCCAGGGCCGCCGAGGGCGCGCTGATCGAGGAGGTGCCCTCCTCGTCCGCCGTCTCGGGGGTGCCGAGCGACTGCCACGGCCCGAACGGCCCGTTCGGCGCGGCTTGCACGGCGTACACGATCTCGCGCCGGTAGTCGGCCGGCGCGGCGGCGAAGGCCGTACGGGTCGCGAGGACCGCGACGCGCCCGTCGGGGAGGCGGGCGGTGCTCGCGCCCGGGTCGATGCCGGTGCCGGGCAGCAGGGCCGGGCCGGTCCAGCCGCCGGTGCGGCCCTGGCGGGTCCAGACGGCCATCTGGCCGTCGAGGGCCGCGAAGGCGTAGAGCCGGCCGGGGGTGCCCTCCACCAGCCAGGAGGTGGTGTCGGCGCGGGCGTAGCGCAGGGACTGGGCCCAGTTGCGGCCGGTGGGGCTGCCCGCCACCTTGCGGTCGCCGCAGCCGGAGGGGCTGCCGCAGTAGTTCTGGTGGTCCTGCCAGGCGTAGGTCCTGAGGTAGCCGGTCTTCGTCTCGGCGGTCTGCGGGTCCAGCGCGTGCGGGAGGCTGCCGTTGTGGTAGCCGAGGTAGTTCTGCACCGAGAACCGCGGACGGCCGGTGACCTGCGCGGCGTACGAGGCGAGGGCGGCCTGCACGAAGCGGGCGCCGTACATGTGGTCCTGGTGGTCGGTGTACTTGCCGGTCTCCGGGTAGCGGCCCGGCGTCGGGTCCTGCATGCGTATCGTCGTCGGCCGGAAGCGGTCCAGGAGCCCGGCTATCGTCCGTATCACCTGGTCCTTGGTGTACGCGTAGTCCTGCCGGACCGGGGTGCCGGAGCTCAGCTGGGCGCCCAGCGCGGGTATCCGGCCGTTCCACAGGCCCCGCAGGCTGTCCGGATTGTCCGCCGTGGGATTGCGGGCCTCGCGCAGCTGCACCCAGACCAGGCTCACCTGCGGCCGGGCGATGAGGACGTCCAGCTCGGCCGCACCGCCGCCCGCGGTGGGTATGACCGTACGCCGCCACGGGCTGGTGCGGTCGCCGGTGGCCATCTGGGCGTAGGCGGACCGGATGCCGTTCTGCCGGGCCTCCGCGTAGTGGGCGCGGTCGGCGGGCTGTTCCGGGTCGCGGGCGTCGGCTCCGTGGGCCTCGTTGCGGCCGTCGGCCTCGCCGGAGGTCAGGTAGACGGTGGTGAGCCGGGTGCCGGCGGTGAGGGAGCGGCTGAGGTCGGGGTTCATGAAGAACAGGTCGTCGTCGGGGTGCGCGACGACCTGGACGACCGATCCGGCGGTGACGCTCGCCGGGAGCGCGGCGGCCGGGTTCTTCTCCTGGGTGGCCTCGGCGGACGTCTGCTCGCCGGTGGCGACGGCGAGCACGCCGGTGGCACCGACGGTGAGCACGGGAAGCAGGGCCGCGAGGAGGAAGCGGCGACGGGCAATCGGCATCGGTCACGCCTTGGGGTCGTTCCGGGCGGGAAAAACCGCTGAGCAGTCAGTGAGAGGCCAAATCGGGGGACTTGGTTCACCGATTTCCTCGATGACTGCTGCTTTCCGAAAACGACCGGATGTGATTGTGCCGTGCGGCGGTTCGGTGCGGGTTCGTGCCCGGCATGTGGACGGAGGCGACATCCGCCCGGGCCGACTCCTCTCCGGACGGGTCGCGTTCGCCGCGGCCCGCCGAGTCAGGGACCCGTGTTGCGGGGGCCCACCGGCTGCCAGGGGGCCAGGTGGGCGTCCGCCTCGTCCGCCGAAGAGCTCACGTACAGCCGTGCGTCGAGCCCCAGCACGGCCAGACTGACCATGGCCTTCCCGGTCATCGTGGAGGACGGCGCCCCGACGAACATCAGCTCCGACCGCGCCCACGGCCGGCCCGGGCCGAGGTCCGAGCCGAGCTGCCCGCCCGCCGTACGGCCCGCCAGGACGTGCCCGCTCGCCGTCACCGAGCCGAAGCCCTGGAGCCCGCCGAGGTCGGTGAGGTGGTTCACCTTCAGCCCGCCGTCGGCGGTGACCAGCGCGGTACGGACGTTGCCCGAGCCCGGCTTGCGGAACCACAGCCGCACCCCGCCCTCGCGGCCCTCGGCCGTCAGCGGGAGCGTGGTGTCCGGCAGCCCGGTGGCGGTGGCCCGGCCGAGGGGGGCGCCCGGCTTGGGCTGCGCCCACCCGGTCACCGTCTTGGTCGTGCTCGCGAACACCATGCGCCGCCCGGCGCCGTCCGTGGCGGTGACCGGGGTGCCGTGCAGGTCGGTGCCGCCGTACTGCTCCCACGGGCCCCAGCCGCCGTTCGCCTGCTGCACCCGGCCGCGCAGGCTGGACGCGCCGTCGCGCACGTACACCGCGAGCTGCCCGCCGCCGTCGACGGACACGGCGGGGCCGCTGATGTCGGAGGTCCAGTTCTCGTCGGCGGCCTCGGGCGTGCCCAGGGACTGCCACTCGCCGAACTCCTCGGAGCCCGGGGCCTTCTGGACGGCGTACACGACCTCGCGCCGGTACTCGGCGGGCCGGGCACCGAAGGAGGTGCGGGTGCCGAAGGCGGCGATCCGGCCGCCGGGCAGGGTGACGGTGGAGATGCCGGGGTCCATGCCGGTGCCGGGGAGCAGGCGCGGTCCGCTCCAGCTGCCGAGGAGGCCGGCCCGGTGCCAGACGGCGACCTGGCCGTCGAGCACCTTGAAGGCCCACAGCCCGTACGCCCGGTCGGAGGTCAGCCAGGAAGTGCCGGTGCCGCGGGCGTAGTTGACGGTCGAGGTCCAGTGGTTGCCCTCGGGGTGGTCCGCCACCTTCAGGTCGCCGCAGCCGGCGGTGCTGCCGCAGTGGTTCTGCTTGTCGAGCCAGGCGTAGACGCCCAGGATGTCCAGCTTCTCCTTGGCCTCGGCCGGGTCGAGGGTGCTGGGCAGCGAGCCGTTGACGTAGCCGAGGTAGTTCTGCACCGCGAAGTGCGGGCGGTCCTTGACGTCCTTGGCGTAGGCGGCGAGGGCCGCCTGGACGAAGCGGGCGCCGTAGAAGTGGTCCTGGTGGTCGGTGTACCGCCTGGTGTCGGGGAACCGGCCGGGCGTGGGGTCCTGGGAGCGGACGGTGGTCGGCCGGTACTGCTCAAGGAGGCCGACGAGGGTCCGGACGAGCTGCTCCTTGCCGTACGAGAAGCGCTGTTTGACCGGACTGCCGGAGGCGAGCACCGACTCCAGTCGGGGGACCTTCTCGTCCCACAGGCCGTGCAGGCTGTCGGGGACGTAGTCGTAGACGCTGCCGGCCTCGCGCAGCTGCAGCCAGACCAGGTTGACCTGCGGCTTGGCGACGAGGACGTCGACCTCGGCCTGACCGCCGCCCCGGGTGGGGACGACGGTGCGCTTCCATGCGCTGCCGCGGTCGCCGGTGGCCATCCGGGCGTAGGCGGCGCGTATCCCGTTCTGGCGGGCCTCGGCGTAGGCGGGCTTGTTGGCCGGGGTGGTGGTCTGCTTGGCCTCGACGGCGTTGATGCCGTCGGCTTCGCCGGAGGTCAGGTACACCGTGGTGACCGGGTGGCCGGTGAGCAGGGAATAGCGCAGGTCCGGGTTCATGAAGTACAGGTCGTCGTCGGGGTGGGCGACGATCTGCAGCACCCTGCCGGGGTCGGGGGCCTCGACGGGGGCCACGGTGGCCCGGGGGGTGGGGGCGGGCCGGGCGGCGAGCGCCGCCATGGCCTCGCTTCCGCGGAGCAGGAACATGACGGCGGCGGTGACGGCGGCGCAGAACCCGACGGCCTTGACGACCCGTCCCCACCGCCGCTGCCGCCCGTCCTCCGACCGGCGCGACCGGGCCGCGGCCTCGCCGCTGCCGCGGCCGGTACGGGGCCGCCCGGGCTCGGCGGCGCCGGTGCGGGAGGACCGGCGGGCGCCGGCGGACGCGGCTGCGCCCCGGCGCCGGGAGCCGCGCCCGCCGTCGCCGCGCCGGGCGGGCGCCGCGGCGGAGCCGGTGTGCGCGGCGGGACCCGGCCCGTACGGCTGCGCCCCGCCCGCAGCCCCGGCTCCGGGGACGCCGTGCCCGGCCCGGCGCGGGGCCGGGACGGTGTGGTGCTCGGGCGGGGGCACGGCCGCGCCGCCCCGGTGGCCGCCCTGCGGCGGGACGGGGCCGTCGGCCGCGCCGGCCTGGGGCGGGATGCCCTGGGGGCCCTCCGGGCCGTGGGGCCAGGGGTGTTGGGGCGGGGTCGGGCCGCCGTACGGGGCGTGCGGCGGGGCGAAGTGGCCTGCGGCCTGCTCGGGCGCCCAGCCGTGCGGAGGCGGCGCGGCCGGCCCGCCCCGGGCGTCGGCGTACGACGGGATGCCCTGGGGGCCCTCCGGGCCCGGGGCCCAGGCGTGTTCGGGCGGCGGCGTCGGGCCGCCCCGGGCGGGGCCGTTCCCGACCGGGCCGCCGGCCGCACCGCCCCCGTACGCGCCCTGCGGCGGGGCCGGGTGGCCGGCCGGGGCGGGATCCCAGGGGTGCCCGCCCGGCGGGACGGGCGGCTGCGGCGCGGGCGCCGGCGCGGAGGGGTCCCAGGCGGGGCCGGACAGCCAGGGCTGGGATCCGTCGGGCATCTGGGTCCTCGTGGCCGGTCGAGCGGGGACGACCCCGCCGGAGGCCGCGAAAGCCTTCCGTGGTGAACAGGGGGAGCGAGCGGACGAACAGTCGAACGAGCAGTCAGGGTAAGTAGTCGGATAAGCAGATAATCCGCCTCATGATACGTGGACCCACGCCCCGGTGAGTCGAACGCCTGCTCCGGCTAGGCTCAGTTCAGGCAGGCCAGGCCAGTGGCGGCGACGTACGCGGGAGGCGGCGGGATGACAGTCCCGGGACGCAGGAGCAGCACCTTCATCCGGCTGCTGCGCAGCGGCTTCACCGACCCCTCGGCCGCCGCCCGGCTGCTGGACTCCGCCGCGCTCGCCTCCGTACGCACCGATCCCGTGCTGCTCGACGCCCTCGCGGCCACCGCCGACCCCGACCTGGCCCTGCTCGGCCTCGTCCGGCTCGCCGAGGCGCAGAGCGAGGAGGAGCGACCCGTCCTCCTCGACACCCTCGTCAGCGCCAAACCGCTCCGCGACCGCCTCCTCGGCGTCCTCGGCGCCTCCGAGGCCCTCGCCGACCACCTCGCCCGCCACCCCCGCGACTGGCACGCGCTCGTCACCTACGAGGCCGCCGACCTGCACCCCGGCCTCGCCGAGTTCGAGCTCGGACTGGCCCAGGCCCACGACCCCATCGCCCTGCGCGTGGCCTACCGGCGCTGCCTGCTCTCCATCGCCGCCCGCGACGTCTGCGGCACCATCGACCTCGCCGAGACCGCCGCCGAACTCGCCGACCTCGCCACCGCCACCCTCCGCGCGGCCCTGCGCATCGCCCGCGCCGCGGCCCCCCAGGACGCCGCGCAGTGCCGCCTCGCCGTCATCGCGATGGGCAAGTGCGGAGGCAACGAGCTGAACTACGTCTCCGACGTGGACGTGATCTTCGTCGGGGAGGCCGTCAACGGCGCCGACGAGGCCAAGGCGATCCAGGCCGCCACCCGCCTCGCCTCCCACCTCATGCGGATCTGCTCGGAGACCACCGTCGAAGGGACGATCTGGCCCGTCGACGCGAACCTGCGCCCCGAGGGCCGCAACGGCCCCCTGGTCCGCACCCTCTCCTCCCACCTCGCCTACTACCAGCGCTGGGCGAAGACCTGGGAGTTCCAGGCCCTCCTCAAGGCCCGCGCGGTGGCCGGCGACCCCGACCTCGGCGCCCAGTACATCGACGCCATAACGCCGCTCGTCTGGCAGGCCGCCGAGCGCGAGAACTTCGTCGCCGACGTCCAGAAGATGCGCCGCCGCGTCGTCGACAACATCCCCGCCTCCCAGGTCGACCGCGAACTCAAACTCGGCCCCGGCGGCCTGCGCGACGTCGAGTTCGCCGTCCAGCTGCTCCAGCTCGTCCACGGCCGCAGCGACGCCGGCCTGCACTCCGGCACCACCCTCGACGCCCTCCAGGCCCTCGCCGCCGGCGGCTACGTGGGCCGCGCGGACGCCGCCCAGCTCGGCGACGCGTACCGCTTCCTGCGCGCCATGGAGCACCGCATCCAGCTCTACCGGCTGCGCCGTACCCACCTCGTCCCCGAGGACGAGGCCGACCTGCGCCGCCTCGGCCGCTCCCTCGGCCTGCGCACCGAACCCGTCGCCGAGCTCACCAAGGCCTGGCGCCGGCACGCCTCCGTCGTGCGCCGCCTCCACGAGAAGCTCTTCTACCGGCCGCTGCTCGACGCCGTCGCCCAGCTCGCCCCCGGCGAGACCCGGCTCTCGCCGCGCGCCGCCGGACAGCGCCTGGAAGCCCTCGGCTACGCGGACCCCGCCTCCGCCCTGCGCCACCTGGAGGCCCTCGCCTCCGGAGTCACCCGCAAGGCCGCCATCCAGCGCACCCTGCTGCCGGTCCTGCTCGGCTGGTTCGCCGACTCCGCCGACCCCGACGCCGGCCTGCTGAACTTCCGCAAGGTCTCCGACGCCCTCGGCAAGACCCCCTGGTACCTGCGGCTGCTGCGGGACGAGGGCGCCGCCGCCGAGAACCTGGCCCGCGTTCTGTCCGCCGGCCGCCTCGCCCCCGACCTGCTGATGCGCGCCCCCGAGGCCGTCGCCCTGCTCGGCGACCCCGAAGGGCTCCAGCCGCGCACCCTGGAGGCCCTGGAGCAGGAGGTGCTCGCCGCCGTCGGGCGCGCCGGCAGCGCCGAAGCGGCCGTCGCCGCCGCCCGCGGAGTCCGCCGCCGCGAGCTGTTCCGTACCGCCGCGGCCGACATCATCGGCTCCTACGGTACGGAGGACAGCCCGGCCGAGGAGGACCCCGGCGCCCTCGTCGACCGCGTCGGCGACGCCGTCTCCGACCTCACCGCCGCCACGATCGCCGGAGCGCTGCGTGCCGCCGTACGCGACCACTGGGGCGAGACCCTGCCCACCCGCTTCGCCATCATCGGCGTCGGCCGCTTCGGCGGCCATGAACTCGGCTACGGATCCGACGCCGACGTCCTGTTCGTCCACGAACCCCGCGAGGGCGTCGACGAACAGGAAGCCGCCAAGGCCGCCCAGACCGTCATCGCCGAGATGCGCCGCCTGCTGCAACTCCCCACCGCGGACCCGCCGCTGCTCATCGACGCCGACCTGCGCCCCGAAGGCCGCTCCGGCCCCCTCGTCCGCACCCTGTCCTCCTACGCCGCGTACTACCGGCGCTGGGCGCTGACCTGGGAGAGCCAGGCCCTGCTGCGCGCCGAACCGGTCGCCGGCGACATCGACCTCGGCCGGCGCTTCATCGACCTGATCGACCCGCTGCGCTACCCGGACGAAGGCCTCGGCGACGACGCGGTCCGCGAGATCCGCCGGCTCAAGGCCCGCATGGAGTCGGAACGCCTGCCCCGCGGCGCCGATCCCACCCTGCACACCAAACTCGGCCGCGGCGGCCTCAGCGACGTCGAGTGGACCGTCCAGCTGATCCAGATGCGCCACGCCTGGTCGCAGCCCTCCCTGCGCACCACCCGTACCCGCGAGGCCCTCGCCGCCGCCCAGGCCGCCGGGCTGATCCCGGCGGAGGAGGCGCAGATCCTGGACGAGGCGTGGGTACTCGCCACCCGCGTCCGCAACGCCGTCATGCTGGTCCGCGGCCGCGCCGGCGACACCTTCCCCTCGGAAGCCCGCGAACTGTCCGCCGTCGGCCGCTACCTGGGCTACGCGGAGGGCACGGTCGGTGAAATGCTGGACGACTACCGCCGCACCACCCGCCGGGCCCGCGCGGTGGTCGACGACCTCTTCTACGGCGCCTAGGAGCTCGGCGTTTTCAGGTCCAGCAGCGAGACGAAGGGGATCGCCGTGAGCCCGGAGACGTACTGGTCGACGCCGTACCGCTCGGCGGACTCGGCGTCGGCGGACACGCGGCCTCTGGAATCGAGTGGGGAAATCCGAGAGTCGACTGCGCTGCCCTGCTTGCTGAGCCAACGGGTCGAACTGACGTAGCGGGGCCTGCGCGTGACATTGATGATGTTGTTGTTGTGCCACACCTTCGCGTGATGAATTACGTAATCGGGGCAGGGGGCGGGCGAACAGTCGAAGAACCTGTCGGTCTTCTCCTTCCATGAGAAGACCGGAGATTGCAGACGCTTGTCGATCCTTCCGCGGTCCTCCCTCAGGAAGATGGCCGTCCACTTGGCCGTGATGAGATCGTATTTCGCGTCCGTGGGGATCTGGACCACCAACTCCTTGGTGAAGTCGGTTCCCGGCGCGATCCAGGCGTCCACGGGAAGGACCGGGCCGCTGTTGATCGTCCGGTACGCGATGGGCTGCACGTGAAGCTCCGTGTCGACACCGGCTTCCGCGTCCATCCGCCATTCCTTCGGGTCCGGCTCGGCCTTCTTCCCGTCGAAGGCGGATTCCCGTCCCTCCACCCAGTAGGCACTGTTGAGGACGTATCCCGGAACGACCCCGTCGTTCGTCACATGGAGCTTCACCGGAAGGTAGACGAGGGGGAGTTCCGGATCTGGAATCGGTTTCCCGAATTTCGCCTCCATCTTGAAATGGAAGAGTGCGGCATGGGGCTGGTACAAGGCTGAGTAGGAGAAGTTGGCCAAGGTCAGCAGAGCGGTGACCGCCACGGCTGCGGTGAAACTCCTGGGGTGGGTGATCCCTTTCCAGGCCCGCTCCCGCCAGATCGCCCAGACCGCCCACAGGGACCAGAGGGAGAGGGCGAGGAACACCGGCAGGTACGGCGTCCACTCGCGCTCCTGGAACCACACCGCCAGCAGCAGGCCCTCCGTCGCGACCGAGATGAGTACCCCCAGCACCACCATCACGCCCGAGAACCGCAGCGTCCGCTTCCCCCAGAAGTCGAACACCAGGGCCGCCGCGACCACCTGCGCCGCCCCCGAGAGCACGAACAGAACACCGGTCAGACGTCCCGAGAAGGTCAGTGCTCCCAGCGCGTCCACCGTGCCGATGTCGGCGAGGAGGAGCGCGGAGACGAGCAGACCCGCGACCAGAAGCGTAATCGTGGCGCGTCGGCGCCCCGCGCGGTCGGGCCACGAGGCGCTGTCCGCCCCGCGCCAGGACACGGCGGCCCGGTCCTCCAGGTCCATGTCCGCCGGCAGTCCCGCGCGGCGCAGCTGCCTGCGCAGATCACGCTGCGACCAGGCGCTGCCCGCCGGTGCGCCGTCGATGGTGACCTGACGCAGACCGCGCTCGTCGGGCGCCTGCACCACCACCCTGCGCCTGCTCATGCACCCAGGCTCGCGGCCCCGCGCGGGGAGTGCACACGGGGATACTCCAATCGCCCCCGTGGCCGGGCTACGCCGCCCGCACGTCCGGGGGCGGGCAGTCGCGGCAGCGGCCCGGGGTGGGGGAGCGGAAGGCGCGGTCGCAGCCGTCGCAGGTCCGGAGGGGGTGGACCGTGCGGTCCGGAGGTACGGGGTGCGCCGCGCCGGGATCCGGCAGCCGGGGCGGGAGCAGCTCCCGCAGGCGGTGGGCGAGCAGCCCCGACGGGGAGTGGATGGGCACCACCGGCAGCGAGCGGGTCAGGGCGTCGATGACGGCGCTCGGCGTCAGCCCGCGCTCCAGCCAGACGGCCGCGGCGGGCGCCAGCTTCACGGTGTCGCGCTCGGACAGCACCAGCCGGGGATCGCGCAGCCGCAGCCGGGCCAGCAGCTCCCGCGCCTGGAGCTCGGCTTCGGAGGCAGGCGGGGCGGGTTCCGGTTCGCGTTCCGGTTCAGGCTCCGGATCGGGGTCCGGAGCCTGCGTCCGGGCCGGTGCGGGTGCCGTCGCGGGGGGCGGGACAGGGCGCTCCGCCGCCTTCAACCGCCTGGCGGGCGGGTTGTTGTAAGACACCGTACGGGTGACGATCTGTCCCGAAGGGAGCCGCTCCCGGGTACGGGAGAGGTAGCCGTGGGCTTCCAGTTCCCGCAGGGCCGAAGCGATGCGGGTCTCGCCTTCGGTGAACCGCTGCGCCAGGGCCTTGATCGACACATCCGCGCCGGTGGGCAGGGACTGGATGTGCGTGGACAGGCCGATCGCCGTCAGGCTCAACTCGCTGTGCTGGGCGAGGTGGTTGCCGATCTTGACGTAGCGCTCGGGCTGCCGGTCTTTCTCGTGCATGACACCGGGCCTCTGAATGCGGTACGGAGCGCGTGAGGGCGCGCTAAGCTGCTGTTCAGCCACGGGAAGGGTCCTGTCTTCCTCAGCGGCGAGGCCCTCGGGCGGGACTGCAATCCCGCACGGGGGCCGTTCGCGTTTATGGGGTTGTCGAGATACAGAGTGCCCGGCGAATTGGCATATGCGCCAGCCGGGTTGGGGTGATTCACCCGTCCGGGTGAGAGGGGGAGGGGGGAGGTGGGGAGAGGTCATTTCCCCCGGTTGTTTTTCTTTAAGCGTCGGGCGGTTCCGGATATTGGCCCACCGGGTCGCGTAAACCTCGATCCGGCCAAAACGGATTTCCTGATTCACGCGGAGTTCCCGGACAAGGCGGACGAGGTTCTCGGTGCGGGCGGAACGATCACCGCGATGAAGGTGGACGTCGAAAAGGCGCGCTACCCCAAGAAGGTCCGGGATCTCTGTAACCGTCCGCATGGCGCGCCAGGAGATGTTCCACCGGCAGCCGTCGCCTTCGCTCTCCTTCGTGTTGGAGCAGGTCACGTTGGAGCCACCGATCGGCGGACGGGATGTGCTCCGCAGGCAGCTGGAGCACCTGCTCAACTGATGAGCCGCATGGTCACCGACGCCAAGGACATCAGATCCTCGAACTCCGTTGTGGCATCATCCGTTCACAGGCCCTCAGCCCGCGGGAGTCGAGGTCCCTCATCGAGAAAGTGCTGGGAGAGAGATGAGCATCAAGCCCTCGGTCGGCGTCCTTTCCGCACTGGACTGGGTAAAGAGCAGCCACGGCACGGTCCTCGTACGAGACTCCAAGGTCGCCGACGGTGACAGGCTGACGCTCACCCCGGCCGCTTGGACCGGCTTCGTCACTCACGCCACCGCGTGAGAACACTGGGTTCGGCCGTCAAGGCCGTGGTCCGCTACCGGCGGCCGGATCCGCGGTGCTGGGAGGTCGTCGTCACGGCCGTCTGCGATCACGTGCCCGACAGTTGGGACGCCGCCCGGGCGGTGGCCCAGGCCGGCCCCGCCGTTTCGGCGCACGCGGATCGGATCGCCGAGGCCCTCGACAAGCGGCTCGGGCGCGTCGAGGAACTCGCGCTCGCCCTCGCCGGGATGGGCGACGTCCGGGCGCTGCCCGCACTGCGGGACCTCGCGAAGCGCAACCGGCTCCCCAGCGGGCGTGCCGGAGGCCGCATCCTGGGCGCGATGCCCGCCGCGGAGCTGCTCCCGGCGGTGCTGCCCGGCCTGCGGCAGGAGCCGGAGCAGTACCACGCGAGCACCGTCACGCTCGAACTCCTCGCCGCGTGGGGCCCGGCCGCCGCGCCCGCCGTGCCCGACGTCGTCCGGTACCTGGAGACTCCGTACGCCTACGACGCCCTGCGCGTCCTCGGCCGGATCGGCCCCCCGGCCGCCGTCGCCGCGGACCGGCTGGCCGCGTACGCCACCGGCCGGGACGAGCTCGCGGGCCGCCTCCACCCACGGATGGCCGCCTGGGCGCACTGGCGGGTCACCGGCGACCCCGCGCTCGCCCTCGACGTGTGCGGCGCGGCCGTGGCATCCGGGACCGGCAGCCACGGCCTGCCCTTCCTCGCCGATCTCGGCCCGCTGGCCGCCGCGCACGCGGGCACCGTCCGCGGCTTGACGGAATCGCCCGGAGCGTGGACCCGGGTCGCCGCGGCGCACGCGTACTGGCGGATCACCGGGGACCCGGAACCTGCCGTACCGGTGCTGCTGGCGGAGGTGGACCCGCAGTGGACGGGCCTGCCCGCCCTGCCGACCCGGGAAGCCGTCCGCCGTCTCGGCGCGATCGGCGCCCCGGCCGCTGCGGCGGCGCCCCTGCTGCGCCGGATCCTGGCGTCGGCGGAGCGTCTCACCTACCCCTGGGAAAGCACGCGGATCCTGGCCGACGAGTCCTATGTCCGCACCCTGACCGAGGCCTTGGCGCAGATGGGTCGGAGCGGGCCCGCCGCCCCCGTACCGGAGCTCGTGCCCGCCGCCCGGCCAGGACTGCTGCAGAGGTGGCGGGAGGCGCGCGCAGCACGCCCCCGCTGACCTCGACGGCCGTCAGGGCCTCGGCGACCGTCCTCGTCGCCCCCTTACCCGCCGTCTTCCCCGCCGGGCTCGGCCTCGCCCGGCGGGTGGAGAGACGCCGCCCCGGACGAGCTGGCCGAGGCCCCGATCCGGCTCACGATGTCGGGCGGCCGCCTGGCGAAGCCATCAGGCGTGCAGCAGGCTCTGCGGGAGGTAGGCGGAGGTGACGCCGAGCCGCCAGCCGTGGACCTGGACGGCGAGCGCGGCCACGGCGATCGTGCCGGCCGGGAACAAGGTGCGGGGGGCCGCGTCGGCGTGTGCGCCCTCGCGGAGGCCGGCGAGGTTCCCGGCCAGGGCGCGTTCGAAGGCGGGCTGGTAGTCGTCGAGCAGGACGCGCAGCAGCCGTTGGTCCGGCGTGAGCACGCCGAGGCCGTCCAGCCGGCGGGCTGCCTCCGCGCGCTCGGCGGCGTCCGGCTTGCACAGGGTCGCGTCCGGCCAGTCCCGCGGCAGGTGCCCAGCCGCCCGGGTGAGGTAGAGGCACAGCGCGTCCATCTCGGCGAGCTCGGCCGGGTCGGAGTGCGAGTCGAGCGGCGAGTAGGGCACGCCGTCGTGGAGGGCGGGCGCGAAGTCATTGCGCAGCAGCAGCCCGATGACGCGGTCCCCCTCCCGCACCGCCCCGCTGACGACGCACAACGCGAAGGCGTCCAGCCAGGTCCGGGCGGTGGGCGCCTGGTCGACGGCGTCACCGAAGGAGATGTCCATGCTGCTGAGCTCCTCATCGAGCAGCGGGAACGGCACCTCGAAGTCGCCGTCGGGGAAGCAGCCGAGAGAGAGCTCCCCGAGCGCGCATTCGGCGGCCGTCCGCAGCGCACGGCGTACGACGGCTCCGCTCAGCGCGGGGTCGGCCTGCGTCTGCGCGCCGACGTGGTCGAGGAGGTCGTCGCGGGTCTCGCGGAGCCCCTTCAGGGACAGCAGCCCCCCGTACCGCAGCCCGTGCCAGTGGTCGTAGACCCGTCCGGTGACGTCGTCCAGTGCCTGGGACAACCGGTGCCCGCTGACCTCGTGCCGCATCACGTCCTGCACGCCGCCGCCTCCTTGATCGTTCCACCTTGCGACGCGCACGCTGACAACGCCCACTGACACCGCCCCCGGAGGGCGCGGCCGGGCTGCGGTCCGAACGGGGTGGCGGGTTACGTGCGGGGGAGCGGGACGGGCCTGCCGGCCGCGGCGCCGGACCGGTCAGCGGTCGCCGCGGAAGCGGTTCAGCACGGCCGCCGTCGCCGGATGCGGGCCCGCGTACACGGGGCGGCGCGGCAGCCGGTGCGGCAGCGATCCGTACCAGGCGCGCGAGAGGGAGTAGCCGAAGGCCAGGCAGAGCATGCCGCCCACCGCGTCCAGCCAGAAGTGGTTGGCGGTGGCGACGATCACCACGAGGGTCGCGGCCGGGTAGAGCAGGCCCAGGATCCGGGCCCAGGGGGCCGAGGCGACCGCGAAGATCGTCAGCCCGCACCAGAGCGACCACCCTATGTGCATGGAGGGCATGGCCGCGTACTGGTTCGACATGTGTTTGAGGTTGCCGGAGGCCATGGAGCCCCAGGTGTGGTGGACCAGCACCGTGTCGACGAAGTGCTGTCCGTTCATCAGCCGCGGCGGGGCGAGCGGAAAGCAGTAGTAGCCGACCAGGGCAACGCCCGTCGTGGCGAACAGGATCAGCCGGGTGGCCGCGTAGCGCCCGGGATGGAAGCGGTAGATCCACACCAGGACGCCCACCGTCACGACGAAATGCAGCGTGGCGTAGTAGTAGTTCATCCCCACGACCAGCCACGTCACCGAATTCACGGCGTGGTTGACGGACTGTTCCACGGCGATGCCGAGGGAGTGCTCGACCCGCCAGATCCAGTCGGCGTTCGCGAGGGCGGCCGTCTTCTGCTCGGGCACCGCGTTGCGGATCAGCGAGTACGTCCAGTAGCTGACCCCGATGAGCAGGATCTCGAACCAGATCCGGGGCCGGCGCGGGGCGCGGAGCCGGGTGAGCAGGGTATGTCGGCCCTCCGGGCGGGTATCCCTCTCGGTCACGTTGGGTGACGAGACATCCGTCCGGGTTTCCAGTGCCTTCACGCTCGCTTCACCCATGGGGAGAGAGTCTGCCAGATGGCTTCCTGCCTCCGATCATCCCTCTGGACGGTCTTGAGCGCAGCTCGCTCAGCCCTGCGGACGAGGGGATCCCCCACGTCCCCCCTACGCTCCCCGGCGCTGCCGCGGTCCCGAAGCGGTGGACCCGCGGACCACCAGCTCCGGCAGGAAGACGAACTCGCTGTGCGGGGCCGGCGTACCGCCGATCTCCTCCAGCAGCGTGCGCACCGCGGCCTGCCCCATGGCCTGCACCGGCTGCCGGATGGTGGTCAGCGGCGGATCGGTGAACGCTATGAGGGGGGAGTCGTCGAAGCCGACGACCGAGACGTCCTGCGGCACCCGCAGCCCCTGCTGGCGGGCCGCCCGGATGGCGCCGAGCGCCATCATGTCGCTCGCGCACACGATGGCCGTGCAGCCCCGCGCGATGAGCGCGGCCGCGGCGGCCTGCCCGCCCTCCAGGGAGTAGAGGGAGTGCTGGATCAGCTCCTCCGCCTCGGCCCCGTCGAGTCCGAGCCGCTCCTTCATCGCGAGCCGGAAGCCCTCGATCTTGCGCAGCACGGGCACGAACCGCTTCGGCCCGACGGCGAGACCGATCCGGCTGTGCCCCAGCGCCGTCAGGTGGGTCACCGCCAGGTGCATCGCGGCCCGGTCGTCGGGGGAGACGAAGGGCGCCTGCACCTTGTCGGAGAACCCGTTGATGAGGACGTACGGGACGCCCTGCGCGCGCAGTTGGTCGTAGCGGCCCATGTCGGCCGTCGTGTCGGCGTGCAGCCCGGAGACGAAGATGATGCCGGAGACGCCGCGGTCGACGAGCATCTCGGTCAGCTCGTCCTCGGTGGACCCGCCGGGCGTCTGCGTGGCCAGGACCGGCGTGTACCCCTGCCGGGTCAGGGCCTGCCCGATGACCTGGGCAAGCGCCGGGAAGATCGGATTGTCCAGCTCGGGCGTTATCAGGCCGACGAGGCCCGCGCTGCGCTGGCGCAGTTTCACGGGCCGCTCGTAGCCGAGCACGTCGAGCGCGGCCAGCACGGATTCGCGGGTGCCCGCGGCCACACCGGGCTTGCCGTTGAGCACCCGGCTGACTGTGGCTTCGCTGACCCCCGCCTGGGCTGCGATGTCGGCTAGCCGTGCGGTCACGGGATTGGACTGTACCGGTCGCACGCTACAAAGCCCACCAGGTGCACGAATCGGGGGGAAGAAGGACGGTGCGCCCGTCGGTCTCCACGGGCGCGCTGGAGAGCACGGGCCGCCCCGGCGAGGCCGTTTCGACCGGCTCGGAGCGGCTGTTGAGGCTGCACGCGAAGCCGGGCCGGGTGAACAGCAGCATCCCTTCCGGGGAGGGCAGCCAGGTCAGCGGGCCCGCGTCCGGTGAGCCGAGACCCGGCAGCGCCCGGCGCAGCTCCAGCGCGGCCCGGTACAGCTCCAGGGTGGAGTGCGGGTCACCGGTCTGCGCGGCGACGCTCAGCGCCGCCCAGTCCCGGGGCTGCGGGAGCCAGGCGCCGGCCGGGCCGAAGCCGTACGGGGGCTCCTCGCCGGACCAGGGCAGCGGGATGCGGCAGCCGTCGCGCAGTCCGTCCTGCCCGGCGGTGCGGCGGAAGGCCGGATCCTGGCGGACGGCGTCGGGCAGGTCCGCCACCTCCGGCAGGCCGAGCTCCTCGCCCTGGTAGAGGTACGCCGACCCGGGCAGGGCGAGCATCAGCAGCGCCGCGGCCCGGGCCCGGGCCAGCCCCTGCCGGCCGCCGCCGTAGCGGGTGACGTGCCGGACGACGTCGTGGTTGGACAGCACCCAGGTGGTGGTCGCGCCGACCGAGGCGGTCGCGCTCAGCGACTCGTCGATCACGGTGCGCATCGCGGCGGTGTCCCACGGGCAGTTCAGGAAGCGGAAGTTGAACGCCTGGTGCATCTCGTCGGAGCGCACGTACAGGGCCAGCCGCTCGGAGCTGGGCGCCCAGGCCTCGGCGACGCCGATGCGCGGCCCCTCGTAGGAGTCGAGCAGCTGCCGCCAGGCGCGGTGGATCTCGTGGACCCCGTCCTGGTCGAAGAAGGGGAGCGGCTCGGTGCCGATCAGGGTGGCCTGGGCCCCGTGCCCGATGTCGGGCAGGCCGGGCGCCTTGACCATGCCGTGGGCGACGTCGATGCGGAAGCCGTCGACGCCGAGGTCGAGCCAGAAGCGCAGGACGGACGCGAACTCCTCGGCGACCTCGGGGTGCTCCCAGTTCAGGTCCGGCTGCTGGGGGGCGAAGAGGTGCAGGTACCAGGCGCCGTCGGCGGTCCGGGTCCAGGCGGGGCCGCCGAAGACGGACT
The DNA here is from genome assembly GCF_040612915.1 of Streptomyces sp. NPDC006326. NCBI lineage: Bacteria > Bacillati > Actinomycetota > Actinomycetes > Kitasatosporales > Streptomycetaceae > Streptomyces > Streptomyces sp. NPDC006326. The sequence continues at coordinate 6,818 of NZ_JBEXRC010000026.1, read as the reverse complement.
CCCAGTCGTTGGGCGGCAGGGCCCCGCCCGGGCCGCGGCCGGGGCGGAAGTGGTAGCGGCCCCGGGCGGCGGGGTCGGTGAGGGCCTGCCGGAACCAGGGGTGCTGGTCGGAGGTGTGGTTGGGGACCACGTCCACGATGATCCGCAAGTCCAGCGCGTGGGCGGCGCGGACCAGCTCGTCGGCGTCGGAGAGGTCCCCGAAGAGCGGGTCGACGGCCCGGTAGTCGGCCACGTCGTAGCCGCCGTCCGCCTGGGGGGAGACGTAGAAGGGCGTGAGCCACACGGCGTCGACCCCGAGCCGGGCCAGGTGCGGCAGGCGCGAGCGCACCCCGCGCAGGTCGCCCACGCCGTCGCCGTCGCTGTCCGCGAAGGACCGTACGTACACCTGGTAGATGACGGCATCGCGCCACCAGCCGGCGCTTGCGGCGGTCTTGCTGGAAGCGCTTGCAAGCCGGGGTGCGGTCAGCTCATGGGTCATATCGGGGTCAACGCCGCCACACGCCCCGTGGTTGCGGGCCTGGTCACCCGAAGGTGGTTCGAACTAACAGCAAGCTGCGGCCACCGTACGGACACGCGGATGTAACGATCCCCTCCGCTTGCAGAAAATTGCCGCAAGCTCTTTCGGACAGCTTTCGGGCTTGTTACGTTCTCGGCAACTCGGGACCGCGAGGGAGCGGCCGGGATCATCGAAGGAGTTCATATGCGGCGTGGCATAGCGGCCACCGCGCTGGTCGCGACCCTGGCGCTCGCGGCGACGGCTTGCGGCGGTGGCACCAAGGACGACGGTGGCGAGACCAAGGCCGGCGGGGAGCTCTCCGGCACGGTGACCTACTGGGACACCTCGAACGACGCCGAGAAGGCCAGCTTCCAGAAGATCGCCGAGGCGTTCACCGCGAAGCACCCGAAGGTGACGGTCAAGTACGTCAACGTCCCGTACGGCGACGCGCAGAACAAGGTCAAGAACGCCTTCAGCAGCGGCTCCGAGGCCCCCGACGTGATCCGCGCCGACGTCGGCTGGGTGGCCGACTTCGCCTCGCTCGGCTACCTCGACGAGGTCCCCGCCGAGACCGTCAAGAAGGTCGACGCCGAGTTCCTGCCGCAGGCCGCGGCCAGCGGCAAGTTCGAGGGCAAGACCTACGCCGTGCCGCAGGTCATCGACACCCTCGGCCTCTTCTACAACAAGAAGATGCTCGCCGACGCCGGCGTCCAGCCCCCGAAGACGCTGGAGGAGCTGAAGACCGCCTCCGCCGCCATCAAGGCCAAGTCCGGCAAGGCCGGCCTCTACCTGCGCGGCGACGACTCCTACTGGTTCCTGCCCCTCATCTACGGCGAGGGCGGCGACCTCGTCGACGCGAAGAACAAGGCGGTCACCGTCGACAGCCCGGCCGGCGTCAAGGCGTTCAAGACCGCCCGCGACCTGGTCGCCTCCGGCGCCGCGATCACCAACGCCACCGACGGCTACGTCAACATGCAGACCGCCTTCAAGACCGGCGAAGCCGCGATGATGATCAACGGTCCGTGGGCCGTCGCCGACACCTACGCCGGCGAGCAGTTCAAGGACAAGGCGAACCTCGGCATCGCCGCCGTCCCGGCCGGTTCGGTCAAGGCCGGCTCCCCGCAGGGCGGCCACGACCTCGCCGTCTTCGCCGGTTCCAAGAACCGCGCCGCGTCGCACGCCTTCGTCGAGTACATGACCTCCCAGGAGGTGCAGGTCCAGTCCGCCAAGGAGCTGAGCCTGCTGCCGACGCGGACCGCCGCCTACGAGCAGCCCGACGTCAAGTCCAGCGAGATGGTCCAGTTCTTCAAGCCGGCCGTGGACAAGGCCGTCGAGCGTGCCTGGATCCCCGAGAACGGCTCCCTCTTCGAGCCGCTGAAGGTCGAGTACACCAAGGCGATCACCGGGGCGTCGAGCCCGGAGGACGCGGCCAAGGCGGCCGGCGTCGAGTTCCGCAAGATCCTCAAGGGCTGGAAGTAAACAAAACGATGGCTGCTGACACCAGCCAGTCGGTGGCGAAGGCCGCGGGCAGCGACGGGAAGGACACCGTCGCCGCCCGCGGCCGGAGCCGCAGGACTGACAGCGCGAACAGCGGGAACCGCGGTGGACTGAGGCGCGCCCTCGCCACCCACTGGTACGCCTGGGCCATGGTCGCCCCGGTGGTGCTCGTCCTCGGCGTGATCATCGGCTGGCCGCTCGTCCGCGGCATCTACCTGTCGCTGACCGACGCCAACGAGCGCAACGTCGCCCGCACCATCGGCGTCCGCCACATCGACGCGACGTACCACTTCGTCGGGCTCGACAACTACGCGGCCGTCCTCGGCGACCCGGTCTTCCTCCAGCGGCTGGCCTGGACGATCGCCTGGACCGTCCTGTGCGTGTCGATCACCTTCACGCTCGGACTGGCCCTGGCCAACATGCTCAACCGGGACTTCCGGGGCCGCGCCGCCTACCGGATGGCGCTCATCCTGCCCTGGGCCGTCCCCGGCTTCGTCTCCGTCTTCGCCTGGCGGTTCCTCTTCAACCGCGACAGCGGCATCCTCAACAAGATCCTCGACGGTGGCGGCATCTCCGCGATCCCGTGGCTCGACGACCCCACCTGGGCGAAGTTCTCCGTCGTCGCCGTCAACGTCTGGCTCGGCATCCCCTTCATGATGGTCGCCCTGCTCGGCGGGCTGCAGTCCATCCCCGGGGAGCTCTACGAGGCCGCCGAGATGGACGGCGCCACGGCCTGGCAGCGGTTCCGGCACATCACCCTGCCCGGGCTGCGCGCGGTCAGCATGACCGTGATCCTGCTCTCCACCATCTGGACCTTCAACATGTTCCCGGTGATCTTCCTGCTGACGCGGGGCGGACCGGGCGACTCCACCGAAATCCTCGTGACCCAGGCCTTCCGCGAGGCCTTCGTGGCCAGCCCGCGCGACTTCGCCGGCTCCGCCACCTGGGGCGTGCTCATCCTCGCCCTGCTCATGATCTTCGCGCTGGTCTACCGGCGCTCGCTGCGCAAGCAGGGAGAGGTGTGGTGACCGTGACGACCCCGCGTACCCCGCGCACCAGGGGGCAGCGCTCGCCGCTCGCCTCCGCCGGCCTGCACGCCACCCTGATCGTCGCGTCCGTGATCGCCGTCTTCCCGGTGCTGTGGGTCCTGCTGACCTCCATCAAGCCCGCGAAGCACGCCATCTCCACGGACTTCGTGAAGGAACCCACCCTCGACAACTACCGGTACCTGCTGGAGTCGACCTCCTTCCTCACCTGGTTCGGCAACTCCGTGCTCGTGGCCGGCGTCACCACCGTCCTCGGTGTGTTCATCGCCGCCACCACCGGCTACGCGGTCAGCCGGTTCAAGTTCCCCGGCATGAAGCCGCTGATGTGGACCCTGCTCATCACGCAGATGTTCCCCATGGCCATCCTCATCGTCCCGCTGTACAACCTCATGGGACAGCTGGGGCTGCTCAACCAGCCGATCGGCCTGATCATCACGTACCTCACCATCGCGGTGCCGTTCTGCGCCTGGATGATGAAGGGCTTCTTCGACACCATCCCGGTCGAGATCGACGAATCCGGCCGCGTCGACGGGCTCAACCCCTTCGGCACCTTCTGGCGCCTCATCCTCCCGCTGGCCAAGCCCGGCCTGGCCGTCACCGGCTTCTACTCCTTCATCACCGCCTGGGGCGAAGTCGCGTACGCCTCCGCCTTCATGGTCGGCGACGAACACCTCACCCTCGCCGGCGGCCTGCAGACCTTCGTCACGCAGTACACCTCCAACTGGGGTGCGATGAGCGCCGCTTCCGTCCTCATCGCCATCCCCGCCGCCTTCTTCTTCCTCTTCGCCCAGCGTCACCTCGTCGCCGGGATGACGGCAGGCGCGACCAAGGGCTGACCACCCCGGCCAGCCCCCGCCCGCCCCCACACACCCCCGGCCCGATCTCACAAGGACGACATGACCCAGCACCTCGCCGACGCACTGGCTTCGGACAGTGACCTCCCCACCACGACCGGCACGCGGCCCGGCTGGTGGAGAGAAGCGGTGATCTACCAGGTCTATCCGCGCAGCTTCGCCGACTCCAACGGGGACGGCATGGGGGACCTCGAAGGCATCCGCAGCCGCCTGCCCTACCTCAAGGACCTCGGCGTCGACGCCGTCTGGCTCAGCCCCTTCTACGCCTCCCCGCAGGCCGACGCGGGCTACGACGTCGCCGACTACCGCGCCATCGACCCCATGTTCGGCACCCTGCACGACGCCGACGCCGTCATCCGCGAAGCGCACGCACTGGGCCTGCGGATCATCGTGGACCTGGTCCCCAACCACTGCTCCGACCAGCACGAATGGTTCAAGCAGGCACTGCGCGAAGGCCCCGGCAGCCCGCTGCGCGAACGCTTCCACTTCCGGGCCGGACGCGGCGAGAACGGCGAACTGCCCCCGAACGACTGGGAGTCGATCTTCGGAGGCCCCGCCTGGACCCGCGTCGCCGACGGCGAGTGGTACCTGCACCTGTTCGCCCCCGAGCAGCCCGACTTCAACTGGGAACACCCCGCGGTCCAGGACGAGTTCCGCTCCATCCTGCGCTTCTGGCTCGACCTCGGCGCCGACGGCTTCCGCATCGACGTCGCCCACGGCCTGGTCAAGGCCCCCGGCCTGCCCGACCTCGGCCACGACGAGCAGCTGAAGCTCCTCGGCAACCAGGTGCTGCCCTTCTTCGACCAGGACGGCGTCCACGAGATCTACCGCTCCTGGCGCACGGTCCTCGACGAATACGCCGGCGACCGCATTGGCGTCGCCGAGGCCTGGACGCCGACGGCCGAGCGCACCGCGCTCTACCTGCGCCCCGACGAGCTGCACCAGGCCTTCAACTTCCACTACCTCAACACCGGCTGGGACGCGGACGCGCTGCGCTCCGCCATCGACGACTCGCTCGACGCGATGCGCCCCGTCGGGGCTCCGACGACGTGGGTGCTGTCCAACCACGACGTGGTACGGCACGTCACCCGCTACGGCGGCGGCGCACAGGGCCTCGCCCGGGCCCGCGCCGCAGCCCTGCTGATGCTGGCGCTGCCCGGCTCGGCGTACGTCTACCAGGGCGAGGAACTCGGCCTGCCGGAGGTCGTCGACCTGCCCGACGAGGTCCGCCAGGACCCGTCGTTCTTCAAGGAGAACGGCCAGGACGGGCTGCGCGACGGCTGCCGCGTGCCGATCCCCTGGTCCGGCGACGAGGCCCCGTACGGCTTCGGGACGGGCGGCAGCTGGCTGCCGCAGCCGGCCGAGTGGGCGGGGCTGAGCGTCGCCGCCCAGACCGGGAACCCGGGCTCGACCCTGGAGCTGTACCGGGCGGCGCTGCGGATCCGCCGCGAGCACGGCGCCCTGGGGGCGGGCGACGCGGTGGAGTGGCTGGAGGCCCCGGCCGGCGTACTGGCCTTCCGCCGCGGGGACTTCGTGTGCACCGTCAACACCACCGGCGAGCCGGTGCGGATGACGGCGCCCGGCACCGTCCTGCTGGCCAGCACGGACCCGGCCGACCCGGACACGCTGCCCGCCGACACGGCGGTGTGGTGGCAGGGGTGACCTCCCCGCTCCGGCTGACGGACATCGCCGCGCAGGCCCAGGTCAGCGAGGCGACCGTCAGCCGTGTGCTCAACGGCAAGGCAGGCGTGGCGGCCGGCACCCGGCACAAGGTGCTGGCCGCCATGGACCTGCTCGGCTACGAACGGCCCGTGCGGCTGCGCCGCCGCAGCAACGGTCTGGTCGGACTGCTGATCCCCGAACTGACCAACCCGATCTTCCCCGCGTTCGCGCAGGTCATAGAGCAGGCGCTGGCCGGGCACGGCTACACGCCGGTGCTGTGCACGCAGACGCCCGGCGGGGCCACCGAGGACGAACTGGTGGAGCAGCTGGAGGAGCGGGGCGTCACCGGCATCGTCTTCCTGTCCGGGCTGCACGCGGACGCGGCGGCCGACCCCGCGCGCTACCAGCGCCTCGCCGCGCGCGGGGTGCCGTTCGTGATGATCAACGGCTTCAACGAGCACGTGAACGCCCCGTTCATCTCCCCGGACGACCGCGCCGCGGCGGACATGGCCGTACGCCACCTTGAGGACCTGGGCCACCGCCGGATCGGCCTGGCCATCGGGCCGACGCGCTACGTGCCCTCGGCACGCAAGGAGGCCGGCTTCCTCGCGGCGGTCCCGCAGGCGGAGGCCGAAGGCCTCATCCAGCGCACCCTGTTCACGGTGGAGGGCGGCCACGCGGCGGGCGGTGCCCTGCTGGACCGCGGCTGCACGGGCATCGTGTGCGGGAGCGACCCCATGGCGCTCGGCGTGATCCGCGCGGCCCGCGAACGGGGGCTGCGCGTACCGCAGGACGTGTCGGTGGTCGGCTTCGACGACTCGCCGCTCATCGCGTTCACGGACCCGCCGCTGACGACGGTCCGCCAGCCGGTCCGCGCCATGGCGACGGCGGCGGTCGGCGCCCTCCTGGAGTCGGTGGGCGGCACCCCGGTGCAGCGCACGGAGTACGTCTTCCAGCCGGAGCTGGTGGTGAGGGGGTCCACGGGGGAGGGGCCGGGGGGAGGTTCCGCCCCCTGAGCACCCCACCCGCACCCGGCGGCTGCCCACCCGCCCGCAGGGCGGCTGCGAAGGCGAAGGCAGAGGACGCGGGACACCGCCGCCCCTGCCGGACCGGGTTGGAGGGTGGGGCGGGGGCTTCGGGGGGCGGGATACCCGCACCCGGCATCGGAGAGGGTCCGGGGGCGTCCCGTCAGTCCACTGTCCTTCCGTGTCGTGCCGGGCCGTCAAGGGCGCTCTCTTCGTTCGCGTCGCTTCGCGATGGCCT